>CAYUYH010000052.1:0-13070 GCA_964449175.1 uncultured Planctomycetaceae bacterium
GTCCTACCTTGGAACCGCCTCACTCCAATTGCCCAACGAGCTCCGCGAGGTGCTCGACGCCAAGCCGCGGGCTGGTGAGGATCGGCGCCTTGCGCTCCCCGCTCGACAGCGTCTCCGCCGCCCGCGCCATCGACGCCTGCGCCAGCACGATCACGTCTGTCCGGCCCGACAGATCCCGCAGTGCGGCGGCAACCTCGGCATCGTGCGTGGCCGCGTCGCCGGAGATGACGGCCTCGAACGCGCCCTCGCACAGCTTGTCCGTCACCTCGACCTTCTTGCCGGCTTCGGCGGCCAGGCGACGGATCAGCTCCACCGTCGGGGCGAGCGTGGACGGCAGCGTGGCCACCACGCCGATACGCGCGCCCGTGGCGACGGCCTTGGCGGCCATCGGCTCGTCAACGCGGATGACGGGTATGCTCACCAGGCTGCGGCTCAGCTCGACGGCCGGACCGATCGACGAGCACGTGACCATCACGATATCCGCCCCGGCCTGCTCGGCCGCCAAGACGTACCCGACGACCCGCCGGGCCGTCGCCGCCAGCAGCCGCCCGTCGCGGATGATGTCGCGGAGCAGGCTTTCATCGACCATGTTGAACACGGCCTCGCCGGGCAGCAGCTCCTCGTAGAGCGGCTTGAAGACCGGCACCATCATCGCCGAGGTGTGTATCAGCGCCACTTGCTTCGCCATGTCAGTTGCATCCTCTCGTAGCCGGCGCGACCGGGCTCTGGGCACGGTGGAGCTCCTGCTCCGCCGCGATCGCCGGCAAGCGTTACAGGTGGCGGAGCAGGAACTCCGCCGCCCCAATCATATGTCACGAGGCGCTAGTCCGCCTTGCCGTCGGCGACCGCGCCGAAGAAGTCCGTCTTGCCGATCTGCCCGCCCTTGAAGGTAATCTCCAGTCCGTCCGCCGGCGAGCCGGGCGCGCGGACCTTGCACAGCGGCGAGCCGGGCGTGAGTGGAGCCACCATCTCCAGCGACTCGACGCCGACCTCCCTGGCCAGGTTGCCGGCTGTGTCGCCCCCGGCGACGATCACGCGCTTCACCGGCGCGGCCTGGAGTATCGACCGCAGCACGCGCCCCAGCGCCTTGCCGAAGACTGCGCCGCTGCGTGTCTTGATGGCCAGGTCGTCGTATCCGCCGGCCCTTAGCGCGTCGGTGACCGCGGCGATTCGCGGGTCCTCCGGCCCCCTGCCCGTGTGCACGATCACGTTCTTGCCGGCCTGGAGCAGCTTGGCGGCCTCGCCCGCGGCCTGCTGCTCGGCGGGGTCGCTGCCGGCGCCGCGTGCGATGGCCGCTGAGTCAACGGCGACCTCGGCGAAGCCCTGTCCCAGCGCCCAGGCGATCTGCCCGGCCGTGACGACCGAGCACGTGCCCGAGACCACCAGCCGAGGCCGGGCCGAGCCGGGGTCGGCAAACGTGGCGGTCCGCGGTATCGCGCCCTGCTCGCGCCAGTGGGCGGTCAGCGCCGCCTCCACGCCGGACGGCCCGACGACGAACAGAGGTTTCTCTCGCGATCCGCGCGGGGCGAGCAGCCGCCCCACCGCCGCGTGCTGCGAGTCATACAGCAAATCGATCAGCACGACCTCCGCCCCGCCGGCCAGCAACGCGTCAAAGTGTCGCTTGGCCGCGTCGGCCGGTTCGGCCAGGTGCGTGATGTCGAACAGCGCGATAGTCTTGGCGGTCTGGCGTGCGAGGTGACGTGTCAGGTCGGCCTCGTCCATCGGCGTGATCGGGTGGCGGCTCATCGACGGGTGGCGGTCCAAGCGGAAGGGGTTTGAGTCCGCGCCGCTACGAGCGAAGAGGTTGCCGAACACGCAATGCCGCCCCAGCGACGGCGCCCCGCCCAGCACGGGCACGTAGGCCGAGGCGAACACCTCCGCCCCCACGTCGATCGCCCGGCCTATGCTGCCGATCGCCGGCGAGGAGTCGAACGTCGAGCAGACCTTGTAGTGTACCAGGGGCGCGCCTAGGTTCCGCAGTGCCTCGAGCGCCGGCGCGAGCGCCGCGGCCATCTCGTCGGCCGGGAGCGACCGCGTCAGCCCCGCCACGCCGACCGCCCGCAGGCCCTCGTACCGCGCGATCTGCTCGGCCGACGGCGGATTGACGAACAGCACCGTCCGCAGCCCGCCCGCCGCCAGCGACTCCATCGCATCGGTCGAGCCGGTGAAGTCGTCGCCGTAGAAGCCGATCAGCAGGTCCCGCGCGTCGGGCATTCAGCTTGTCCCCTTCATGTGTGCAAGCTTACCGAACTTCTCAATGGCCTGGCGGAGCTCGGCGTGCGACTTGGCGTACCGCTCCAGCGGCGTGCCCTCGACGGCCGCCTGCCAGGCCTGCTGAAGCGCCCTCACGCCGGCCGCCGGACCGGCGGGATGACCCACGATGCCGCCGCCGGCGAGGAACAGCAGGTCGACCGTGCCGGTGCGATTGTACGTCGCTGGCGCCTGGCCTGCCCACTGGCCCGAGCCCACCACCGGCAGCGCCTCATTCCCGCCGAACAGCGGCGTCAGACACGCCTTGATGGACTTGACCACCGACTCGTCCGACTCGGAGAACTTGTTGCTCAGCCCGTTGACGTGAATCTGGTCGATGCCGACCAGCCGCCAGAGCTTCTGATAGGCGGTGAACTCGACGCCAAGCATCGGGCAGCGGTTGAGCATGCCCCAGCCGTTGCGATGGCCGTGGATCGGCAGGCGGCATCGCCGGCGCAGCGCCGTCAGGCCCACGAAGCCGACGCTGTTCAGGCTGGCCATCACGCAGCCGCCGCCCGCGGCGACGACCTTGTCGTGGCGGCGGAGCATGTCGTCCAGCTCGCCGGTGATGTTGAAGGCGACCATGACCTTTCGGCCCATCCGCTCGGCCGCGGCGTTCACGACGGCCATTACCGCGTCCACGCGCTTCTCGAACGGCGAGTGCGGGCCGTCGCACTGCACCTCGTCGTCCTTGATGAAGTCCACGCCCGCGCCGACGAGCTGGGCGACCAGCTCGGCTGTCTGCTCGGGCGTCAGGCCGATGTTGGGCTTGATGATCGTGCCGATGACGGGCCGGCCCTGGACGCCGGTCAGCCGCCGCGTGCCGGCCACGCCGAACTGCGGCAGCGGATACGCCTCGGCGAACGCGGACGGCAGGAGCAGGTCCATCAGGCGCAGGCCGGAGACCTGCGGCAGCTCGAACATGTTGCCCCGCACCATCGAGAGCATCACCGGGATGTTCGCGCCGATGTTGTCCAGCGGGAACGACAGCACCACCTCCGCGCGCGTGTATCGCGGCGTGCCGGTGGCGCCGGCCGGCGGACGCGAGCCGGGCAATGTCGGCCTGTCCGTCTCATCCAGCGGCGTGACGCGCTCGATCCGCGGCTGGAACCGCCGCTGCACCTCCGCCGTCTCGCCGGGCACGGAGGTGAACGTGCCGGTGGTCTGCCTGGCCATCGCCTCGGCCGCTGCCTGAGGCGGATGCGGCGTCTCGATCAGGTATGTCGCGACGATTTGCTCTTCGCCCATTCTTTGACCTTCTCTGCCCGCGGCCGACTATCGCCTGACGAGAAGTCGCGGCGGGGCCAGTAGGCCGCACGGCACGAGGTTATAGCCGGCGAGTTCGCACTGGGGCTTTGGGTGGAACTCGCCCGGGCCGGTCCAGCGGACGTAGCGGTCGGTCAGATGCAGCGGGCCGTGCGAGTTGCGGCGGTGGCCCAGCACCTCGACGGTGAGCACGGCTGCGGCACCCGGCGTCAGAGAATCGGTGATGTCGATCTCGTTCGGCTCCCAGGCAATCACGCCGGTGGCCTGGCCGTCCACCAGCACGCGGACCGCGGCGCCTTCGTAGCGCGGCACCTGCACGAACAGTCGCTGGCCCTTGCGCAGCTTCGGCCTGATCGTCCGCACGTAGCCGACCGAGCCGCCGTAGAACGACAGGCCCTGTTTGACCCAGTCGCCGATCCGCAGCGATCGCGGCGCGGCGGTGATCGTCAGATCGTAGCCGCTGACCTTTGTGCCGAAATTGCCCAGCACGTAGACGATCTCCAGCCCGGAGTGCAGCTCGCTGTAGTCGCACACGAGCGTCAGTTCATTGCGGCCGAGGCGCAGCGACGACGGGTCGAACGCAAGCTTGCGGAGCGAGCGGTCCACCCACCAGCCGCATTCGACGTCGGTGTCGACCGGCTGGCCGTTGACGGACACGGCGAACGTCTCCGGCCGCTCCAACGCCACATACATCGCTCCGCCCGGCAGGGCCGCGACGTTGAACTCGTAGCGAAGCGCGACCTCGGCCGTCTTGGGCTTGGCGACCTTGGGCCTCGCCCACGGCTGTATCATGCCCTTGCCGCGTCGCGGCACGCCCATCGCGTCGCGGACGGCGTTGTCAACGGCGAGGATCTCCGCGGGCCTGCGCCACGCGCCGCCGTTGATGCGGTAGGCCGGGCGGTCCAGCGCGAGGCAGTTGGGCTCGGACAGTTGGATGTCCCACTTCTTGCCGCCAAGGGCCTGCGTGCGGAGGTCGCGCAGTTGCCGGCGCTTCGGCGGCATTTTGCGCATCGGCCGCTTCGGCAGGACGAACGCCCGGCTGGCGATGGGGGGCAGCGACGTGGTCATGGTCCAGCCGTCGCGGGTGGCCCGGCCGTTGGCGGTGAAGACCCCGCCGCTGTCGCAGTCCAGCTCGATCGGGGCGGCCTTGCTGTCACCGCGGACGGCGATGTTGACCGTCTCGAACGCCAGCCGTCTGTCCCGCACGCCGGGGTCGGCCTGCTGCCGGCCGAAGTTGTTGTGACCCGTGTTGCAGACGAACAGGTACATCGCGTCTGCGTCCTCGGAGAGGTTGTAGAGGGTCGGCGTGATCTGCCTGCCGCGCCCGTCGGTGATGGACACCCGCCGGGCCGTCGGCTCGACCGCCTTGACGACCTGGCGCTGGGTCTTTGCCCGCCCGCATCGCTCGGCCAGGTCGGCCGCCTCTATGCTGGGCAGGGCGTCGACGTAGTCCGGCGGCTCGCCGAGGAACACGACCGCCCCGCCGGCCTTGTGGAACTTGGCGAGCAGCGCCAGCGTCGTCGAGCGGATGGTCCGCACTCGCGGCACGAGCACGGTGGCGTAGTCGGCCTTGCCGACGGTGAAGACAACCTTACCGCCCTTCCGCCGCACGCGCCCGTGGCGGGCGATGATGTCCTCGTCGCCCCAGTCGAAGTCGACGTTGCCGGCCAGCAGCGCGTCCCGGAGCTTCCAGGCCGTCTGGTTGTACTCCTGCATCGCGTCCCAGTTGCCCATCGCGTACAGCGTCCACATGCTCTCGACCGGGTGGATCACCAGCAGGTCGCGAACCTCGCGCCCCTGGCTGATCAGCAGGTTCACGCGGGCGAAGTAGTCCTCGACCTTCTCGTAGCTCCGCCACCACGGCGACTGATACGAGATGGCCGCCGGGTAGTCGCGCTTGGCCTCGCCGAGCATCGTGTACCACGACAGATGCTGGCATCTCAGGTTGATGCCGAGCGCCGCCTGCCAGTCGCCGAGCGCCTTATGCCCGGCGAAGTTGAAGTCCCAGCCGGTGCAGCCGTAGGTCTCGCTCAGCCGCCACCGCCGGCCAAACTGGCGGGCGACGGAGCTGACCTGCTTGGCCGTGTCGTACTCGCGGCTGTACTCGGTCAGCAGGTCCATGCCGGGGGCCTGCATGTGCTCGTAGATCCGCATGCACGAGCCGACCACGCGCGTCTGGCTGAACAGCGTCGCCTCGCCGAGCGAGTGGCCGGTGAATTCCAGGCCGGCGGTCTCGCACCACTGGCCGATCTGGCGGGCGAAGGCGTCGGTGAACAGGAACGTGATGCAGTCGCGGTAGTGCCAGCGGGCCTGGCTGACGGCCTGACCGTTGACGTCCAGCAGCAGCTCGACGAGATGGTCCAGGATGTCATACCCGTATCGCTTGCGGAAGTGGGCCGGCAGCTTGTCGGTCCACTGGATCAGGTTCGGCGTGGTGCACTTGCCGTAGGTCGGCTCGTCGGTGAATATGCCGGGGATCGCTTTGCCGAAGTCCCCCTGGAAGCGCTTGCGATATGCCTCGTGGGTCACGCGGATGAACTCGCGGACGGCCTGGTAGTTCATCGCGTCGATGTACGTATAGCCGTTGTACCAGGAGATGCACGGCTTGACGACCACGCGGAAGGCGAGGACCTTCTCGCCTCGCCGCAGCTTGGTAGGGCGCTGCCCCCGGCGGAGGCGGCGGACGTCGCTGGCGTTGGGCGGGTCGATGACGGCGGTGAACGCGGCCAGATACTCCTTGGCCCACCTAAAATCCCTGGCCTTCTCGAACGTCACCATCTCCAGCTCGCGTTCGCGGTAGGCGGGGTTCTTCGTGACCATCCCGCCGGCGGCGCCGCTGGGCCAACGGTCTTCGTCGTACAGCCAGGCCCGCATGTTCAGTTTCTTGGCCTCGTCCACGCAGGCCGCGACGCAATCCATCCACTCGTCGGACAGGTATGGCGTTTCAAGCCCGACGCGGCTGTGCATGAAGAACCCGCCAAGCCCCATCCGGTGCATCAGGCGGATTTGACGGCGAAGTTCATCCGGCTCCATCTTGCCGTTCCACGCCCAGAACGGCGCGCCGCGGTACTCGCTGGGCGGATTGCGGAATTGGCTGACTAGCGACTGCTTCATCTCGAATCACTCTCCTTCCACAGCTCTCAGGTCGCGGCCAGGCCGTCACTTGACGCCCCGCCGGCAAGGCTCGCATTCGTGGGCCCACTGGAATCGCCCAAGGCGGGTGATTCTAACTTGCCTCCTCGCATGGAACAATACCGCGCCTCGGCGCACCCGGCGACCGGGGCCGGGCCGCCAGGCTTGACCCGAGCGGCGCAAGGGAGTATCATATGTAGTGTTGACTGGGCATTCTTGCCCGGGAGTGTCGTTCATCTCTCGTTGTGTTCCTTGGCCCGGTCTGCCCGATCTCTCAGCAGGCAGCCGATAACGGGGCGGCCAACGACCCAAGCGGCTGCTTTCTGCGCATGTAGTCACAATAGTGGAATTGCGATTACCGCCCACATGAGTAGTCTGAGGCTCCCGGGCCATGTTGTGTCAGAGGGGACGCCTCCCTCAGCGCTGCCGCCGTAGCGCAGGCAGCCGCAGGTCGCAGGCCGGCAACCGAATGCACGCGGGCCAGTGTGCCTCGCGCGGCAGCCGCTAGGAGCTTGCTGCACAATGGGGTAACGATGACGCTGTCAGAAGATGGGATATTCTCCGACCGTGACTGGGACCACATGTCGCAGGACCTGGAGCTTTCGCACCGTCAGTTGCAGATCGCCCGGCACCTGTTCCTCGGCATGAGCGACAAGCAGATCGCCTCGGACCTGGGCATAAAGGCGGCTACCGTGCGGACGCACCTGAACCGCCTCTACTCGAAGTTGGACGTTCAGGACCGCCACGAGCTGATCCTGCTCTGCGTGCGGCACTACTTCGCCCAGTGCGCGGACTGCCCTCGCCACTACCAGTAGTCGGGGAACACGCTCGCTCGCAGCCGGCTCGGCGGCAAGGCCGCACGACGGCCCGGCGGCGCCCGACCGGGCGCTACAGCAGCACCCTCCGCACGGCCTGTTGCCAGCCGGCGTGCAGGAAGGCGGCGGCGGCGGCATCCATCCGCGGGCGATACTCCTTGGCCTGGAACTTCAGTGCGGCCAGCTCGTCCAGGCCGCCATAGACCCCCGCGCCGATCGCCCCCGCCAGCGCCGCGCCCAGCGGCGACAGCTCAGCGACGGTCGAGGCAGCCACCGGCAGCCGCAGCACGTCGGCGGTGAACTGCATCAGAAAGCTGTTGGCCACCATGCCGCCGTCGCCGTGGATGACCGTCAGCGGGGCGGGCGAGTCGTCGGCCATCGCGTCGAGCGCGTCCTTGATCTGATAGGCGATGGACTCCAGCGTCGCCCTGGCCACGTGCGCCCGCGTGCTGTGCTGCGTCAGGCCGACGATGGCCGCCCTGGCGTCGGCCTTCCAGTACGGCGCGCCCAGGCCGACGAACGCCGGCACGATGTACACGCCGCCATTGTCGGCGAGGCCGCGGGCGAGGGTCTCGGTCTCGGCCGGGGCGGAGATGATCCCGAGCTGGTCCTTGATCCAGGCGACCGTCGCGCCGCTGCAATTGATGATGCCCTCGAAGGTGTACGTGCACTCGCCGCCGATCACCCAGCCGATCGTGGTGACGATCCCGCCGCCGCAGAACTTCATCTCGTTGCCGATGTTCAGCAGGATCGACGAGCCCGTGCCGAACGTGACCTTCACGTCGCCGGGCGTGAAGCACCTATGGGCAAACAGCGACGCCTGGCTGTCGCCCATGACGCCGCAGATCGGCAGCTCGCGCCCGATCGCGCCGTCGGCGTCGGTGGCGCCGAACTCGGCGCTGCTGTCGCGAACCTCCGGCAGGGCTGCGACCGGCACGCCGAACAGGTCGCAAAGATCGTCGTCCCATTTCAGCTTGGTGATGTCGTACAGCAGCGTTCGGCTGGCGTTGGTCTGGTCCGTGGCGAAGACCTTCCCCCCCGTCAGCCGGTGGATCAGGTACGTGTCGATCGTGCCGATCAACGCCCGGCCGGACTCGACGGCCTGGCGGACCTCGGCGTCCTCGTCCAGCAGCCACTTGATCTTCGAGGCCGGGAAATAGCTGTCGATCTTCAGCCCGGTCACCTGGCGGATGGTCTCATCGTGGCCGGCGTCGCGTAGCTTGGCGCAGATTTCGTCGCCGCGGCGGCACTGCCAGACGACCGCGTTGTGCAGGGGCCTGCCGGTCTTGCGGTCGAAGACCACGAACGTCTCGCGCTGGTTGGTGATGCTGAGGGCGAGCACGTCGCCGGCGAGCTTGGCATTGCGACCCATCACTTCGCGGATGACGGCCAGCGTGTTGGCGAAAAGCTCCTCGGCGTCGTGCTCCACCCAGCCCGGGCGGGGGTAGTGCTGCTGGTGGTTGACGGAGGCCTTGTCGGCCACGCCGCCGGCGACGTCGAACAGGATGGCCTTGGTGGCGGAAGTGCTCTGGTCGACGGCGAGGATGTATTTCACTTGGCCTTCCTCCCGGCGAGCAGGCGCTTGGCCCGGTCGGCCAGGCCCTGGGCGCTTATGCCGTAGTGCGTGAATATGTCGCCCTGGCTGCCCGTGACCATGTATTCGTCGGGGAAGCCGACGATCTCGAACGCGACGTCGCAGCCGCGGGCCATGAGAACCGCCGCGCACGCCTCGCCCAGCCCGCCGCAGACGCTGTGTTCCTCGACGGTGACGATCGCCCTGCTGCCGGCAGCGGCGGCAAGGATCGCCTGCTCGTCCAGCGGCTTGACCGTGTGCATGCTGATCACGCCGGCGGAGATATCTTCTTCGGCCAGGGCGTCCGCGGCTGCCGCCGCGTGACAAACGGTCTCGCCGGTCGCGACGAAGCTCACGTCGCCGCCTTCCCGCAGCACGATGGCCCGGCCGAACTCGAACGGCGTGGCGTCGGCGTGCAGATGCGGCATGGGTCGCTTGCCGAACCTCAGGAAGACGGGATGGTCGGCCTCGGCCGCGGCCCGGACGGCGCATCGCGTCTCGTGGTTGTCGGCCGGGGCGACCACGGTGACGTTGTGGATCGCACGCAGTGCGGCCAGGTCATGGATGGAGTGGTGCGTCGCGCCGAGCGCCCCGTAGCTCACCCCCGCGCTGATGCCCACCAGCGTAACCGGATTGTCGCTGTAGCAGACGTCGTTCTTAATCTGCTCGAGCGCGCGCGCCGTCAGGAAGCACGCCGGCGAGACGGCGAAGACCTTCTTGCCGCACGAGGCCAGCCCCGCGGCGATGCCGACGAGGTTCTGCTCGGCGATGCCGACCTCAACGAGCTGGTCGGGAAGCTCCTTGCCGAAGGGCGCGAGCTTCCCCGAGCCGCGCGAGTCGCTGCACACGGCCAGGACGTCCCGGTCCGCGCGGGCCAGCTCGGTCAGCGTAGCCGCCCAGACCTCCAGGTTCGCCTTGCCCATGTTTGTGTCGGTCTTGCTCATTCGCGCCGCGGCGGCCTGCTAGCCGCACTCCAGGTCCAGTCGTTTCCGCGTGGCCGCCAGCTCCTCGAGGGCCTGGCTGTACTCCTCATCGCTGGGCGTGCCGTGGTGCCACTTGGGGTCGCCCTCCATGAAACTGACGCCCTTGCCCTTGACCGTGTGGGCGATGAGCATGCTGGGCTTGCCGGCCTCGAAGGGCAGCTTCTTGAGCGCCTTCATCAACTCGCCGACGTCGTGGCCATCGGTCTCCCGCACGGCCAGGCCGAAGGCGCGGAACTTGGCCGCCAGCGGCTCGAGCGCGCAGACCTGCTCGGTCGGCCCGGTGATCTGGAGGCGGTTGCGGTCGACGATGGCGGTGAGGTTGTCCAGCTTGTAGTGGGCGGCGGCCTGCATGGCCTCCCAGTTGGAGCCCTCCGCCAGCTCGCCGTCGCCCAGCACGCAGAACACGCGGTAGTCGCGTTTGTCCATCTTGCCGGCCAGCGCCATGCCCACGGCGACCGCCAGTCCGTGGCCGAGGGCGCCGGTGTTCTGCTCGATGCCGGGGATCTTCCGCGTCGGATGGCCTATGAACCGCGAGCGGTAGCAGCCCAGCGTGTCCAGCTCGTCGGCCGGGAAGAAGCCGCAGTCCGCCAGCACCACGTACAGCGCCTCGACGGAGTGGCCCTTGCTCTGGACGTAGCGGTCGCGATCCGGGCTGGTGATGTTCGCCGGCGAGACATTCATCACGCGGTTGTAGAGCACGTTGACGATGTCGACGCACGACAGGTCGCCGGAGGTGTGGCCGGCGCTGGCCCGCTTGATGATCTCCAGCAGCTTGCGGCGGTACTCCACCGACTTGGTTTTGAGTTCCTGCTCCGTGGCCATGGCTGTCAACTGTGGCGGTAGATGTCCCAGCCCATGTACTTCTCGAACGCCTCGGCGAGGACGTCCGCGCAGTGGCTTTGGCTGATGGCTGTGTGGTGCTCGAAGCCGTTGTCGCAGATGAAGGCCATCAGCTCCTGGAGGTTGGGCACCTTGGCGACGGCCCGCGAGCCGAAGGTGTCCAGCTTGTCGTCCGTGAGCACCCCCTCGGCCAGGTAGCCTCGGACGGCCCCGGCGGTGTCGTCGGTGGTCAGGCGGGCAATGGTGAGCGGCCCGGCGGGCGCCCTGCCGGCGAGCGCCCCGTAGGTGTTCTCCGTGCCGACGGACGTACCGAGGATCGGCGCCGTGCTGATCTCGCCGCCCGGCAGGTAGCACGCCGGCCAGTTGCCGCAGTGAAACAGCACGCACTTGTCGTCGGCGTCGCCGTAGTTGTTGTTCCAGTCCACCAGCGCGCTGGGCGCCTCGGACGCCAACTGCAACGCATACATGCTCAGCACGCCGGTGACGTCCACCTCGCAGGCGCTGGGCAGAAGCTTCTGGCTCATCATGCTCATCAGCGTGCAGACATTGATGCCGTAGTTGGCCTGGATGCTCGTCCAGCATTGCATGGCCGTCGCGTCCAGCTCGTTGAGCTCGATCCACCTGTCGATGACCGCGCCGAGCCTGGCCATCTTCGCCAGGCGGTCGGCGGGCGTCTTGCCGACGGAGATGTAGGCGCTGATCTCGTCGAGCTTGGCCTTGGCGGCCTTGTCGCCGTCGCCCAGGCGGTCGGCCTGGCCTAGCAGCTCCGACCAGTCCACCGTCGTGACGGATATGCCGTGGGCCTGGAGGATCTTCTCGCTGAAGCGGACCGTGTTGAACGCGCCGGGCCGGGCGCCGATCGCCCCGAGCCGGACCTTGCGAAGCCCCTTGACCACGCGGCAGACGCTCACGAAGCCGGCCAGGTCGCGCTTGAAGCTCTCGTCGTCCGGGCGGACGACGTGCCGGCTGGTCAGCGTGAACGGCACGAACGCCTGCGAGAGGTTGTTGCACACGGAGATCTTGCCGCAGAACCCGTCCCGCCGCTGGGCGACGTCGAGCTTGTCCAGGTCATCGGGATAGGCCTGGATGAGCACGGGCACGGACAGGTCCGACAGCTTCAGCACGTCGGCGATGCCCTTCTCATCGCCGAAGTTCGGCAGGCAGACCCACACGCCGTCGATGCGGTCGCGATTCGCGCGGAACAGGTCGGCGCACTTCTTGGCGTCGCTGTACGTCTCCACACCGCCGAGCTTCGTGTCTTTCTCACCGAGCATCACCGCGTCGATTCCGGCGGCCTTCAGCAGCTTCGCGGCGTCGGTCCGCGCCTCGGTGACCAGCTTGTCCGGGAAGAAGTCCCTGTTGCCGAAGATGACTGCGAGTGTGATCTTGGACATCTCTGCTTTCTCCTAGGAAGCTAGACAGCCTAACCACAAAGGACACAAAGGACGCCAAGGACAGAAGGACGCTCAATCATGGGCAGTCTCTTACAGCGCTTCTTTGCGAGCTTTGTGTCCTTTGTGGTTCATTCCTTCGAGTTTTAGGTCCGGCGGCTGCGGATTTCAAGGTCGCCGCGCGAGCAGCTACTTCACTTTTCGCATTCGCACGGCGATGAACGGCTTGCCGGGCAGTTTGAGCGTGAACTTGCCCCTGTACGTGCCCGGCAGGGGCTTGATGGTCATCTTCCAGGTGTCGATGATCTCGACGGTGAATCGCGCCCGCGGCGGCAGGTCCATCGGCATGACGGCCGGCTGCTTGATGCCGTAGTAGAACAGGTAGTACTCGCCCGGCTTGGCCAGGGCGTCATTGCCGCGGGCCAGGCTGATCGGCTCCAGGGCGGTCGGCGGGGCATCCTCGAGAATCTTGCGGAGGAAGGCGATCCGCTTGGGGCTCTCGCCGTGCAGCTTGCCGCCCTTCGACCACCACAGCACGTCCTTGGGGTGCACGAACGTCTCGCCGTGCCCGACGTAGCCGCCGCCGATCACGCCCGTCCAGAACCGGTGCACCAGCTCCCAGCCTGGGATGTTGCCCCACCGGCGGAAGATGTTGCCCTCGTAGCAGCACTCGTCCACGACGACCGGCTTGCCGTACTGCCGGCGCCATTCCGGCACGCGGGCGAGGTCGTTGTGCTGGATGGAGGAGTGCGTCACCCACGGCTTGGTGTGGTCGTAGAACAGCCGACCGTTGTGCACGCCGCGCAGGTGGTGGTACGGG
>CAYUYH010000053.1:0-10438 GCA_964449175.1 uncultured Planctomycetaceae bacterium
CCCCGCGGCGCGGGCGTGGCGGGCCCCGACGATCGCCTCGGCCAGGTCCGCAAGGCTGTGGTTGTTGAAGGGCATGGGGCGCTGGCCGACCTTGAGCACCTGCGAGACGTCCACCAGGTGCTGGCGGACAGACAGCGGCAGGATCTTCAGCTTGCCGCGGTCGAACTGGCTGTGCGTCCCGGCCATGCTGGGCTCCGCTATGTCTCCGCCGCAGAGGATATCCGCCGGCCGCCGCCCAGTCCACTGTCCCGTCGCCGGCCAGGCCGCAGAGCATGGCCGCGTTTCCCGATTCGTCAAGCCTCGTATTGGGCGCGCGACCGAGGGGCTGTCGGCGGCGCCGGGGACGGTGGGATCCTCCGCCCCGGCGGGAGGGCAATCGTGAGGGGATGTCCCTTGACAACCCTGTGGCAGGCGGTACAATGCGGCGGCAAGGGGATGGAGTCCCCCTCAATCGCCAGTTGGGCTGATGACTCCTACCGTTCTGGCGGCGGGAGCGTGGGCCTGGCCCGATGATTCCCTCCAAGTTCCCGGTCGAATTGCGTCTCGCTGTGCCCCGCCGGTGAGACGCCGCTCGGTCGGCAGGACAGGAACCGATGGCGATTGGACTTGCGGAACTGATCATTCTCGGCCTGCTGGTCGACTTTCTCCTTCGCCGCGCGCGGGTGCCGGGCCTGGTGGGCATGCTGGGCGTGGGCATCGCGTTGGGGCCTTGCGTGTTGGGGATCCTGAAGCCGGACCTTCTCGGCGTGTCATCCGACCTGCGGATGATAGCCCTGATAGTGATCCTGCTGCGGGCGGGCTTCGAGTTGAGCACGGACACGCTGCGTCGCGTGGGCTTGCGGGTGGCGTTGCTGTCGTGTGTGCCGGCTATTTGCGAGGGGACGGCGATCACCTTCCTCGGGCCGTGGCTGCTGCACCTGAGCTACATGGAGTCGGCGATACTGGGGGCCGTGCTGGCGGCAGTCTCGCCGGCGGTGGTCGTGCCGCTCATGATCGACTTCATCCAGCGGGGCAAGGGCACGGAGAAGGGCATCCCCACGCTGGTGCTGGCGGCCTCGTCCATCGACGACGTGTTCGTCATCGTCATCTACAGCGTTCTGATAGGCTTCTACACGGGCGCCCACGTGAACCTCGTGTGGAAGCTTGCCGGCATACCCGTCTCGATCGTCTCGGGCATCGCGGTGGGACTGGCCTGCGGATGGGCGTTGCATCGCATGTTCGAGGGCTTCAACCCGCGGGCCACGAAGAGGCTTCTGGTCATCCTGGCGATCTCGACGGTCTTGGCGGCGGCCGAGCCGTTGCTCGAGAGGCTCCTGCCGTTCGCGGCCTTGCTGGCGGTGATGGCGATGGGTGCGATCATCCTGGAGAAGAACGAATACATGGCCCACGAGATCTCGGGGAAGCTGGCCAAGCTGTGGGTCTTCGCGGAGATCGTGCTGTTCGCACTGGTGGGGGCGCAGGTGGACATCCACGTGGCCTGGCGGGCGGGCTTGGCCGGCAGCGCGCTGGTGGGCCTGGCCCTGGTGGCGCGCAGCGTGGGCAGTTACCTTTGTCTGCTGGGCAGCCCGTTCACGGCCCCGGAGAGGGCCTTTGTGGTGATCTCTTACCTGCCCAAGGCGACGGTGCAGGCGGCCATCGGAGGCGCGCCGCTGCTGGCGATGCGGGCGGCGGGCATGGACACCGGCGCGGGCGAGGTCATACTCGCCGTGGCGGTGCTGAGCATCCTCCTGACGGCGCCTCTGGGGGCCTGGGCCATCACGATCGTCGGCAACCGGGTCTTGAAGCAGTCCGGGGCTCTGGCCGGTTTGTCGGGCAAGCCGCCGCGCGGCGAGGAAGACATCGCCCGAGCGATACGAGTCGAAGAGGTGATGGATTCGGACGTCGTTTGCGTGCGCGAGACGGCACGGTTGAGCGAAGTCTTCCGCGTCCTGGCCGACAGCGAGTTTGTGACCTGCCCGGTGGTAGGCCGAGGCGGGGCGCTGGTCGGCGTCATCTGTCTGGACGACCTGCGCTCGATCCTGACAAGGCAAGACACGTGGGAGTGGATCATCGCCGGCGACGTTGCCCGCCCGGCGGCTGCCGCGCCGCACCCCCGCGACACGCTGGCCGACGCCCTGGAGCGGATGAATTCGCTGGGACTGACGGATATCCCCGTCGTCGAGGCCGGCGCCGGCAGGGTGGTCGGCCTGTTGAACGGGCCCAAGGCCCGCAGGCGGGTCGAGGAGAAATGGATCGAGTTGCGCGAATCAGGCGCGTCGCCCGGCGGCAAGACCGCCGCGCCGAACGGGCCGACGGCCCACGGGGCCCACTGAGAGGCAGGCCATGAGCGAACAGAGAAGGATTGCCATCGGCGAGGCGCACAGGCGAGGGATAGCCACCACCCTGGCGCTGCTCGACGAGATGCTATGCCGTTTTCGGCGCTGGGCCGACGGCTATGTCGCACGCGGCGTCCTGTATGAGGAGCGCGGGAGCCTGGGCCGGGCACAGCGAAAAGCGATTAGAGGCGAGATAGCCGCCGTCCGCGATCTGCTGGAGGAGCTGCGCGAAACGTTGTGCTTGCCCGTCAGGACGCAAGATACCCGCGATGCCGTCTGGTCGCAGGCGTCGGCCTATTGGGAGGCGATAGTCGAGCTGGACAGCAGGCGCCTTCGTCGCTACGGGGACGTGCCCGGCGAACTGGCTGAGTACCTCGACCCGAAGGTGGAGGAGCTTGCAGCCCGCCTGCTTCGGATCGCGGCGACGGCTGGGCGTCACGACGGAGGTGATCCACCTTGCCCAGCCGACTGAGTGACACGCGCGGGACCGAACCAGCCCCGAGTCTTCAGGCATATCCTCACCAGCATCAGCATGACGGGCACCTCGATGAGGACGCCAACGACCGTGGCCAAGGCGGCCCCGCTACTCAGGCCGAACAGTATCGTCGAGGTGGCGATGGCGACCTCGAAGTGATTCGACGCGCCGATCATGGCCGACGGGGCGGCGTCGGCGTAGTCCAACCGCAGCAGCCTGGCCAGGCCGTAGCCCAGGGCGAAGATCAACGTCGTCTGGATGAACAGCGGGATCGCGATCCACAGGATCGTCAGCGGATCGGCCAGGATCGTCTCGCCCTTGAAGCTGAACAGCAGCACCAGCGTCGCCAGCAGCGCGACGATCGTGATCGGCGTGAGCACGTGGAGGAACTTCGTGCTGAACCACTGCTCGCCCTTGGCGGCGATGATCCACTTTCGGCTGACGAACCCAGCCGCCAGGGGCAGGGCCACGTATATCGCGATCGACAGCAGCAGCGCCTCCCACGGCACGGGCAGCCGGCCCACGCCGAGCAGCAGCCCGCCGAGCGGCCCGTAGAGCAGCAGCATGGTCAGGGAGTTGATGGCGACCATCACGAGCGTGTGACCGTCGTTGCCGCGGGCGAGATAGCCCCACACCAGGACCATCGCCGTGCACGGAGCGATGCCCAGCAGGATGCACCCGGCGAGGTAGCTGCGCCATAGGGGAACCTGGAGCACCTTGGCGCCCTCATGCATGACGACCGTCCCAGCCCCGCGCGTCGCGCCGACGGGCAGGTCGCCCAGGCCCAGCGGCATCTTGACGTAGTCGACAGCCTCCGGGCCGATCAGGCCGTGGAAGACAGTCCCCAGGAACAGCAGGGCGATGGCGTACATGGTGAACGGCTTGACCGCCCAGTTGACGAACAGCGTCAGTCCCACGGGCTTTCCACTCTTGCCGGCCTGGATGACCTCGGCGAAGTCGATCTTCACCATGATGGGGTACATCATCAGGAACAGGCAGACGGCGATGGGCGCGGACACCACCGGCGCGCCGTTGACGCGGATGGCCAGGCCGTCCAGGCCCTTCGCGGCCCCAGGCGCGACCTTGCCCAGGGCGATCCCGCCGGCGATGCACAGGATCACCCACAGAGTAAGGTACTTCTCAAAAACGCTCAGGCCCTTGGGCTGCTTCGTGATGCACGCCTCGGCCATGTTCGCCTCTCCCGGCAGTTACATCGAGCAAGTTCCGCCGTCCATGGAGCAGGTCCCGCCGCCGGGCGTGAGGGCCTTCTTGTTGTATGGAAGCTTCATCAACAGCATGGCCATGAAGCAATGACCGCTCAGCCCCGCGAAGGCGAGGCCCGCCCCGACCCACAGCGGGATGATAAGGAACCACGGACTTACCAGCGCCAGCAGCGCCCCGACCACGACAAGACAGCCGGCGAGGGTGCGGATCTGCCTTTCCAGAGAAAGCACGGTCGGCGCCTTCTTGACCGGCAGACCCGCCTTGGCCCAGGCCAGGATGCCCCCGTCTATCATGGCGACATTCATGAACCCGTGCTGCATCAACGCCATTGCCGCCATGTCCGCGCGCTCGCCCGAGCGGCAGAGGATGTAGTAGTGCTGCTCATGCGGAAGCGAATCCATGGACCGGCCAAGTGACTGTAGCGGGATATGCTTCACATCGCCGGCCACCACGGAGATCTCCCGCAGCTCATCGTCCCCGCGCACGTCGAGGATCGTCGCCTTGCCCGCGGCGACCTCGCCGTGGGCCTGGGCCGGCGGCACCGCCGACAGCGCCTTGGCCGAGCCCTGCTGGTTGGCCGCGATGATTGTGTCCATGCTCGCCGGCTTGGCCAGGGTCTTCGAGCGGGCGTTCTGGCAAAAGCGCGTCTTGTCCTGCTCGCGCAGGAAGGGGTTGGACTCCCGCTGGGCGGCGATCGTCGATGTCTTGTTGCCATTGTAGTCGTGGGCGGGTCGCAGGACAGTCTCGCCGGGCAGGGCGGCGAGCTTGCGCAAAGAGTCGAACATGCTCTCCGGGGAACCGTTCTGGAAGTCGGTCCTGCCGACGCTGTCGATCAGCAGCACGTCGCCGGTGAACACGTCGCCTCGCGAGCTGAGAAGGCTGATCGCGTCGTCGGTGTGGCCTGGCGTGTAGAGCGCCGTCAGTTTCGTTTGGCCGGCGTCTATAGTGTCGCCCTCGGCCAAACGGTCGGTCGCAACGGCCGAGTCGGCACGCTCGCCCATGTACAGCGGCACGTTGTGGCGGTCTTTCAGGATCGCCGCCGACGATACGTGGTCCGCGTGCGTGTGCGTGTCGACGATGCCGATCAGTTTCGTCCCGCGCCGCCGCAGTGCCTTGTCGTACTTGTCGGCCAGGGTCAGGTGGGGGTCGATGATAACGGCCTGGCCGCTGTCCGACACCATGTAGGAGTAGCAGTTGCCTGCCGTGAATGTTGTGACTCTGTATTTGTCTGCCATCATGCAGTCTCCTTCGTCAAGGCCTCGGGCAGCGTCTCGACGAACGCGCGAATCTCATCGCGCACGCGGCGGTAGTGGCTGAGGGCCTCGTCGCTGCTGCCGGCGCCGCGGGCCAGAGTGCCGGGGTCGTCGAAGCCGACGTGCACGATCTTGGCGCCGCTGGGGAAAACCGGACATGTCTCGTGGGCATGGCCGCAGACGGTGACCACGTAGTCGAACGGCCTGTCCGCAAGCTCCGCGACGTTCTTGGATTGGTGCCGGGAGATGTCCACGCCCGCCTCAGCCATCACGGCCACTGCCCGGCTGTCCAGGCCGCACGCCATGACGCCGGCGGAGTGCGGCTCGATCAGGTCGCCCTTCAGATGCCGCGTCCAACCTTCAGCCATCTGGGACCGGCAGGAGTTGCCCGTGCAGAGGAACAAGACCTTCAATCTATTGCCCATCGTCGGCCGATCCTTGCCCATAAGTGCTTCCAAGTGCACAGTGTGTGTTGTCTCGGCAATCGCGTTGCTTCGCCGAGCACCGAATTGTAGCACTCGTCTCGGCCGAATGCGAAGGACGCGACCGGCGCCGCACGCCATCGGCCCACGACGGCCCGCGATGCCTTGGCTGTCCCGGCGGTCCCGATTCCCCAGGACGACTGCCATAGGCTGGATCGAAGGCTGGCCCTTGGTCTGGCCTCCCCGAGCGCGGTATGATGAAGTCGTTCGGTCGCATCTGCTGGAAAGGAAAGGCGACTATGGGACGCGTTTCGATGTGTTCGGCCATCGCTTGCGTCTGGCTGCTGGCATCGGGGGCGTTGGGCGCGGACCAGCCGGCCATTCCTCCAGGCCTGGGCGTGCCGGAGTTGCATCGAACGAAGATTCCAGCTTTCCCTGGGGCCGAAGGGGCCGGGGCATTCATCGCCGGCGGACGCGGCGGGAAGGTCTACGTCGTGACAACGGTGGAGGACTACGACCCGAACGTCGAGGCGTCGATCCCCGGCAGCCTCCGCGAGGCGCTTGAGGCCGACGGGCCGAGGATCGTCACGTTCGCCGTCTCGGGCATCGTCACGCTCAAGGGCCCGATTGTCATCCGCCATCCGTACATCACCATCGCCGGCCAAACCGCGCCCGGCGACGGCATCTGCGTTCGCTATCACACGGTCCGCATAGACGCCCACGACGCGATCGTCCGCCACATGCGCTTCCGCCGCGGCACGGTCATGGAGGCCAGGGACGCCCTCAGCGGCGACCCGCCCGGCAACGTCATCATCGATCACGTCTCAGCCAGTTGGGGGATGGACGAGAACATCTCGATATACCGCTACATGCACTGGCGACCCTGGGCGGAGCGCCCGATCAAGCTGCCCACGCAGAACATCACGATCCAGTGGACGATCTCCAGCGAGGCGCTGAACCCGCGAAACCACGCGTTCGGCGCCACGTGGGGCGGCAAGAACTCCTCGTTCCACCACAACCTCTTCGCCTGCAACACGGGGCGCAATCCCAGCATCGGAATGAGCTATGACTTCAACTACGTCAACAACGTGATATTCAACTGGCGCCACCGCACGGTGGACGGCGGCGACGCCGGCAGCTGGGGCAACATCATCAACAACTACTACAAGCCCGGTCCGGCGACCCTTACCACTCGGGAGGGGCACCGGATCATCAGGCCAAACGGCGGCAGGAAACGCCTGCCGGACGGCACCCGCGCCGGTGAGCGGACCTACGGCAAGTGGTACGTCGCGGGCAACATCATGGAAGGCTACCCCGACATCACCGCCGACAACTGGGCGGGCGGCGTGCAGTTCGGCGGGCTGCTCACCGACGAACAGATCAAGCGGATCATAGCCGAGACGCGCTCGGATGAGCCGCTGCCCATGGCGCCGGTGACGATTCACCCGACCAAGAAGGCCTTCGAGCTGGTGCTGGCCAACGCCGGCGCCACGCTGCCCAAGCGCGACGCGGTCGACAAGCGCGTCGTCGAGATGGTCAGGACCGGCAAGGTGACGTTCGACGACGGCATCATCATGCAGCCGAGCGACGTCGGCGGCTGGCCGGAGTACAGGTCCGCGCCCCCGCCTGCCGACGAGGACGCCGACGGCATGCCGTCCGAGTGGGAGACCGCCCACGGGCTGAACCCCTCCGACGCCTCCGACGCCGCCGGCGACGCCGACTCCGACGGCTACACCAACGTCGAGGAATACATCAACGGGACGGACCCGACGAAGTTCGTGGACTACACCGACCCGGCCAACAACGTCGATCCGCTCATGCCGATCAAGTAGCCCTCGGCGATCACGCCCCACAACCGCAACCATCCGCCCGCGCCGGCCATCGCCGGCGCGGGCGGTCTGCTGTTCCTTCCGCCGCCGCTCGGCGCTTGGCCGATGGCGCAATGTGCGTAACAGCGTTGCTGCATCTGCGTTTATCGCCTGAAAAACGCTGGACAAGCCGCCTGTCGGCAGCTACTATTCATATTGAGCGGTCGGCGGGGACCTGGCCGACCGGGCCGAGGCCGACTGCGGGGCGTACGGCCCAGCAGTACCACGCCTGCGTGTTCCACTGAATCCGTACGAAGGGGATTAGACATGATGCGTCCAGCCGTCGCAGCAAGGGTAATTGCGTCTCTGGCCATCGTCCTTACGGTTGTCTGCTGCCCAAGTGCCGCCCGGGGCGAGACATGCACCTGGCAGCATGACCCCAACTCACCAGGCGACTGGCACGACCCGAACAACTGGACCCCGGCCTTGCCCGGACCGGACGACCTGGCCATCGTCGACAACCGCGGCACCGCGGAGGTCGCCGGTGACTTGGCACGCGCGTACAGGCTCATCGTGGGCCACGCGGATACGGGTAGCGCCGTCCAGTCCGGCGGCACGGCCGGGATGGGCCGACTCGTCCTCGGCCAGGACGCCCAGGCCAGCGGGGCGTACTACCTCTCCGATGGAGTTCTGCTGGGCCTGAGCGGGACGATCGGCCATCAGGGCAGTGGTGCATTTGTCCAGTCCGGGGGGTCGGCCGCATTCTTGCGGGTCCTGGTTGGCCACGACGCCGGGGGCGACGGCGAAGTGCAACTTTCCGGCGGGACGCTGACGACGTGGATTCTCTCAGTGGGCAAGTCCGGCCACGGCAGTTTCGAGCAAAGCGGCGGGCTCTGTGTGGTGTCGCCTCAATCCTACTCCGCGCCCGGGTTTGCATTGGGCGAGCAAGTCGGCAGCCGGGGAACGTACATCCTCTCGGGCGGATGGCTCGCGCAAGTGCCCAGCAATCTCCTAATGTATCGCTGTTCCATCGGCGAGGAAGGTCAAGGGCTGTTCGTCCAGAGCGGCGGCACACACACCGCCGCATATGACATCTCCCTCGGTTCCGCCGCCAGTGCAGCCGGGACGTACGTGCTTTCAGGGGGGCTACTGGAACAGCCGTCGGTATCCAGACCCCGTATCAAGTGTGTCGTGGGGGGAGCAGGGCGCGGGCTGTTCAGGCAGACCGGTGGTACGGCGAACCTGGGGAACTACCTGGGCTTGGCCTATGGGACGGACAGTACGGGGATATACGAGCTGTCGGGGGGCAGGATGTCCGCCGGAACCTGCCACGTCGGGTCTGGCGGCACAGGGGTGTTCATTCAGTCCGGAGGGGAAGCGCAGTTCTCATCAGATCTCGGACTGGGGTGCAAGTACGGTGTGGGGAGGTACGAGCTAAGCGGTGGGGCGCTCCAGGTGAACGGGTCTGAGGGAATGCGCATCGGCTCGTCGTTCTTGCAGACTGGCGGCGTGAATCGCGTGCGTTCCGTCCCCCTTGGGCATCCGGGCGTGCTTGATGTCGCGGGAACCTATGTGCTTCAGGCTGGGCTGCTGCATGTCGACGCCGAGGAGAACATTGACAACTCGGAGAGCGGAGCGCTGATGGTTCAGTCTGACGGCGTGAACATGATGGGCAGGCTGGCGGTTGCACTTCATTGGAGAGGGGAATACAGGATGTCTGGAGGATACATGGAGGCCGGCGAGTGCTCTATCGGATCCGCGGGCCCGGGCCTATTCGATCAATCCGGCGGGACAGCCGTATGCCGGGGCACGCTGTACCTTGGCCCAGGATTCTACGGGGGCGGTACGTACAATCTCTCAGCCGGGACGCTGTCAGCGGCGCGGGCCGCCGTAGATGGGGAGTTTGTCCAGTCCGGCGGGACGGCGACAATGGACGAGCAGCTCATCTTCGGGCAGGCCACTTGGACTACCGGCACGTACCATCTTTCTGGCGGGGCGCTGTCCACCGGCAGTGGCACGATCGGCTACGAGGGCGTCGGCCGGTTCACACAGACTGGCGGGACGGCGACGATGGCCGAACAGCTCATCCTTGGCCAGGCCAGTCGAGCCACCGGCGCGTATCAGCTCTCCGCCGGGGTGCTCGAGGCCGGCAGCGGCACCATCGGTCTCCAGGGCATTGGACGGTTCACACAGACCGGCGGGCGGGCCGTCATGGACGACCAGCTCATCCTTGGCCAGGCCAGTCGAGCCACCGGCGTGTACCATCTTTCCGGCGGGGTGCTCGAGGCCGCCAGCGGCACCATAGGCCATGAAGGCATTGGCCAGTTCTCCCAGGCAGGCGGCTCGGCGCAGTTCGGCAACGTGACTCTGGGCGCGGGGGAGGATGCGACAGGCACCTATGACCTGTCGGCCGGCGGGCTCCGGTCCGGCCATGAGTACATCGGCGGCGCCGGGACAGGGCAGTTCACGCAGGCAGGCGGCACGAATAGCGCGTCATACATCTACGTGGGGCGCGACCCCGGATCGATCGGTACGTATAACCTCAGCGGCGGAACTGTATGCTCCTCGCTCGTGACCGTGGGCCGCGGAGGAACGGGGCAGTTCAATCAATCCGGCGGCACCCATGTGGCATGGACGACTCTGCGGGTGGGGCAGAACCTAGGGGCCGCTGGCGCGTACTGCCTGAGCGGCGGCCTGCTCGACAGCCCGGTTACATACATAGGGTGTCTGGGAACAGGACGTTTCATGCAGTCCGGTGGCACGCACCTGGCAGGGGCCACGTACCTCGGCGTAGGCTCTGGAGCGGATGGGACCTACGATCTAAGCGGGGGGGCTCTCAACTCCGCAGCGATGTATGTAGGCGTTGACGGGGCAGGGCATTTCAGCCAGTCCGGTGGCACGCACCTGGCAGGGGCCACGTACCTCGGCGTAGGCTCTGGAG
>CAYUYH010000053.1:10538-12988 GCA_964449175.1 uncultured Planctomycetaceae bacterium
GGGACCTACGATCTAAGCGGGGGGGCTCTCAACTCCGCAGCGATGTATGTAGGCGACGACGGGGCAGGGCGTTTCACCCAGTCCGGTGGCACGCACCTGGCAGGGCCCACATTCCTCGGCGTAGGCTCTGGAGCGGATGGGACCTACGATCTAAGCGGCGGGGCTCTCAACTGCGGAGCGATGTACGTAGTAGGTTGCGACGGAGTAGCCCGGTTCATCCAATCCGGTGGTATGGCGACGGTGCACGACCAGCTCATCCTTGGCCAGGCCAGTCGAGCCACCGGCGCGTATCAGCTCTCCGCCGGGGTGCTCGAGGCCGGCAGCGGCACCATCGGTCTCCAGGGCATTGGACGGTTCACACAGACCGGCGGGCGGGCCGTCATGGACGACCAGCTCATCCTTGGCCAGGCCAGTCGAGCCACCGGCGTGTACCATCTTTCCGGCGGGGTGCTCGAGGCCGGCGGCGGCACCATCGGTCTGCAGGGCATTGGACGGTTCACACAGACCGGCGGTCGGGCTGACTTCGGCGGAACGCTGACCTTGGGCGGGCCAGGCCGAGTGGCTCTTGACCCGGCCACCGGCTTGTTCCTGCCCTCGGGCACGGGAACCTACGATCTTTCCGGCGGGGTGGTGTCGGCGTCCACCGTCTTGGTTGGCCGGTATGGCTCCGGGCAGTTCACGCAGACCGGCGGGTTGGCTCATATACTCGACAGACTCTACGTCGGAAACCCGCTGCGACCTCCCATCGACCCACGCACGGGTCTTATTCTGTCGGGACGCGGCATGTACCACCTGGCAGGCGGGACGCTCCAGGTGGACGGATACGAGAGCATCGTTGAAGGGTCATCCTTCTTCCAGACGGCCGGGCTGAATCGCGTGCTCTCCGGCGGCGATCCCAACACGTACGCCGGCACGCTCAGCGTCGGCGGGACATATGTTCTTGAGGGCGGTTGCCTGGACGTCGAGGTTGCGGAGACCATTGGGGGCGGGCACGCCGCATCTCTCATGATCCAGTCCGGAGGCGTGAACAGAACCGGAACGCTGGGAATCGGAGCATGGAGACACACCATAGGGAGGGGGACGTACGAACTTTCCGGAGGGTGTCTGGAGACAGGAGACTGCACGATCGGGACGGGGCTGCTCGATCAGTCTGGTGGGACGGCCATCTGCCATGGCGCCCTGCGGGTGGGTGACAGGCACGGGCTTCCTTCGGATTCGCATCTTCATCTTTCCGCTGGCTCCCTGTCCGTCGCCAGCGGCACGATCGGCTACGAAGGCTACGGTCTGTTCACACAGACTGGCGGGCAGGCGGGCTTCGGCCGGCTGGAGATCGTCCAGGAGTCGGGCCCCCCCGGACTGTACGCCATGCGCGACGGGAAGTTGGACGCCGGCGTGCTGGAGGTCCGCGGCGGGACACTGGAGCTGGGCAGGCATGCCGAGGTCAGCGTGAGCACACGATTGGACTTCGCCGATGGCCATGACGTAGGGCCGGTGTTCTCGGCCGAGAGGGGCGCGAGCATCCGCATGACCGGGCCGCGGACGGCCGTGGGCAATTCCTCAACCGACCCGTCGGCGATGGCCGGGCTGTCGAACCTGCGCCTGGTCTTCGCCGGCCCGCGCGGCGCGGTCGGCGAGCTGGAGGTCGCCGGCAAGGACCTCGGGCCCGTCCCAGCCGGCTTCGAAAGCAACTTCGCGCTGGCTGCCCTGGAGGTCGGGGCCGAGTCCACGCACAATCTGCTCCGGCTGCTGGATGAGTCTGACAACCAGCCGGCCTGGACCGGCGACGAGGCCCTGTACGTCGACCGCCTGATCCTGCGGAAGGGCGCGAAGGTCGCCACCGGCGGGCTGGGGCTGTACTACCGCAACGGCGGCGGCAAGGTTAAACGCTTCTTCCGCGGCGACGCCAACCTTGACGGCAGCGTCGACGCCGGCGACCTGGCCCTGTTCGGCGCCAACTGGATGGCGCGCGGCGGCGATGCCTGCTGGGCCGACGGCGACTTCACCGGCGACGGCTACGTCGACGGCGGCGACCTTGCCCTGCTCGGCGGCGACTGGGGCTGCAATACAGACGACTTCGCCCCGCCGCCCGCTCAGCCCATACCCGAGCCGGCGACGCTGGCCATGCTGGCCGGCCTGGCGGGCATCACGATAGCGCGACGGCGAAAGTCGCTGGTCGTGCCACCGCGGCAAGTGGTTCCGCGGCTATGCGTTGCACGCGGTCTGCGACGGGAGCGGGACGCTGAGGCAAGATGTTTGTAGGAAGGGCGTTTAGGTCACTGTATAATGTGGCTGCCGCAGCCGCCGAGGGATGCCAGCGCGGGCCGTCAATGCGATCCGGGCTGGTGGAAAGGGGCGGCGCCTGGCTGTGCGGCCGGTGAGTTGCTGTCCGTACAGAGAAGAGAGATGGGGGCCGATTGTGGCACGGGGATGGGGGGTGCGCCTATGTGGCA
>CAYUYH010000054.1:0-12911 GCA_964449175.1 uncultured Planctomycetaceae bacterium
CTTCAGCGCCGAGATCGCCAAGGCCAAGACGATTGTGTGGAACGGCCCGATGGGCGTGTTCGAGCGGGCGGAGTACGCCGCCGGCACGAAGGCCATCGCCGAGGCCGTCGCCGCCGCGACCGGCGCCGGGGCTGTCAGCGTGATCGGCGGGGGCGACTCGGCCGCGGCCGTCGAGCAGATGGGCCTGGACGACAAGATGACGCACATCTCCACCGGCGGAGGCGCGAGCCTGGAATACCTCGAAGGCCGACCCATGCCTCCACTGGAGGTCCTGGACACCATGTAGGCCGAAAGGCGAGGGCGACCTTCGCCGGGCGAGGCGCGAACAGGTACGGCATGAAGCATAAGCGCGGAAACCCCTGGAAGCAGTTGCCGGCCGGGGCGCTGATCGCCCCGTCGCTGCTGGCGTGCAACTTCGCCCACGCCGGGCAGGACATCGACCAGGCTATCGCCGGCGGGGGCGACGTGCTGCACGTGGACATCATGGACGCGCACTTCGTGCCCAACCTGTCGATGGGGCCGGGCTTCGTGAAGTCCATCCGCAAGTACACCGACCACCCGCTCGACGTGCACATAATGGTCACGGACCCTGCCTACTACGTCGAGCGCTTCGCCGAGGCCGGGGCCGACAGCATAACCTTCCACGTAGAGGCGACCGACCAGGCGGGCAAGCTGATCGACCGCCTGCACTCCCTCGGCCTGGGCGCGGGCATCACGCTCCGCCCGAGCACGGACGTCGAGCTGCTCAAGCCCCACCTCGACGCCGTCGACATGGTGCTCGTGATGACCGTCGAGCCGGGCTACGGCGGCCAGGAGTTCATGGACGATATGCTGGCCAGGATCGCCCAGTTGCGCAGCCTGCTGGACGCTGTGCAGCGTCTGGAGGTGGACGGCGGAATCAACCCCGCCACAGCGCCCCTGTGCCGCAAGGCCGGGGCGGACGTCTTCGTGGCCGGGGAGAACGTCTTCGGCTCAGGCGACATTCCCGCAGCCATGCGGGCGCTTAGGCAGGCCCTCGACGCCGCGGGCGCATAGCTCGTCGCGTCGAGCGAGGAGGACGAGTGGCCAAGCTGTTCGTCATTCAAAGAGGCAAGACGATCTGGCAGGACGAAGGCCGGTTCGAGGCCGCCGCCGGCGTGCCGCTTTCGGCCGAAGGCGCCGCCGCGGTCAAGAAGGCTGCCAAGGTCCTTGCGACCGAGAAGATATCGGTCGTCTACGCCGGCAGCACCGAGGCGGAGCGCCAGACGGCTGAGCTTGCGGCGGGCGTGCTGGCCGCGAAGGTGAAGGCAAACGCGGACCTGTCGGAGTATGATTATGGGCTGTGGCAGGGCCTGACGACCGCGGAGGTCCGCAAGCGCCAGCCGCACATATACCGCCAGTGGAAGGCCGACCCCGCCAGCGTGCATCCGCCTGGGGCTGAGACGCTGGCCGACGCCCGCCGGCGCCTGTGCCGCGGGCTGCTGGAAATTCTCAAGCGGCGGGGCAAGGGCAAGCGCCTGGTGGTGCTTGGCCCGGTGGCGATGGGCCTGCTGCGGTGTGTGCTGGACGGCGCGAAGAGCGAAGAGCTGTGGAAGAACGTGGATGACGGTCCGACCTACGCGAGCTACGAGGTGACCGCCGAGATGCTCCGCGACGGGAAACGAAATGGCAGAGACTGACCGCGAAATAGGCACTCCGTACGACTTCTCCGCCTTCGAGGGTCCGGCGATCCGCAAGAAGCGCGACGTGCCGGACGGGCTGTGGATGCGGTGCCCGTCGTGCGAGAGCATGCTGTACCGCAAGGTCGTCGCCGAGAACATGGAGATATGCCCGCAGTGCGAGCATCATTTCCGCGTGCCCGCCCGCCGGCGCGTCGCCCAGCTCGCCGACACGGACACGTTCGAGGAGCTTTTCACCGAGTACGCCCCAGCCGACCCGCTGGAGTTCAAGTGGGCGGGCAAGACGTTTGCCGACCGCATCCGCGAAGAGCAAACGAAGACCGGCAACACCGAGGCCGTCCTTACGGGCATCGCCTACATCAAGGGCCGGCGCGTCGCGCTCGGCGTGATGGACGGGGATTGGCTTATCGGCACGCTTGGCTCGGTCGTCGGCGAGAAGATCACGCTGCTGGTCGAGCACGCCGCGGCGTGCTCGCTGCCGCTTATCATCGTGTGCACCTCCGGTGGGGCGAGGATGCACGAGGGCGCGCTGAGCCTGATGCAGATGGGCAAGACGTCAGCCGCCCTGGCCCGCCTGGACGACGCCGGCGGGCTTTATATCGCCGTCCTGGCCGACCCGACCACCGGCGGCATGACCGCCAGCTTCGCGATGCTCGCGGATATCACCATCGCCGAGCCCGCCGCGCTGATCGGCTTCGCCGGCGCGCGGGTCATCGCCAACACGATCAAGTCCGAGCTGCCCGAGGGGTTCCAGACGGCTGAGTTCCTGCTGGAGCACGGCTTCATCGACATGATCGTGCCCCGCAAGGACATGCGCAGCGAGCTGGCCAGGCTGATCGATTACTGCTCGAAGTAGTGGGCCATGACGGCCTTTACTGCTCAACCTGAAACCACGCCGCACCGCTCAAGGAGCTGCCGCAAGAAGTGAACGACGAACGAGCCGCCAAGCACCAAGCCGTCGCCGACTACCTCCAGGAGCACCGCTTAGGCGCGGTGGTGCTGGGGCGGCGGTGCAACTTCAGTTGGTACACCTGCGGGGCCCACAACTATGTTGGCCAGGCCTGTGACGTTGGCAACAGCTGGCTGGTCGTCAGCCGCGACCGCGCGTGCGTGGTCACCAGCAACATCGAGTCGCCGCGCCTGCGCGACGAGGATCTGGCTGGGGCGGACATCGAGGTCGTCGAGTTTGACTGGCACGACGTTGCCGGGGCGGCCAATGCTACCCGCGGTATCGTCGGCGCCGCGCGCGTCGCAGCCGATGCCCCGCTGGCCGGTCTGGAGTCGCCGCTGCTGGGGGCGGACTTCGACCGCCTGCGGTGGGTTCTGTGCCCGGCGGAGATCGACCGCTACCGCCGGCTGTGCGCGGACACCGTAGCTGCCGTGGAGTCCGTCGCTCGCGCCGCCAAGCGCAGGCGCAGCGAGTACAACCTCGCCGGGCGGCTGGCGGCGGCGCTGCTCGACAGGGGGTGCGTGCCCTGGACCATCCTGGTCGGCGCCGACGAGCGGGCTGAGATGTACCGCCACCCGCTGCCGACCGACAAGAAGGTGCGGGGGTACTTCATGCTCGTGGCCTGCGCCGAGCGCCACGGGCTGATCGCCAACTGCACGCGGCTGGCTTGTTTCGCCGCAGTGCCGGACGAGTTTGCCCGGCGGCACCAGGCGGTCGTGAACGTCGAGACGGCTATGATCGCCGCCACGCGGCCGGGGGCTACGCTGGCGGACGTATTCGAGCAGGCGCGGGCGGCCTATGCGGCCGGAGGATTCCCCGACGAGTGGCGGCGGCACCACCAGGGCGGCTCGTGCGGCTACCTGCCGCGTGAACTGAAGGCCGGGCCAAGCGTGAAAACCGCCATCCTCGCCGATCAGGGCTTCGCGTGGAACCCCTCCATCGCGGGCACGAAATCCGAAGACACCATTCTCTGCCGCCAATCCGGCTGCGAGGTGCTCGGCGCCGGCGGAGACTGGCCGACGATCGCCGGCCGATGGCGGGGTGTGGCGATCGCCCGTCCGGCGATCCTGGAGCTGTAGAGCAGTCTCGCGCTCGCCCTGGCGAGGTGTCGCAGCCTACGGGTCCGCCGCGCTTGCGATGGCGGCCCGGTCTTGCGAGGCGGTCTTGCTGACCTGCCCGTCCCACTGCAAGCCGCCTATGACGCCTTGCGCGACGTTGGTCAGATGGTCGCCGATCTTCTCCATGTTGTCGACGAAGTCGATGAAGAACACGCCCGCCAGGACGGAGCACGTACCGTCGCTCAGGCGGCTGACATGGGCTCGGCGGTAGTCGATCTGAATCTCGTTGACGACCTTCTCGTGCTCCAGGACCGTTGCCGCCGCCTGGCGGTCGGACGACTCGACGGCTGCCAGCACGCCGTCGAACATCTGACTGACTTCCATGCGAAGGCGCGCCAGCTCCTCGGAGGCTGCGTCGCTGAAAGCCTGTCCCTTCTCGATCTTTCGCTGGGCGATCTCTGCTATGTTCATCGCGTGGTCGCTCATGCGCTCGATGTCGTTGACGGTGTGCAGCAGCACCGGCAGCTCGCCGGCCGCCTCCGGGTCAAGCCGCCGCTGCGACAGCTCGATGAGGTAGCGCGTGATCTCGGTCTGGAATTGGTCGACGGCGTCCTCTTTCTGGGCGACCCGCGATGCAGCCGTGGCGTCATTTGCGAGGATGGCCGTGACGGCTAGGTCGACGGCGTCCTTGGCGGCCCGGCACATGCGGACGATCTCCCGCCGGGCCTGGTCGATGGCCAGCGGGGGCGTCTCCAGCAGATGCCGCTCGAGCGTGACAGGCATCTGCTCGAGGTGCCGCGGGCGTGTCGGGAGGACCCTGATCACGAGCTTCTCCAGCAGGCCCACCATCGGCAGCATGGCGAACGCAGCCACGATGTTGAACATGCTGTGGGCAATGGCGATGTGGACCATGACGGTGCCCTTGGTCAGGGCAAACGGAGAGATCAGCTCCACCAGGTCCACGTACCATCCGAGATAGATAAACGGCAGGACGATAGCCACGCCGATCACGTTGAACAGCGTGTGGCCCATTGCCGTCCGGCGGGCGACCAGGTTCGTCCGTGCGGCGGCGAGCTGTGCGGTGATGGTCGTGCCGATGTTGTCGCCGAGGACAAACGGGATGGCTACGCGAAGCGCCACGTCCCAATCAGTGCCAAAAGCTCCCGCGAACGCCAGCGCCTGGATCATCGCGATGGAGGCGGAGCTGCTCTGGACGAGCATGGTAATCGCCGTGCCGGCCAGGACGGCCAGGATAGGCTGATCACCGATGGCGATTAGCAGCTTTTCCACCCCCTCGCTCTCTGTCAGGCCGCCAAAGGCGTCCTTCATGTAGAACATGCCGATGAACAGGATGCCGAACCCCAGGAGCACCTGCCCCAGGTGCTTCGTGCGAGGCTTCCTGGCCAGGACAGTGATCGCGAAGCCCACGCCCACCGCCGGCAGGGCATACTGGGTGATCTTGAAGACGCTGAGCACCGCCACCAGCCACGCGGTGAACGTCGTGCCGATGTTGGCGCCCAGGACGACGCACAGTGCCTGCCTCAGCGTAAGCAGGCCTGCGTTGACCAGGCCGACGACCATCACGGTCGTCGCGGAGCTGGACTGTATCAGGCAGGTCACGCCCGCGCCGACCAGCATGGCGATCAGCGACCAGCGGGTGATCTTCTCAAGGAGTCTGCGCAGGCTGTCTCCGGCAGCGCGCTTCAGCCCGTCGGAAAGCCTCCCCATTCCGAAAAGGAACAACCCCAGCCCGCCAACGGCGCCAAAGACAGTCTCCAACACATTCATGCACGTAACCTTTCAGATCAGTCCGGCGATGTCAGGTATGCCGACCTTGGCCAGGGCCCCTGGCGTGCGGCGCGTTGGGGCCTCCGTCGGCCGGCTTGGGATCGGCCCGTGCGACTTGTCCCGCGAACGCACCTTGTCACAGGGTGGCTCTCCGTTGTCACCTGGCGGCCATTAACAGATGCGCGCAGAAGAAAGGGTGTCTACCGGCACATCCGCCTCGCGGGCGATAAGCCCGTGGCGAGGTGAATATACCAAGGCATCCGTAGGAGTCCAAGGGCTACCGCCGGAGATTCCGGCCAGATGCCGGCAGTGTGCCGCCCGAGCGATCCCGCCGATATAACTGCCGTCTTGGCAAAGGCTTGCGCGGTGGCCGCTATGAGGCTGCCGCTTTGGCGTCGGCGGGGGGGGCGTTGGCCTTCTTGCGACGGCGCGAGCGGCGGGCTCTTTTCTTCTTGGGCTGGTCGCCGGCCTGCTGAGTTGCCTCCGCGGCGGCGGGTTGCGGGGGCGGCGCCTCTTCTGTGGCCGAGGCGGGCTTGTCGCCATGCCCCGTGGCGGCCTGCTCGCCGGATGATTTGGACTTTCGCTTGCCTCGCCTGCCTCTGCGGCGCGACTTGCGGGCGGGGGGCTGCTCGGGCGGCTTCTCGCCCGCAGGCGCCGCCTCGGCCTCGGCCTGTGGCTTGGCGGGGGGAGCGGCGGGCTGGTCCTTCTCGGCCGGCTGCTGCTTGGCGGCCAGAAGGGTCGCGACATCCACGGTGGCGATTTCGCGGGGGGTCGGCTTGTGGGTGGGAGGCTGATCCCACGCGACCTCGCTGCCGCGGTTGTTCGTGCAGGCGATCCTTACCTCGTCCAGCCGCATGCGATTGTCGGCCTCGACCACGATCGTCTTCCCGCTGTCGCTCTCCAGGCGGACGAGCTGCTGGCGCCTGTAGTTGGCCAGGTGCTGGGCCACCTGCAGCGAGACCGTCAGCGTCATGTGGGCGACGGCCTGGTTCGAGCACAGGCGCTGGAGGCTGCGCATGATCTCCAGCGAGAGCGTTTCCTCGCTCTTGACCACGCCGCTGCCCTCGCACGACGGGCACAGGCGGTATATGCTGTCCTTCAGCGAGGGCCTGACCCGCTGGCGGGTCATCTCGACGATCCCGAAGGTGCTGATCCGGTTGATCTTGGTCTTGGCGCGGTCGACCTTCACCGCCTCTCGCAGGGTCTTATCCACGGACCGGCGGTTGCGGTCGTGGCGCATGTCGATGAAGTCGATGATAATCACGCCGCCCATGTCGCGCAGGCGGAGCTGGCGGGAGATTTCTCTTGCCGCCTCCATGTTGATCTTCACCGCGGTCGTCTCGGCGTCGGTGTGTTGGCGGAACCGCCCGGAGTTCACGTCGATGGCCACGAGCGCCTCGGTCTGGTCGATCACCAGCGATCCGCCGGAGCGCAGCTCGACGCGCCTGCGATAGATCTTCTCGATCTCGTCCTCCAGCCCGTAGTCGTGGAACAGGCCCTCCTTGCCGGTGTACACCTCGATGCGGTTCTTGCTGCGAGGCATGGCCATGTCCAGGAACTCCTTGATCTTCATGGCCACCGACTGCCTGTCGCAGATGATCCGCTCGACGTCGGTGTTATAGACGTCGCGCACGGTCCTGGTGACGAGGTCGGACTCCTGGTAAATCTCCGCTGGCGCCTTGGCTGAGTTGATCCGCTTCTTGACGGATTTCCACAGGCGCAGGAGGTAGTTGAGGTCTCGCTGGAGGTCTCTCTTGCCGCGATTCAGGCCGGCTGTGCGCACGATGAAGCCCATGTCCGGCGGGAGGGTCATGCCGGCCAACAGCTCGCGGGCCTTGTCGCGGGCTTCGGGGTCCTCGATCTTCCGCGATACGCCCAGCTTGCTCATCCCGGGCACCATCACCAGGAACCGCCCGGGGATGGACAGGTACGTCGTCAGCGTCGGGCCCTTCGTGCCGATGCCCTCCTTGGTCATCTGCACGATGACCTCGCTGCCGCGGCGCAGGCAATCCTGGATGGGGGGGCGGTCTCGGTGGCGGCGCTTCCTGCCGACCGACTCCGACGAGCTCTTGCCCTTGGGGAAGTGCTGCGGGTGCAGGTCGGAGATGTGCAGGAAGCCGTTCTTGGTCGTGCCGAAGTCGACGAAGGCAGCCTGTATGGCGGCCTCGACGTTTGTGACGCGGCCCTTGTAGATGTTGCCCACTCGCGATGCGCTGGAGACTCTCTCGACGTAAAGTTCCTCGAGGGCGCCGCCCGAGACGATCGCTATTCGGCATTCGACGCCCTCAACGGTGTTTACGAGCATTTCCTTCTTCGGCATATCTGTCTACCGTTTCCTAGTTGTCGGTGTGCGTCGCGCCGCTGTCGGGGCAGGCGCACTGTATGTGTGTTCTGGTTACCTGGGCCAGTGTCACGCGCTCGTCCAGGTCGAGCAATCGCAGCACCTCCGATGGCCTGGCCCACGCATCGCCGCTGGGGACTGCCGACCAGCGAAGCTCCCCGTAGCGGCAGGTCAGTTCCGCCGTCAGGGGCTTGACGTCGACGGTGCGGGTAGCCTTCGCACGCGCGCGGCGGTTGGACTTGTCGCTGATAATGCGCTCCACCGGCCAGGCGTCGGCGCGGGCCAAGTCCTTTGTACGTCTCTCGACCTGGTCGCGTTGGCCCTCCGCGAGAGGCAGCACATAGTCGATCCGGACGGGCCGAAGCCTGGCCTTGGGCGCCAGGGGCTCGGCGCGGAGGATGCGCAGGCCTTCGGGCACGTGCTGTCGCAGCGCGGCGACGAGCCGCTGGCCCGCGTCGGCCGCGGAGTTGGGTTCGTCCGGCGGGCAGGGCTCGAGGCTGACAATCCAAACGTCATCCAGCGAGGCGACCGCCACCGGACGCGGGCACGGAAGGCTCATCACCGGGTGGGGGTTGAAGCCTTGGGAGTACCGCAGGGGCAGGCCGGCCCTGACGGCTGCGAGCTCCAGCGCGCGCATCATCTCGTGATGCGAAAGGAACCGTAGGTCCCCTTCGACGGCGAACCGCACCGCCCATCTTTGTACAGTCGCGGCGACGATGACAGCTCCGTTTCGTGTCCGCGCGAGAACACACCCGCCCCCCCGGCCTGGCTTACCTGCCGCCCAACCCCGCCGGCAGGCACGTCGCAGGTCGCCGATGACGGTCATCTGCCCGGTCAGGTCCTCGGCTAGATGCCGAACGCCTCCGGGATGATCCGCCTGGTCTCCACGCGGAGATAGTTCACTGTTTCCTTGTCGGAATCGAAACTCATTACTCGCCTGGCCACCTGGAGAGCCTGCTCCATGGTGGCCGAGCGTATGACTTTCTTTACTTCGGGTATTGCCGGCGGGGCACATGAGAATACGCGCAGGCCCAGCCCCAGCAGCAGCAGCGTATAGTGCGGGTCGCCGGCCATCTCCCCGCAGCAGCTCACCGGCACGTCGTATTGCTGGCCTGTCCGGATGACCTCCTTCAGCAGGCGAAGCACCGACGGGTGGGCCGCGGTGAAAAGCGGGGCGACGCGCTCGTTGCCGCGATCGACGGCGAGCGTGTACTGTATCAGATCGTTGGTCCCCACCGAAAAGAAGTCCACCTCCTTGGCGAATGCCTCGCACTGCAGGGCGGCTGAGGGCGTCTCGACCATCATGCCCGTGGGCAGGTCGTTGCGGTGCTCGATGCCTTCTTCCTCCAGGTCCTCGGCGACGTCCCTGACGACGGCTTTGGCCTGGCGAAGCTCGGTGAGGTTGGTTATCAGCGGGAAGAGGATAGACACCTTGGCGTCAACGCTGGCCCGCAGGATCGCGCGTAACTGCGTCTTGAACATCGGCAGGTTCTGGAGGCAGAAGCGGATGCTCCGGCAGCCGAGGAACGGGTTGGGCTCCGGCACGCGGGCGCGGCGCTGGGTGTACTTGTCGGCCCCGAGGTCCAGCGTGCGAATGACTATGGGGTGCTTAGGACACATCGCGATGACGTCGCGGTACGCCCGGTAGTGGTCCTCCTCGGTGGGCTCGGTGTCGCTGCCGAGGTAGAGGAACTCCGTGCGGTACAGGCCGATGCCCTGGCCGCCCTTAGCCAGCACGGTCTCGACCTCGGAGGGGAACTCGATGTTGCCGAGCAGCGTGACCTCGTGGCCGTCCTTGGTGATCGCGGGCAGCTCGCGCAGCTCGTCGAGGCTCTGGATGAACTGCACTTGCTGGTGGGAGTAGTCCTCATATTCCTCGATCGTTCGCTGGTCAGGGGCGATGATAACCACGCCGCGGTGCCCGTCGATGATCACCATCTCGCCGCCCAGGGCCTCGGCTGTGACGTTGTTCAGGCCCACGACGGCTGGGATGCCCAGCGCCCTGGCCACGATGGCCGTGTGGCTGGTCTGCCCGCCGGCGTCGAAGGCCAGGCCCATGATGTGCTGGCGGTCCATGCCGGCCGTCTGGCTGGGCGTCAGGTCGTGGGCGAGGACGTTCACCTCGCGCCGCAGGTGCGAGAGCGACTCGTGCTTCTGGCCGATGAGGTTCCGCAGCAGCCGCCGCTCCACGTCGTACACGTCCGTCACGCGGTCGGCCAGGTACTTCGGCATGGCCAGGAACTCCTTGGCGTAGCCTCGTAGAACCGTGGCGACGGCGTACTCGGCTGTGACGTGGCCGCCGACAATCGTGTCGGTGAACTTCTTCTGGAGCAGCTTGTCCTCCATCAGCCCCAGATGGAAGTCGAAGATGCTGGCGGTCTCCTTGCCAAGTTGCTCGGCTGTGCGCTTGCGGAGGTCGAGAATCTCCTTCTTGGACAGGACGATGGCCTTTCTCAGCCGGGCCAGCTCCGCCTGGGCATGGTCGACGGGCACGTGACGCTCGGGAATCTCAAACTCCTCCGCGTCGAGGATCACCGCCGGGCCAATAGCCACGCCCGGGGAGACGCCGATGCCCTTCTTCATCTTCATGCCAGGGTGCTCTCTGCGGTTGACATGACCGGCGGCGCGCCGGTCAGCTAAGTCTCTTCCATCTCGCCGAAGCCGTCGTCGACGAGCTTCTTGACCGCCGCGGCTGCCTTATCGGCGTCCTGTCCGTCGGCGACCATCTTAAGGACCGTTCCCTGCGTCGCGGCCAGTCGCATGACCGACATGATGCTCTTGGCGTCGACAGTCAGGACGCTGTTGGACAGCTCGATCTTACAGCCGAACCTGTTGGCCAGCTCCACCAGCTGCATAGCCGGGCGCGCGTGAAGCCCGTACTTGTTGACTATTGTCACTTCCTGCTCGACGGTAGCCAAGTCGCTGTCCTGATCGCGTTCGGCGGGCTCGCATAACAACTTGCCGCAGCCGGGGGCACTTTCAGCCCAGTTCGTCTGCTTCCTGTATCAGTTCGACGATGGATTCCTTCGTCTCGCTCTGACGGAGGAACTTCCGGAAGATGTCTCGCTGCACGTGCTTGAAGATAGCTTCCATGGCCTGGAGGTGCTCGTCGGGGTTGTCGGGGCTGGACAGCAGCAGGATCACCGAATAGACCGGTTTGGTGTCCAAGGCGGCGAAGTCGATGCCCTCGCTGGATCGCCCTATGGTGCCCACCGGGCTGGTGATGCCCTTGAGCTTGGCGTGCGGCAGGGCCACGCCCTTGCCTATTCCCGTCGTTGCCTGCGATTCGCGGGCGAGAACCGCCTTCGTCACCTCCGCGGCGCTCTTGGCGGGTATTGCCCCGGTCTTGGCCAGGGCCTCGACCAGCTCGGCGATGGCGTCGTCACGGGTCCGGGCGGTGAGTTCCGGAATAATGGCCTCGTTCACCATGATGTCCGATAGCTTCATGCGTAGCTCCTGCTGTCAGTTATGTCGCAGTCCGTCCCCGCCTGCCGGTCTCGGTCGCCCTCGGACGCAGCCTCCCGCCGGCCGGTGATGCGCCGGTCCGGCCCGGAGAAGCGCCGCCTGTCCGCGCGGCGATACCCAATATCGCGCTGCCACCCGATCGTGGGCGGCTATCCCATCGTTTCCTCGTGCGACGGTCCTTGCCGGTCGCGAACCTTGTCCTTATGCCGCCGCAACTGCTCGGTTATCTTGTGTATGCACTGGTCCAGGGCGGCGTACATGTCATTGTCCCTGTGCGTGGCGACAAAGGTCTGCCTTCGCCTGGCCGTCACAAGGATTTCCACCGACGACTGCTCCCCCTCCTTGTCCAGCGTCACATCTATCGACTGAACATTGTCGTAGTAGCGGGGCAACTTGGCGACCTTGCCCTCGACGTGCTGCCTGATGGCGTCGGTTACGGACATGTGCGGCGCCTTGACCACTATGTTCACGCGAGCACCTCCTTGTTCTTGGCGGACGGGCTCCCGCTCCGCGGCGACTTGGTGATATCTCTGTCGCCGAGAAGCTGGCCGGGGGGCATTATCACGCCTCCGCTGATGGCGAATCGTATCGCGTCGTCTATGCTGAGAGGCAGGTCGATTACCTCGTCTCGCCGGACGCTTATCACATATCCTGTTAGTGGCGTAGGGCTTGAGGGGACGAACACGGTCAGGTGATCTTCCCGCATGGCTGCGGAGATAGCCCGCATGCCCGCCCCGGTCACCAGACCCAGCGACCAGATGCCCTTACGAGGGTACTCCACGGCGACCACCCGGGAGAACGCCATCTTCTTCTCCGACAACAGGAAGTCGGTGACCTGCTTGACGTACGGGTATATCTGCTTGACCACCGGCAGGCGGAAGAAGGCCTTCTCGATGACTCTCCAGGTCATTCTGCCCAGGAACGAGGCCACGAACCGCCCGAAGATATAGATCCCGATCAGGGAGAGGAAAAAGCCGACCCACCAGAAGTACGTGTCCCATTTGTCTATCACCCACTGCGGGGCCGACCAGCCGCCAATGTTCACGGTCTGCACGACCCACTTCGCGCCTGTGTTCACGTGAGTCGCGATGTTGTTGTTCAGGAAGGTGAAGACATAGATGATGATCGCGACCGTCAGCAGTGTGGGCAACACCGCCGCCAGCCCGCGTATGAAAAAACGCCGGAAGTCGGTACCGAAACTTTCCGCCACTATTTCCTACTCTCCATGTCGGGGGAATGAAGCCCCCCGACAATCGAGGGATAAGTCTAGCCCCGCCAACAGGCCGCGTCAAGAGCAACCGCCCGTCGCCGCGCCCGAGGGGCAGCGGTGGACGGCGTCGGCATAAGGCCCAGCAATACGGGGTGTTGAGGGCACAGCCGAATGTGCCCTGCGCGCCCGGGCTGCCAGGCCGCCCCCGGCCAAGCGATCAGCCAGCCGCCGCCGCGGCTGTGATCGTGTCACGGGCGCCGGAGCCCGCGCGTGGCGAAACCATCCTGGCTTGGCTTCCAGCCGGCCCGGCGCCGACCCCGCGCGGTTGACTTGCCCGCCGCCCCAGCCGACAATGATGGACGCAACAGCCGTCCCCGTAGCTCAATGGATAGAGCGCTTGCCTCCGGAGCAAGAGGCTACAGGTTCGAGTCCTGTCGGGGAT
>CAYUYH010000055.1:0-12759 GCA_964449175.1 uncultured Planctomycetaceae bacterium
GCCTTGTGCAGCATCCTCTGCCGCTGACCCTCCAGATCCTTGAGCTCCTCGATCAGCTTCGTTGCCTCGGCATAGGACGCATTGACGCGCTCGGAGACCTGGCGCGTGTAGCGCTCCGAACGCTCGGACACCAGCGTCGCGGCCCCCAGCCCCGTCATCACTACAAGGAACAGCGTCAGGCACAGCACGTTCGCTCGCTGCTGGGCCCTGCGCTTGATGTAGTCTTCCGGCAACAGGTTGATGATACTCATGTGTCGCTCCTCAAGCCGCGACGGTCGGGCCTAGGCTCAGGCCCACCGCCACCGCCCAGGCGGGCTGCGGGTGGCGCCAGTCCAGTTTCGGATCAACTCCGGCGCCGTCCGACCGCCTCATCCGCACCAATGGGTCGCCGATCTGCGAGGGCAGGTTCAGTCTCTGTGCAATCGCCTGGCAGAGCCGCTTGTCGTAGGCCTGGCCGCCCACGAAGATGGCCCTGTCCACGCCCTGGCTCCTGAACACCGACTCGTAGTACCTCAGGCACTGCGTCATCTCGTCGGCGATGTTCTTGAGTGTTCTGTCCAGCAAGCGGTAGAGCTCGTCCTCCGCCTGCGGGTTGGTCTTGCCGCTGGCGACGTCCTGTCGAAGGTTGTGAGCGGCCTGGGGAGTGGTCTTCATGCACTCAGCCAAGGCGCAGTCGATCTTCTCCCCGCCGGCGCTCAGATTGCGGGCGAAGACGATCCTGTTGCCGACCGCTAGGACGAACTGCGTGCTCGTCGCCCCGATGTCGACGAACAGGGTTGTCTTGGCGTTGTCGCTGGCTCGCCGCATGACCCTGGCGAAGCACTCCACGACCGCGCACGCCTCGATGTTCACGCCGATCACGTCGAGCCTGGCCCGAGTGGCCATGTCCAGGTACGACTCGAGCAGCGGCTTGGACACCGCGACGACGACGACCTCCTGCTTCGGCTCGCCGTCGCCGAGGACGTCCCCGGCCACGATGTGCCGGATGACGGCTTGGTCCACCGGGTAGGGCAGCTTGCCCTCGATTTCGTCTGCCACCGCCCGTGCCGCGTTCTCGCCGATCAGCTTGGGAATCCGCACGTGCTGGACGAACGTGGCGCTCGCCGGCAGCGACATGATGCACTTCCGTCCGCCGAAACCTCCCGCGGCCAGCATCTTCCGCACGGCGTCGCCGGTGAAGGCCAGACGCTTCCTTGGGTCCGTGCGGCAGTCGGACGGCAACTCGACGGACTCAGCCGCCAGAAGCTCGCAACTGTCCTCGACCATCCGAAGCTGTGCCATCTTGATGGTTCGCGAACCGAGATCGAGCCCGATCGGCAGGTTTCTACCCTTGATGATCTTAATAGACATAGCGCGCTCCGGTTATGCCGACGAACCCCGAGGATTGACCCTCGACAGCCCACAGGCCGAGGGCAGGGAGACTAGTGCAGACAGCGAATGCGGGCAGCGCGACAATCCTCGGGGGACTCGACGCTTTGCGCCCCGGCCTCGCGGCCGGTTTGCCTTTTTCCGCTCTATGGCTCTTCCAGAGTTTACGATACATTTCGCCCATCTTGCCGGCCAATAGGCACTCCGCGCAAGGACTCCATGGGGGTCTTATCGGACGGCAGGGGGGGTGGATTAACTACCGAACAGGCCCATCAACGGGCCGAGGCCTCGGCCAGGAACTCGGCCAGAATCGTGTCCGCGGCGAACAGCGCCCCCCTGGTCAAGCGGATGCGATTTCGGTCCGTCTCGATGGCGCCTATCCGACTGTAGCGACTGAGCGTTTTAGGGAAGATATCAGCGATATCGCGGCCGTATCGGCTGCGAAAGGCCCGCCTGTCTGCGCCATCTATGAGGCGTAGCGCGAGCATGAGTGTCTCGGCCATGGCGGCCGGGCCGGTCAGCCGCTCGGCCTGCGAGGGCGGGTCGGCCCCGGCCCGGACGGCGCGGATGTAGGCCTCCACGTCCGGGCGGTTGGTCCGTCGCTCGCCGGCGAGATAGCTGGCCGCCGCCGGGCCGATGCCCACGTACGGCTCGTTTCGCCAATATGTCAGGTTGTGGCGGCACCGCCGGCCCGGGCGGGCGAAGTTGGATATCTCGTAGTGCTCCAGGCCGGCCTGTCGGCAGGCGTCGATGGCTGCGAAGTAGCAATCCTTCTGTAGGCCCTCGTCGGCTTCCTGGATTTCGCCGGCGTGCAGCCTACTGCCCAGCGGCGTGCCGGACTCGATGCTCAGGCAGTAGCAGCTGAGGTGCTCGACGCCCAGCTCCAATGCCGCCGCCAACGACCGCAGCCAGGACTGCATCCCCTGGCCGGGGATGCCGTAGATCAAGTCGACCGAGATGTTCCCCACGCCGACCAAACGCACCATGTCATAGGCCCGCCGGGCCTGCTCGGGCGTGTGCAGTCTGCCGAGGAGGGCCAGCTCGTCGGCGTCGAGGGACTGCACGCCCAGCGAGACGCGGTTGACGCCGCAGCCGACCAGCGCCGCGACCATCGGCTCGTCGATCGTGCAGGGGTTGGCCTCGACCGTGAACTCGGTGTGGCCGTCGGCGTAGCTCCCGGCCGCCGACAGCAGCGACCAGAGCAGGTCGGCCCCCAGCGCGGTGGGCGTGCCCCCGCCGATGAAAACACTCGCCAGCGGCACGCGCAGGTCGGCGGCTCGGCCTGCCAGCTCCCGCGTGGCGGCGTCGACGTAGGCGGCCAGGCCCCCCCGGCCGGTCGGCAGCGAGTAGAAGTCGCAGTAGGAGCACTTGGCTAGGCAAAAGGGCACGTGCACGTACAGCGCGGCGGCCGAAGGGCCGGGCGGGTGCGTCCGTTTTCTCTTGCAGGGTTGCGGACTGGCCATAGAATAGGATTCTACCGGGCCGCGCCGGGCTGGCGGAGATGAGTTCCCGCCCCGGCGTGCCTGATTCCCAAGACGGCGGCGCCATGGACGTCAAGCTGATCATGTTCAGGACTGACGGCAAACGGAAGGAATTCCCCATCGTCAATCGCTCCGTCACCATAGGCCGGGCCGAGGGCTGCGACCTGCGCGTGCCGCTGCTGAGCGTCTCCCGGCGCCACTGCCAGATCGCCGTCGAGGACGGCAAGGCCGTCATCAGGGACCTCGGCTCGTCGAACGGCACGTACGTCAACAACAAGCGGGTCACCGAGCAGCCGCTACAGGGCGGCGACAGGCTCGTGATCGGCCCGATTGTCTTCACCATCCAGATCAACGGCCAGCCCGAGGAGGTCCAGTCGCCCAAGTCGCGTGCCGCCAAGCCGGCCGAGCCGTCGTCGGGACTGTCAACCATCACGGCGCCCGCCACCTCCGGCGACGACACCGGCGCGCCCATCCCCGCCGAGCAAGCCGTTGACCCGATCTCCGATCTGGAAGAGCTCGTAGCCGAGGCGCTCTCCGAAGAGGGCGAAGACGAAGAGGAAGACAGCGCCGCCTCGCGCTACTGATCGCTTCCCCCTGCGGCCACCCGCGTAACCCCGCGCCCGTCCGTCTACTCCTGCGAGGCCAGGAAGTCCTGAAGCATGGCAGCCGCGGCCAGCGCATCCTGCCTGGCCCGCCGCTTGCCGCGGGTGAGATAGCCGGCGAGTCTTTCATCGGCGGCGAAGCTGCTCAGTCGCTCGTCGAAGAGCCGGACCTGCTTGTCGCCGGCCCTGGCCAGGCGCTCAGCCAAGTGGCGGGCGAGGGCGGACTGGCTGCTCTCCGTGCCGTCCATGTTGAGCGGCAGGCCGACGACGATGCCCCTTGTGGCGTAGTCCCGGGCGAGCTGGAGGATGCGTTCGACGGCTGACTCCGGCGGCTGGGCGGGCACGACTTCCACCGGCGTGGCGATGTGGTCGTCTGTGCTGCCGACGGCTACGCCCATCCTCCTCGTGCCGTTGTCGATGCCTAGCCAGCGAGTCATTTCAATTGCGGACTGTGGATTGCGGATTGAACAGCAGGGACCAGGGACTGGCCAGGAGTGCGGGCGATCCGGCGTCCCTATACATACTTGTCTCCGTACTTCCGCCTGAGGGCCTGGACCAGTTCCTTGAGGCGTTGCGAGTCGGCCTTGTTGCACACCAGCGTCGCGTCGGGCGAGTGCACGATTATGCAGTCGTCCATGCCCAGCACGGCCAGCAGGTGCTCGTCCTCGGTGACGATGATGTTGCGGAAGCTGTCGACGACGGCGGTGCTGGTCGCCACGATCGCGTTGCCGGCCTCGTCCAAGTCCACGATGTTCTCGACCGCCGGCCAGGATCCCACGTCAAGCCACTCGCACTTCAGCTCCACCATCAGCACCCTGGCGGCCTTCTCCATCACGGCGAAGTCGATGCTGATCTTCTCCAGGTGCGGGTAGGTGTCTCGCAGGATTTGGCCGTATTCCCGCCCCTCGCCGGCGGCCGCCATGACCGGGGCAAGTCGGGATATCGACTCCGGCAGGTACTGCTCCAGGGCGTCCCGGATGGTCGCGACCTTCCAGACGAACATGCCGCTGTTCCAGTAATGCTGGCCGCTCTCGACGTATCTGCGGGCGGCGTGGCGGTCGGGCTTCTCCTTGAAGGCCAGCACCTCCCGCGTGCCGTTGGCCACAGTCTGGCTGCAATGGATGTATCCCAGTCCGGTGTGCGGCCAGGTCGGGTGGATGCCGAAGGTCACCAGCGCGTCGGTGTATTTCTCGGCCGCTTCGCAGGCGGTCCGCACGGCGTCGGCGAAGACGGACACCGGGCGGATCACGTGGTCGGCTGTGAACACAGCCATGGTTGCGTCCTCGTCGCGGGCGGCCAGCAGTTGAGCTGCCAGGGCGACGGCGTTGGCGGTGTCGCGCCCCTCCGGCTCGCCGACGATGTTCTCTCGCGGCAGTTGCGGCAGGGCTGCGGATATCTGGTCGGCGTACTCGGCATTGGCGACGACGAGTATGTTGGCGCAGTCGAACAGACCGTCCAGCCTCTCGACCGCCAGCTCCAACAGGCTCTTGCCGCGGATGAGGGGAAGAAGCTGCTTAGGCCTGCCGAGACGACTCAGCGGCCAGAGCCGCGTGCCCGCCCCTCCGGCCATGATGACGGCGTAGCGCATCAATTGTCTCCAGGAATGTCCCTACCTTGTCCGCATGTCTAAGCGGGTCGTGCGACAGACGGCTGTTGCTCCTTGGACTCTGTTTGCATTGCTCGGCCGCGTTGGCCGGGGCCGCCGGCAGGGCAAACGGCCGCCTTGCCTGCCAAGGTCATCAAATCGGCAATACTGGCGAAGCTATACCAGCCTAATTCTGGCCGGCCTGCCGGGCGCTGGCTACGGTTTTCCGCCGGCAATTGTCGGAATCCGCGCCTCAGGCGTCCTTGCCGGCATCGAAGTTGTTCAGCTTCCCGGCCAGGAACCGCCCTGTGAACGACTTCTTCTCGGCGGCTATGTCCTCCGGCACGCCGGCTGCGACCACCTTGCCGCCCGCCTCTCCGCCGGCCGGGCCGAGGTCGATGATCCAGTCGGCGCACTTGATCACGTCCATGTTGTGCTCTATCACCACCACCGTGTTGCCCATGTCCGCCAGGCGGTTCAGAACGTTCAGCAGGTTGCGGATGTCGGCGAAGTGCAGGCCGGTCGTCGGCTCGTCCAGAACATAGAGCGTCTGTCCGGTGGCCGTCTTGCCCAGTTCGGTGGCAAGCTTGACGCGCTGCGCCTCGCCGCCCGACAGCGTCGTGGAGCTTTGGCCCAGCTCCAGGTAGCCCAGGCCGACGTCGGACAGGGCCTTCAGCAACTGCTTGATCTTGGGGAAGTTCTCGAAGAACCCCAGCGCCTCCTCCACGCGCATGGCCAACACCTCGGCGATGTTCCTGCCGCGGTACCGCACCTCGAGCGTCTCGCGATTGTAGCGGGCGCCCTTGCACTCCTGGCAGGTGACGTAGACGTCCGGCAGGAAGTGCATCTCGATCCGCTTGGTGCCCTGGCCCTGGCAGGCCTCGCACCGCCCGCCGCGGACGTTGAAGCTGAATCGACCGGCCTTGTAGCCGCGTATCTTCGCCTCGCGGGTCTTGGCGTAGACCTGGCGGATCAGGTCGAACACGCCGGTGTAGGTGGCCGGGTTGGACCGCGGCGTGCGCCCGATGGGCGACTGGTCGATCTCGATGACCTTGTCGATCTTGCCGACGCCGAGAATCTTGTCGAACTCGCCGGGCTTCTCGCGCGACGTGTAAATCCGCCGCCTCAGCGCCCGCAGCAGCGTCAGGTTCACCAGCGTGCTCTTGCCCGAGCCGGATACGCCCGTCACGCAGATGATCCCGCCGAGGGGGAACTTCACGTTGATGCTCTTGAGGTTGTTCTGGCGACAGCCGCGAACCTCGACCGCGCGCGACGGCGAGACCGCCCGCCGGCGGCGCGGCGCCTCGATCCGCAGCTCGCCGCTGAGATACTTGCCCGTCAGCGACTCGGTGGCGGAGTGAATGTCGTCGATCGTGCCCTCCGCGACGATCCTGCCGCCGTGTCGCCCGGCCGCCGGACCCATGTCGATGATCCAGTCGGCGCTGCGGATGGTCTCCTCGTCGTGCTCCACCACGATTACGGTGTTGCCCATGTCGCGCAGATGCTTGAGCGTGCGGATCAGCCGCTGGTTGTCACGCTGATGCAGGCCGATCGTCGGCTCGTCCAGCACGTAGCAGACGCCGACCAGCCCGCTGCCGACCTGTGTGGCCAGGCGTATCCGCTGAGCCTCGCCGCCCGAAAGCGTCGCCGCGGTGCGGTCCAGCGTGATGTACTCCAGCCCCACGTCGGCGAGGAACACAAGCCGGTGGCGAATCTCCCGCACGATCACCTCGGCTATCTGGCGCCGCTCCGTGTCCAGCTCCAGACCGTCGAGAAACTCAATCGCCTCGGAGATCGTCATCTTGGTGACGTGATGGATGTTGCGATCTCCGACCAGCACGGCCAGCGAGGCCGATTTCAGCCGCGCGCCCTTGCAGGTTCGGCAGGGCTGCTCGCTGAGGTAGCCGTGCAGGCGGGATTTGACGAACTGGCTGTCGGTCTTCCGCCAGCGGCGGGTCAGGTTGGGGATCACGCCTTCCCAGTCGCCGTCGTCGCTGCCGTACATCAGCACCTTCCGCAGGGCGGGCTTGATCCGCGAGTAAGGCAGGGTCGGCGAGACGCCGTGGATCCGGCAGAACTGACGCAGCAGGCGGTTGTAGAGGATGTTCATCCTCTTGCCGCCGTGTCGCCAGGCGTCGATCGCCCCGCTCGACAGCGACAGCGACGCGTCGGGCACGATCAGCTCCGGGTCGAACTCCAGGATCGTCCCCAGCCCGTCGCAACTGTCGCACGCGCCGTATGGGGAGTTGAAGCTGAACATCCTCGGCGACAGCTCCGGCAGGTTCGCCTGTGGGTGCTGCGGGCAGGCGTAGGTGGCGCTGAAGAGCCAGTCCTTCCAGTTCTCGTGCTCGCCGGCCGCCTCGCCGCGCGGCGGGGCCTCGCCGGCGTCTTTGGGCTCGTAGGCGACGGTGACCAGCCCGCCCGACAGCTTCAGCGCGGCCTCCATGCTGTCGGAGAGGCGCAGCTTCGCGGTGTCCCGCAGGACCAGCCGGTCGACCACCACGTCGACATTGTGCTTGCGGTTCTTGTTCAGTTCGGGCACGGACTTCAGGTCGTGGACCTGCCCGTCGATGCGGACGCGGACGAACCCCTCCCGCCGGACCGCCCGCAACTGCTCGGTATGCTGGCCCTTCTGGCCCCGGACGATCGGCGCCAGCACCATGAACCGCCTGCCCTCGGGTAGCGTGAAGATCGCGTCCACCATCTGGCTGACGGTCTGGGAGGAGATGGGCTGGCCGCAGATCCAGCAGTGCGGCCTGCCTACGCGGGCGAACAGCAGCCGCAGGTAGTCGTACACCTCCGTGGTCGTGGCGACGGTGGAACGCGGATTGTGCCCCGAAGGCCTCTGCTCGATGGCGACCGTCGGCGGCAGGCCCTCGATGTGCTCCACGTCAGGCTTCGACAGCTGCTCGAGGAACTGGCGGGCGTAGGCGGACAGGCTCTCGACGTACTTACGCTGGCCCTCGGCGTATATCGTGTCGAAGGCCAGGCTGCTCTTGCCCGACCCGCTCAGCCCGGTCACGACGACCAGCTTGTCGCGGGGGATGCGGACGTCGATGTTCTGGAGATTGTGCTCCTTGGCCCCCAGGACGACGATCTCGCGCGCGGGCTCGCTGGCCGGGGCCGCAGCCGGTGGACGGCTCGCGGACGACTTGGCGTTGGCGACGGCCTGCGTGGCCGACGGGCCGGGGTTGCCGCCTGAGGATGTCCTTCTCTTCCTCGCCATGGATGAACAAACCGCTGAGTATACCACTCCGTATCAACGGGGGGAAGCCCGCACCGCCGGCGATTGCCCGCCACGGGCGAAACCGCATCGCGCACAAATACTTCCAGCCGGGCGGCATTGACGATCAGCCCGCGGCAGGTCACAATCAACACGCCACTGCGACCGGCGGTTGCGGGCTGGGACAGGTGACTTGTCGTCGATGGGCCGGTCGTTGCGGCAGAAAGAGGGTTTCCCATGAGCAGCTTGAGGATTTGGCCGCTGGTGTGCGTGCTGGTGCTGGCGCAGGGGTCCGGCGGGGCGACGGGGGCTGAAGGCCTGGCCACGCTGGACTTCCGCCAGGTCGTCGCCGACGCCAAGGACAAGGTCTTCCCCGCGGTGGTCTTCATCAAGTGCCTCCGGGAGAGCCACGAGTCCGGCAAGAAGATCACCGAAGAGATCGTCGGCAGCGGGGTGATCGTATCCGACATCGGCGAGGTGCTGACCAACTGGCACGTCGTGGACAAAGTCGTGGAGGTCCGGTGCCTGCTCTACGACGGGCGGGCGCTGGAGGCCGAGGTGCTCGGCAGCGACAAGGATACCGACCTTGCCCTGATCAGGCTGAAGACCCCGCCCGGCAGCGCCGCGATCCCGTTCGCCGAGCTTGGCGATTCGTCGACGCTGAAGGAGGGCGACTTCGTGATGGCGATGGGCGCGCCGTGGGGGCTGAACCGCTCGGTGTCGATCGGCATTATCTCCTGCACGCGGCGGTTCCTGCCCGATCACAGCCAGTACAGCCTGTGGCTCCAGACCGACGCAGCCATCAGCCCGGGCAACTCCGGCGGCCCGATGGTGAATACCGCCGGCCAGGTCGTGGGCATCAACGCCCTGGCCGTGCTTTCCGGCGGGGACATGGGCTTCGCCATTCCGTCCGAGACCATCCGCGAGATACTCCCGCAGTTGCGACGGAGCGGTAAGGTGCAGTGGAGCTGGACGGGCCTACAGCTCCAGCCGCTGAAGGACTTCAACAAGAACATCTATTTCGACGCCGCCGACGGCGTGATCGTGGCTGAGACCGACCCGGAGAGCCCGGCCCGCCGGGCGGGCATCCAGCCGACCGACAGGATCGTCGCCGTCAACGGCCGGCCCGTCACGGCTGAGCGAGAGGAAGACCTGCCCGCGCTTCGGCGGCGGCTGGGCCAGTTGGCAAAGCACGAGCCGGCCAGCTTCAAGATCATCCGCGGCGGGCAAGAGATCGCCGTCGAGCTGACGCCCCGCGAGAAGGGCAAGGTCGAGGGGGATGAGCTGGACTGCCCACGATGGGACATGACCCTCAAGACGATCAACCAGTTCGACAACCGAGACCTCTATTTCTATCGCAAGGAGGGCGTGTTCGTTTACGGCATCAAGTATCCGGGCAACGCCGGCAACTCCGGCCTGTCCGAGCAGGACATCATCCTCAGGATCGACGGCAAGGAGGTCAAGACGCTCGAGGACGTCAAGGCCATCCACGCCGAGGCCATCGCCAACGTCGCCACGAAACACAGGATGGTGTTCACGATAATGCGAAGCGGACTGATGCGGCAGATCGTGCTGGATTTCTCGCGCGACTACGAGAAGGAATGACCCTACACACAGGGGAGCAAACGATGAAAACACACTGGGTTGTCTTCGCGATCATGGTGGCTGCGGGCCTGCTGGTCGTCGCCGGCTGCGGCGCGACGGAATCCGCCGGCCTGACGCCGGCTGACAAGGCCGTGCTGGCCGACGCCGTCTCGGCCTCGCTGGTCAAGGTCGAGTACACCGTTCAATACGACAAGGGCGAGGCGCCGCACGCGGAGGGCTATGCCCAGCGCTGCCCCTATTGCGGCCAGTATCACTCGCAGTCGATCGAGCACCTGATTTCCGAGGAGCGGCCGCTTGAGGCGCCGGGCTTCCTGATCTCGCCGGCGCGGGTGGTCACGCCGGACATCATCGTGCATCCGAGGTTCATCAAGTCCATCGCCGTCCGCCAGGGCGACCAAGTCATCCCGGCGAGCGTCTCGGCCTATGCCCAGCGGCAGAACGCCGTGTTCCTGGAGCTGGACAAGCCGCTGGAAGGGGCCAAGCCACTGGACTTCACCGCGCCGTCCGGGCCGCCGTACTTCGCCGTCACCTACGGCGTCAGCAACGCGCAGTGGACAACCACCGTGCAGTCGATTCCTGCCGGCACGGCCGTCAGTGAGGACGGCCCGCGGTTCGCGCCCGTCCCGTCGCACTGCCTGATCGTCTCGGCTGACGGTCAGCCGGCGGGCGTCTCGATGATCGACGAGCTGCCGCTGGACGATTCGTGGCAGGGCTCGCCGGCGGACTGGCCGGTTGTCAGCGCCGAGGACATGACCAAGGCGCTGGCCGACCTGGAGGCTAAGGCCGAGAAGGCACTGCTGCGCGTGTCGCTGAGCTTCCGCAGCCCCAAGAAATCGGCCAGGGAGATGATGTACAGCCGATACGGCGCTGAGGAGGACGAATCGACCGAGCGCAACGTCCCCGGCGTGCTCGTGGCTGAGAGGCGCGTACTTGTGCTGACGAACCTGAAGGCCCGCACCACCGCCCGCCTGGAGCGGATCGTCGTGCACGGCGCGGACGGGCAGGCCATGCCGGCGAAGTTCGCCGGCACGCTCAATGACTACGGCTGCTTCGTCGCCGAGTTGGACGAGCCCGCCGCCGGCGCGGTCGAGCTGTCCGACGCCGGCATCCTCAGCGTGCGCAACGCGCTGCTGCTGGCCGCCGAGATGCGCATCCAGGGCGAGACGCGCGTGACGTACTTCAACCACGGTCGCATACCCGCCTTCCGGCTCGGCTGGAGGAGGCAGGTGTACCCCAATGCCGGGAATTACTCCGACGGGACGTTCTACTTCACCCAGGACGGCAAACTGCTGGCCCTGCCCGTGGCCAGGAGGGAGAAGGTCTCGCAGGACCGGTGGCGGGACGACGAACCGATGCTCACATCCTCCAACTACGTCGCAGCCGTGCTGGGCGACCTGCCCGCCAACCTCGACGCCAGCAATGTGCCCGTCTCCGAGGCCGAGGAGAACCGCTTGGCCTGGCTGGGCGTCGAGCTCCAGGCGCTCGACAAGGAATTGGCCAGGATCAACAACGTCTCCGACCTCACGCGCGACGGTCAAACCGGCGCGCTGGTCTCCTACGTATACGAGGGTTCCCCAGCCGCCGCCGCGGGCATCAAGCCCGGCGACGTTCTGCTGCGGCTGCACGTCGAAGGCGAGCCCAAGCCCGTCGAGGTGGTGATCGAGGATTTCGGCTTCGGCGCCACGCGGGCCTTCCCGTGGGAACGCCTCGACGAGCTGCCGGAACAGTACTACGACCAGATTCCAACGCCCTGGCCCTCGGCGGACAACACGCTGAACCGCCAGCTTACCGAGCTGGGCTTCGGCAAGAAGTTCACGGCCGATTTCTTCGCAGACGGGAAGGTGGTCGCCAAGGACTTCGAGGTCGCCCAGAGCCCGCCGTACTATGACTCAGCCAAGCGGTACAAGTCCGACGAGCTGGGGATGACCGTGCGCGACCTGACCTACGAGGTCCGCCGCTACTTCCAGAAGGCCCCCGACGCCGAGGGCGTGATCATCTCCAGGATCGAGCCGGGCAGCAAGGCCTCCGTCGGCGGCATCAAACCCTATGAGATGGTCACGCACGTCAACGACGTGCCGGTGCGGACGGCCGAGCAGTTCGGCAAGCTGATCGAAGGCCGCTCCGAACTGCGGCTGTCGATCAAGCGGATGACGCAGGGCAGGGTGGTGAAGATCAAGCTCACCGCCGCGGAGCCCGAAGCCCCCGCCGCGACCGCGCCGGCGACCGAGCCGGCCGCGACCGCCCCAGCTGAGACCCAGCCGGCCGATGCCGAAGTGGTGCCAGAAGTCAGCGCCCCGGCGGCTGCCGAATAGACGGAAAGCCTCGCCCGGCTGACGTGCGCCTGGCCTGGCCGGCTGGAAAATGCTGGAGAATGCGTGAAGCTTTTTCGCCGTGGGAGCGTCTGTAGTACTGAGGGGCTGCGGACGAATACTGCGCATGGCGAAAGGAGAATGCAATGAGTGAAGGCAAGCGACCGGGCGGACTGACGGCGTTGGCGGTGTTGAACTTCGTCTTCTCAGGCTGGGGGACGATCGGCGTTCTCGGCCTGATCGTCATGCTCGCTCTGTTTGGGAAGATGGCCGAGCACATGGACGACAAGGCCCGCGCTCAGTGGGAGGCGCTCCAGGAAGTCGGCCTGCCCGTGCTGGTCTCCCTTGTCGTCGCGTCAGTTGTCCGGAACATACTCCTGCTGATCTCCGGCGTCGGCTACATCAAGCAGAAGAGGATCCTTGGGCGCGTCCTGGGCAACATTTACGCTGTGCTGGCAATTGGAACGAGCGTTTTTTCTGCCGTGGTGATGAAGCCCCAGATAGGCGGGGGATTCAACATCAGTGTCATCATCGGGCTGATCTACCCCGTGCTGACACTCTTCCTGGTGAATGCGACATTCAAGGA
>CAYUYH010000056.1:0-12744 GCA_964449175.1 uncultured Planctomycetaceae bacterium
ACCTCGGACTGGAGGCTCTTGGAGTACTCCTGCCTGAAGGCCCGGCCGTTGAGGAACGTACCGGCGGCGATCCCCCCCACCACCAGGGAGACGGAGATCACCAGGATTTTGCCGCGAATGCCCAGCACGGTTAGTCGTTCCACGCGTACTTGGTCATGACCCTCGCCGTCAGCAGGATGTCGGCGCCGGGAACCAGGCCCAGCCTGCGAGCCCTGGCCAGGTTGATGACCGGCTCACCCTTGGTCGTGGGCTCCATCGGCAGGCTGGACGGCGCCTTGCCGTCGGCCAGTATCTGGCGGGCGAGCTTGCCTGCCTCCAGGCCCTGGTTGAACCCGGAGACTGTCATGGCGCACAGCGTGCCGTAGTCCACGCGGTCGACCCAGAAGGAGAAGTCCGGCAGGTTGCTGTTCTCAGCCGTCCAGCGGGCGACTTCCTGGTAGGGAACGTTCTTGCCGTCGGCGCCCTTGAACTCGAAGATGCCGAGCAGGCCAACGGCGTCAACCTTGCCCTCGTAGTCCTGGATGGCCTGCTTGTACTGCTCGAACGTCTCTATGACGTTGTAGCCGACCACCCTGACGCCGCCGAGCCGGCCCTCATCGGCCTTCATGCGCTTGATCACTCGCGGCCACATCTTGCCCGTGTCCGTGATGATCGCGATCTTCCGCATGTTCGGCACGAGCTCCTTCAGCAGCCGCACCGATCCGGCGAAGTGCTCACGCTCCAGCACGCCGGCGACATTCTTGGCCTCGTCGAAGCCGTAGTCCCGCGGGTCGGCGTTGACCGCGCAGAACACGAACGGGATGTCGCCATTGTTGTACTTGACGGCCAGGCGCTGCTGGGCCGCGTCGTCACTGGTGCAGACCAGGTCCGGCTTCCATTCGGCGATCAGTTGCTGTGCCTCGCCGGCGGCCTGGGTCAGCCACTGCTCGGAGCTGCGGCGCTTGGCGTCCATTTCGTAGGTCTTGTACTCGACCTTCAGGTCGCCCATGCCTTCCTTGAAGCCCTTGAACTGGCTCTCGGTCCACTCCCAGGGGGTGTGGTAGCTCATGACGAACAGCACCTTGAACGTTCGGCCTGGGGTGGCCGTCCGCGGGGCGACTGTCTGGTCCTTCTGGGCGGCGACGCTCTTGGCCGGCGTGTCGCTGCTATACTTGGCGACCACGACAACCGCCGCGATGATGCCGATCATCGCGATCGCGATGATCACCTTGCTGACATTGGTTCGATTCCACGACATTGCGAATCCCTTTCGTTCTCTTGTCCTGCCGGGGTCGCCCCGCCGACTTCCCGGCGCGATTACTCATTCCCATCCGTACTTGGCGAAGACCTTGGCTGTCAGCAAGACCTCGGAATCGGGACTGATTCCAAGAAACCTGGCCCTGGGCAGACTGATGACCGGCTCGCCCTTGACCGTCGGGACCATCGGGAAGTCCGAGGGGCTCTTGCCCTCGACAAGGATGCTGCGGGCGAGCTTGCCGGCATCGTTGCCCTGGGCGTACCCTGAGACGGCCACGCCACAGAGCGCGCCGTAGCTCACGCGGTCCTTCCAGAATGAGAAGTCCGGCAGCTTGCTGTTCTCAGCCATCCACCGCCCGATCTCCTGGAACGGAAGGTTGTTTCCGTCCGGCCCCTTGACGTTGAAGACGCCCAGCATGGCGATTGCGTCGGCCTTTCCGGGGTAGCTGTTGACAAGGCGCTTCCAGTCCTCGAAGGTCTCGGCGACGTCGTCGGCTACGATTTGGACGCCCGCGGCCTTCTGGCTGTCGATCATGCGCTTGGCGACCTTGCGCCACATGGGGGCCGGGTCGGAGATAAGGGCAATCCTGCGAACATTCGGCACGATCTCACGCAGCAGTTGAATCGACTGCGTGACGTGCTCCCGCTCCAGGACTCCCGTGATGTTCTTGGCCTCGGTGAACCCGTATTCGTCCGGGGTAGCGTTGACCGCGGAGAACACAAACGGGATGTCGCTGTTGATGTAATACTTGGTGACGTATTCCTGGGCGGCGTCGTCACTGGTATAGACCAGGTCCGGCTTCCACTCGTCGATCAGTTGCCGGGCCTGCTTGCCGGCCTGCTCCAGCCACTCCTTGGAGCTTCTGCGCTTGGCGTCCAGCTCGTAGACCTTGTACTCCACGTTCAGGCCGCTGAGGGCGTCCTTGAACCCCTGGAACTGGTCGTCAGTCCATTCCCAAGGAGTGTGGTAGCTCATGACGTACAGCACCTTGAAGGTCCGGTCGGTCGGGGGCGTCCGAGGCGCAACCGACTGCTCGGGCGTGCCGGCTACGGTTGTGGCCGGCGTGTCGCCGGTGACGCGAATGCCCACGATGACCGCGGCGATGATGCCTATTACCGTGGCGGCGACTATCAGCCCCGCGACGGCTGTCTTCTGCTGTGCCATTGTAAGTCCCCTTCGCCTATGGGAAGGGCACACTGCCCTCTGGGGACAGTGGCCCGTATCCACTCATGGTTAGAACGACAACTTCACGCGCAGTCCTCCGACGACGACCACGTCCTCGTCCCTGGTTCCAGGGTTCAGCAGGACCTGGACGTCCGGGTAGACCGAAATCCAGTCGTTGACCCAGAGCTTGTAGTAGGCCTCGAACAGCGACTCGGACGGCGTGGCATTGTTGGCCGACTGATACTCGCCGCTGGTGATGCCCTGCGCGAAGCCGATGCCCAGAACGTCTTTCTCCCGCCCGGGGATCAGGCCGCTATACGTGCCGCCGACGCTCCAGGTGCTGCAGAACGTGTGGACATCGCCGTGATTGAAGCCATAGCGGAAGAACAGACCGAGCTGATCGGTGATCATCTGGTCGAAGCTCATGCCGAAGCCGACGTTGTCCCGCTCGCTGCCCGTGCCGTCGTGGCGGGCGAGGGGAGTCGGGTCATGCCAGACGTCGACGCGGTAGTTGCCTTCCCTGCCGCCGATCTTGGTCTTCACGCCGGCCTCGTACATGGACTGCCACCGGCACTCGCCGTGGAAGGCGGTGTTGGTGCCCATCTCGGAGCGGATGCCCTCGTCGTCGATCAAGCCGGCCTGGACGTACAGCCAGTCGGCAACGTCGTAGCGCACAACGCTGCCGATCGTGTGCGGCCTGTGCGGGAAGGATGCGTTCCTGGCCAGGTGGAAGGACAGGAAGTCGAAGCCGGCGACATTGTTCGTGTCGAAGTAGATCACTTCGTTGATCTTGCCGACCGCGATGAGCAACTTCTTGTCCAGCAGCCTCTGCTTCAGGACGACGTTGGCCAGATACAGGCACTCCGTCTCGCCCCAGTGCCAGTCAAGGTTCTGCTTCGGAGTGATGAAGTGGTAGATGCCGTGGGAGGGCTCGCCCCCGGTTCCGTCGGTGCAGCCGCGGACGCGGGCCACCAACTCGGCGTCTTTCCACAGGTTCTGCTTGGCCGTCATGTTCCACCAGAACAGGTTGCGCATGTGGCCTTGGCCGACGCCATTGATGAGGAAACGCGTGTTGTTGTCGATCGTGCCGTCGATCTCGGTGCCCGTGGTCTCCTTGATCTTGGTCTTCAGGTCGCCCCAGGCGCCGCGCCACACGCGGGTGGCGTCTTCGGTCTCGTCCCGGACGCGCCAGAACATGTCGACCGGCACTTTGAGGACGCCGTTGACGACATCCAGAACGCCGTTCGGCTTGGCGGCCGGTTCCGGCTCGCCGTTCGCGCCCCCTGCCGGGCGGAGCGTCATGGCCAACGTCAACGCCATCACCGCCAGCAGCAACCCCGCGCGACAGCGAGAACGTCTTCGTCTGGGAGGCGCACACTTCGAAGGAGGCGCACACTGGCGGCTCCTCACGACATCTGACATCTCAGACCTCGTACTCATGTGTATGCTCCTAATTGGCATTTGTCCCCGCGGCACGATGGCCCGCGGAGGATGGTCCGTCCCCGGCCTAGGGGCGTTGTCGGCCCCCGAGATGCCCCCCTTGAATAGGTAATGGGCATTTTTCCGGGGTCGGAAGGCCGGCCGCAGCCCCCCCCGCCTCCCCTGCTCGGGCTCGCAGGCCAGGCTGCCTGCCGGCAGGGTGGCTCCAGGAGGCGGGCAGGTGGAGAACGGATCTGCTGTGCAGTGTAAATGCTTGCAGCACAGAGGCTTGGGCTCTTAGGCGGTCGCGGGGCCTGATGATGTTGCTGAGCAGGCGCCGTGGCGGGCCGGCGTGACCCGCTCCCCTAGCCGACCGGCTGGAGCATGCCCGGCCGGCCGTCGGCCTGCGGGGCGGCCTCGTCGGGGGCGGCCCGGAAGAGAGGCAGGCGGACCTCGAAGGTCACGCCGTCGGAGTCGTTGCGGGCCGAGATTGACCCCTTGTACTTCTGGAGGATCCCCACGCATATGCCCAGCCCCAGACGAGTTCCCTTGCCGATGGGCTTGGTCGTGAAGAACGGGTCGAATATCCTCGACATCGTCTCTTCCGGGACATGCGGGCCTGCGTTGAATATCTCGATGACCACCCACTCGCCGGCCGAGCGGGTCTTGACGCGGATCAGCCCCTGAGTCTCGTCGCCGCCCTCGATCGCGTCGCATGCGTTGGAGATGATGTTGGTCCAGACCTGCGAGACATCCGGCCCGCAGCGAGTGAGGGGCAGGTCGGCCTGGTAGTCTCTCTCGACCTTGGCGATGTGCTTGATCCGGTTCTGGAGGATGACGAGCGTGTTGTCGAGGCTCTCGTTGATGTTGATGTCGAACAGGTCTCCCTCGCCGCTTCGGCTGTAGTAGCGCAGGGCCCGGACGATCTTGGCGATCTTGTCCACGCTGACCAGCGATATCCGCGAGCCGACCTTCAGGGCAACGACATGTTCGAGGAATGCCATGCCGAGCTCGTGCGAGAGGCACTTGATGACGTTGGGGTCGTTGCAGTCGAGCCCGCAATCAAGAATGATGTCGGCTGCCCTCCTGGGGTTGGAGATGCCCTTGCCGCGCAGCTCCCGCTGGATCGCCTGCCGCGACTGACGATCGGCCAGGTCTGGGAACACCGAGTCGCGGGCGAGAATCCCCGGCAGCACTTCGGCCAGCCAGTCTAGAAGCTCCCGCGGCATCTCGGACAGGCGCAACGCCGAGGCGATCAAGCCCTTCAGGTGCGTGCCCGCGTCGTTGGAGACATTCATGATCGCGCCGGTCGGGGTGTTGATCTCGTGCGCGACGCCGGCGGCGAGCTGGCCCAACATGCTCATCTTCTCAGCCTGTACCAATTCGCCCTGGGCCTGGCGGATCTGCCTGTTGGCGTCCACGAGTTCCGTGGTCCGCTGCTGAACGGCCTTGCGCATCTCCTCGTGGGCCTTGGAGAGTCGCCCGATCTCGTCGACGTGCGTGTCGAGAATGACCGAGGTGAAGTCGCCTTGCGCGATCCGCTCGCTGGCCTCAACCAGGTTGTCCAGCCGCTTCGTCCATAGCGTGACCGTCCAGAACACCACGGCCGCGCTTGCCACGGCGGCCAGCACAACCATCGACAGCGTCGTGAGCGCCTGGCTCCTCTGGGCCATGTGCATGGGCTCAGCCGACAGGGCAACGACGACCTGTCCGACGACATTGTGTTGCGGCCTATTGTCTCCGGCGCCAGCGGAGCTCCCGGCGGGTTCGGAGGCCGATGGATTGTCCACGGCCCCGAATACGTCAAACTCGTCGGCCCCTCTGGAAAGCTCCACCTGGACGGTGCCCAGGAGCATCGACTTGGTCTCGACGGCCTCCCACTGATAGCGTGCCCAGGTCTCCTCATCGCGGACCTTACTGGCCAGGAGCTCGTGCTGGTCGTCATAGACCGCGGTGAACAGCACGTAGCTGTCCCAGGCGAACCGGTCCAGCAGGCGTGCCAATTCAGCCCGGTCTCGAACCGCCAGAGGCAGCTCCGAGGCACGGGCAAGGCTCGTCGCCAGTGTGTTCAGTTCCTGGCGTTGCTGACCGACGATGAGGGAGTTGGTCTGGATGACGGTGGCGGTGCCCGTGATCAGCAGACCGACGGTGATGACCACCAATACGAAGGCGATGGCCTTGACGCGCAGGGATCGCTTTTGCATCCAGCCGGTCATGTGCCATCCTCTTCCGGCTTGATGACCTTGGCCGCCTTCCGCACCAGGGCCTCCGGGATCTCCAGGCCCAGCTTCTCAGCCACGATCAGGTTTACGGCTATGTGGAACTTGGGGCCTTGACGCACCGCAGCGGGCGTGCCGGGCTTGGAGGCCGCCTGGCGGTCGCCAAGCAGTTGATTCGTCAGGTCGGCAGCCTGCTGGCCCTGGGTCTCGGCGTCCACTCCCGTGCCGAGCAGCGCCCCGGCCCGAACGAATGCCGGGGAGAAGCCGAACACGGGCGTCTGGCGCCTCAGGGCGGACAGCAGAAGCGAGCGGATTATCGCGGCGTTGTAGACAGACGCATCCGGCGCGGTCCAGACGATGTCCACTTTCTTGTCCAGCAGCGTGTTGATGGCCTCGGCCGCCGAGGCGTGCTTGTCCACGGCAACGGCTTCGAGGCGCCAGTTCTCGGGCAGTCCCGCCCGGACAGTCTCCATCAGCGCGACGCTCTTTGGCACGTCGGAGCGGTACAGCATGCCCACCGTGCGCAGCTTCGGCATGGCCTCGGCCATCAGCTTCACCTGGGCGTCCAGTGGGATGTCCGTGCTGATGCCGGAGACGGGCGAATCCGCCCCCAGGGCGACGGCGTCCGGGTGGGCGACCATGCAATAGACAAGCTTGGTTGCGGGCTCGACCGTCTTGGCGAGCGCCACAGCCGCGTGCGTGCCCACGGCCAGGACCGCGTCGTAGCCGTCCCCGCGCGCCGAGTTGGGGTCTTTGGCGAGATCGGCGAGCTGGACGCTCCGCACCTCATGGCCAAGCTGCGTCAGGCCCTGCTGAGCAGCGGCGGCGGCATCACGGTATGGGGCCTGGTCTCCGCTGAGGACCACCAGGATCCGCGCGGCGTCTGCGGCCAACACAGGCGAGGCGCCACAGACCAGGACGAAGGCCAGGGCCAGCGCGCAGGCATGTCGGCCTGGTAAAGAGATGCGCCGGATTGTCGCCGCTGCCTTTGCCATGTTCGCCGTCAGTCTGGAGTCTCGCGATCCTCTGCTATCGTGCCACTAGAACGATACCTGTAGCCTCACGAAGAACGTTCGTCCGGGCGTTTCGCTGGCCGTCACCGCCCCGCCCTCGCTGGCTGTGCCTTCCGTCGTGTTGAGGACGTCGTCCACGCCGATCATTATTTCGCCGTGGCCTTCGAGGATCTCCTTGGCCAGGGCGAAGTCCAGGCGATGGGACCTGCCCACCCGCGGGTCGCCGACTTCACCGATTGTCATGTCGGTGTACCTGTAGCTTGAGCTCAGCATCCAGCCGTCGCCGAGATTCAGTCGGCCGGTCAGCCCCGCCTTGTTTCTGGCCGGGCGGTAAGCCCGCATGTGCTGGCCGGGGCGGTCCATTCGCAAGTAGTTGTACGCGTACCAGGCGGACAACTTGCCTCGCTTGCCGGTCAGCGCCAGTTCGCACTCCGTGCCAAACGCATCCGCGCCGTCGACGTTATCGGTGGCGACCATCGTGCGTCCCATGCCCAGCGGATCGTTCAGCATCTTCACGCCGACCAGCCTCTCGAAGCGTTGGTAGTACGGGTCGATCCGCACGGTCAGATGCTCGGTCAGCTTGCCGCTGTAGCCGGCCTCGATCGACCATGTCTCCTCGTTGACCGGATCGGGCTTGATCAGGTTGTATCCGAAGAAGCCCGGAGGCGCCGGCGGCGAGGGCAGCGGGTAGCGTGTCATGGTGCCTTCGCGAATGGCATAGGCCGGCGACCGGAACGCCTTGGCGCCGCCGATCCGCACGATGTGCTTCTTGTCGGCGTCCAGGGCGTACAGGGCGGTGATCCGCCCTGCCCAGTCCGTCTGGACCTCCGAGTGCCAGTCGCTGCGCAGTTGGCCTTCCAGCACGAAGCGATCCGTCACCTGCCAACGGTCCATGGCGAACGCGCCGGCTGAGTATTCCTCCAGCGGCTCGTCGACCATGAAGACGTGGTTTATATTGCTGGCGTCATACTCGAAGTGCGTCCATCGCGTGATGGCGCCGGCTGAGACGCGATGGCTGTCGCCCACGCGGAAGTTCAACTGCCCCTCGAGGTCGTTCTCCAGGTACCATGTCTTGTCCAGGAATTGCGGCCTGCGGCTGTCGGCGTATTCGCTGAACCACTGGATGTATCCCGATGCGTCATCGTCGAACTTGTGGTCGATTCTGACGAAAGGCCTGGCCACGTCGTACCAGGCCCGCTTCCGTGGCCAGTAGCCCAGCATGCCGAAGTCGGCGCTCTCCTCGTGCATGTACGCGCCGCCCATGGTCACTTTGGTGGCGTCGCAGGGGCGATAGAGAACCTTGGCGTCCATGACCCAGTTGCGGGCGAAGTCGCGCGAGTCGAAGCCGTCGTCATGGATGGCGTCTTCCGAGGACTTGTGGTTCTGGCGCCCGACGGACAAGCGGTAGCTCCACTTGCCTTCTCTTGCGGCGTAGCGAACGTGGCTGTAGGGCTCGCCAAGGTCGTTCCACGTCGTGGCCGCGAACAAGCCCAGGCATTCCTCGGGGTCCTTGGTGATGATGTTTATCACGCCGGTCAGGGCGCTGGCGCCCCAGGCGGCGCTGGCAGGCCCGCGGGCTATCTCGATGCTCTTGATGTCTTCCATCAGCACGGGCAGCCGAGTCCACTCCACCCCGCCGAAGGCCGCGTTGTTGACCGATCGCCCGTCGATCATGGTCAGCAGGCGGTCGGCGTAGAAGCCGTGATGCCCGCGGATGCCGACGGCATATGTGTTGCGGTCGATGCGCAGCACATCCAGCCCGGGGGCGAACCTGAGCACCTCCGCCACGTTCCGTTTGCCGCTGTAGTGGATGTCCTCGGCGGTGATGACGGTCGCCGGCACCGACAGCCAGTCCATTGGCGCCGCCTGGCGCGACGCCGATACGACTACGACCGGGGGTATCTCCTGGAACAGCATCAGCTCGTCACAGGCGATGTCCTGGTTGTCGCCGACCGTCGAGCCGAGACCTGCCGGCTCCTCTGCCGCGGCGGCCGGGTCGATTGCCAGACACAGGGTCATAATGATCAGGACGTACGGCGCCAGTCGCGCGCGTGACGCGACGCGGTCAGTACCCTTTCGCACCTTTCGATCTCTTGCCCTAATCGAAGCGCTCATGCTCGTTTCAGCCGACCGTCTTCACGTCGGCGACCGGCCCCCTGCTAGAGCGATATCTGCACCCTCAAGAAGAACGTCCGTCCCGGCGTTTCATGTGCGGTTGTCGCCCCTGTGTCGTAAACTTCACGGTCTGTCGTGTTGAGAACATCGTTTACGCCGATCATCACCTCGCCGCGCCCCTCGAACAGCTCCTTGGCCAGCGCGAAGTCCAGTCGGTGAGACTTCGGCGCGTCGTACAAAATCGTGCTGTCGCCCTCGGTCACGTCGGTGTATCTGTAGCCGGCGTTCAGCGTCCAGCCGTCCGGCAGGTGCAGCCTGCCGGTGAGCCCGGCCTTGTGCGTGGCAGGGAAGAATGCCCGCACCGCCTGGCTGCCCCGATCCGTCACGAAATCGTTGTACGCGTACCAGAGAGAGAGCTTGCCGGGCTTTCCGGTCAGCGCCAGCTCGCACTCGACGCCGTATGCGTCGGCGCCGTCGATGTTGTCCAACCTCTGGATCACGCGCCCCAGGCTCAGGGAATCGGTCAGATGTTCCGCGCCGATCAGGCGTTCGCATCGCTGGTAGTATGGGTCGACGTGTACCGTCACGCCCTCGGCGAGCTTGCCGGTGTAGCCGGCCTCGATCGACCAGGTCTCTTCATTGACGAAGTCGCCCTGGAGCACGTCCAGCCCGAACAGTCCGGGCGGCAGCGGCGGAGAGGGCAAGGGGTTGCGCCTCAGGTAGCTGTCGCGGATGGCAAATGCCGGGGAGCGGAATGCCTTGGCAGTGGCGAGGCGGACAACGTGCTTCTTGTCCGCATCCAGCGCGTACAGGGCCGCGACGCGACCCGACCAGTCCGCCTGAACCGCCGAGTAGCAGTCGCCGCGGATTTGGCCCTCCAGCACCAGCCGCTCCGTCACCTGCCAGCGGTCAATGGCGAACAGCCCGCCCCAATACTCCTGGACGGTGCTGTTGGCCATGAACACCTGGTTCGCGTTGTTCGTGCGGTAGTAGATGTCCACCCATCGCAGGTTGCCGCCGACCGACACCTTGTGGCCCCGCGCCGGGCTGAAGTTCAACTGCCCCTCCAGGTCGTTCGTCAGGCACCACGTCTTGTCCAATAGCTGCGGCCTGGTGCTATCTTGGTATTCGCTGAACCACTGAAGGTAACCGGACGTGTCCGTGTCGAATCTGTGATCGAGCTTGACGAACTGCCTGGCGATGTTGTATCTGCAGCGGCTGCGGGGCTGCCAGCCGTAAAGCTCGTAGTCGCCGCCCTCTTCGTGAAGGTAGGCGGACCCCATGGTCAGCTTGGTCGCCTCCGACGGGCGGTATACGACCTTCGTGTCCGTCTTCCAATTGCGGGCGAAGTCGCGCGAGGTGAATTCATCATCGTGGATCGCGTCCTCCGACGAGGTGCGGTGCTCGTATCCCAGCGAGATCCGATAGCTCCACTTGCCTCTCTTTTCCGCGTAGCGAATGTGGTTGTAGGGGTCGCCGAAGTGGTTCCACGTCGTGCTGACGAACAGGCCGAGGCAGTCTTCCGGGTCCTTGGTGATGATGTTGACCACGCCGTTGTAGGCGTTTGCCCCCCAGGCCGCCCCGCCGGGCCCGCGGACGACCTCGATGCTCTTGATGTCTTCCATCAGGATCGGCAGCCGGGTCCACTCCACGCCGCCGAAGGCCGGGTTGTTGGCCGGTCGGCCGTCGATCAGGCCAAGCAGGCGGTCGGAGTAGTACCCGTGCAGCCCGCGCACCCCCACTGCGTAGCGGTTGCGACCTATCCGCAGCACGTCCACGCCTGGGACGAATTGCAGGACCTCGGGGATGTTGGTCTGCCCGCTATAGTGGATGTCCTCGGCCGTGATCACGCTGACGGGCACTGACAGCCAGTTGGTCGGCTGGTCCTGCCGAGAGGCTGAGACGACCACCGGCATGTCCTCGAAGATCATCAACTCCTCGCCTTCGAGGCCCGCCGCCTTGCCGCCGGCCGTCGGGTCCAAGGGCTCGCCTGTCGACTCAGCCGCTGACCACCCCACTGATGCCGGAACCAGGACCACACACAAGGCAGCGACCAGCACACCGGCCCGCGCGCGCAGTCGTGACACGCATGGCCGGCCTCTAGTGGCGGATACCATGCACTGGTACCTGCTCACAGGACTCTGCGTGTGCACTCCTGCACTCATGATGCGCCTGTCCGAAGTCCTCTTTCGGTGCGAGACGGCCGCCGAGGCGGAACGGTCTCCGCCCGCGCGGCCCGTCCGGTCTTTGCACCCAATCGGACATCCCCCGCCCCTCCTTGACTAAGCCAACAGATGCCCTTTCATGACGATGCCCCGGCGGGTCACGCGCCCAGGCCCGGCCGGGGACGTGGCACGGAGGCAGCCGGAGTGCAAACATGCAGACAGTTGGCCCAGACGTGTCAGGAGCCCCTCTCGCAATGGCCATCAGGACCCAGAAAGGCCTCTTTCCACGCACCCCCATCGAGTCCGCCCGCCACCCCAAATGAATCGGCCCGGCCTTCGTGTCGAAGACCGGGCCATGATTCGCTGCCCCAGCCCCGCCGGAGCAGAGTCCGCCATCTATGGGGAATCCCTGCCTGCCGCCTCAATTGTCGGAAGGCTGAGTCGTCGGGCCGGTCGCCGCCGCCGGCTCACCGGCCTTGGCGGCGTCGTAGGCCTTGCGGAGCTCGGCGATCTCGTCGCCCATCAACTCCATCATCCAGTCCTTGCCCTTCTCCAGCTTAGTCAGGGGCCCGACGGCCTCGTCGAGATTGCCAGCCTGGATGGCCGCCTTTGCGACGGCGTACTTCTTCTTCGCGTCGAGATAGATGTTCACGCGTCCGATGGCCTTGCGGAACACGTTGTGCTTGGCCTCGCTGCTGCCCTGCATCATCCCGTCGTCGCGCACCGCCTCCAGAAGCTGGAGGACCGCAGCCTTCTGCTCGTCGGTCAGCTCGTGCCTGTCGCAGAAGACCTTGTACAGGCCGGGCACTCGCTTGTAGGTCATCACGTCCTTGACGGTCACGATCTGCTCGGCCGTCAGCTCCTTGCCGAGGTCGCCCTCGAACTGCTTGCGCATGGCTACAAGCTCGCCTTTCAGCGCCTTGAGCTTCTTGGCTATCTCGTCGGCCTTGGCCTGCTCGCCTGCCTTCTGGGCCTCGGCGAGCTGCCCGGTGAGGACGACGATCTGGTCGTCCTTCTCGCCCCAGCCGATCCGCTTGACATAGAACTCGACGATGGCCTCGTTGACCTTGGCGGCCTTCGCTTCGTCGGTCAGGGCCAGCTCGGCCATGATCTTGCCCGCCCTCTTCTGGGCGGTCGCCTGGATCTGCTCCTGCTCGTTGAGCGCCGGCGCGCTGGCCGCCTGGGTCGCCTGTGCCGCCGCCAGAGCCGGGCACGCCATCATCGCCGCCGCCATCACCGCCGATACAAACAAGGTACGTCTCCGCATGGTAGTTTCCTTTCCAGTAGTAAGCTGATTCCGGGATTCTAGCCGATTCGCCCCGCCAGGCCAACACCCCCCCCCGCCGGGCATGTGGGCAATGATTGCGGCAAAGGGCTTTGAGTGCAGCCGCCCGCGCCGGTATATTCGGTGC
>CAYUYH010000057.1:0-12734 GCA_964449175.1 uncultured Planctomycetaceae bacterium
GCACCGAGCTGGCGCAGAGGGCCGAGGAGCTGGAGTCGGCCAGGATCGCAGCCTTGCGGATGGTCGAGGACCTACAGCACGCCCGCAGGGCGGCCGAGAGCGCCAACAAGACCAAGGGCGACTTCCTGGCCAACATGTCGCACGAGGTCCGCACGCCGCTGAACGGCATAGTCGGCATGACCGACCTGGCGCTGGCCACCGAACTGACCGGCGAGCAGCGCGAATACCTGGAGATGATCCGCGAGTCGGCGGACGCGCTGCTGGCGGTGGTCAACGACATCCTGGACTTCTCCAAGATCGAGGCCGGCAAGCTCGACGTGGACACCATCGACTTCTCGCTCCGCCGATGCATCGCCGAGAGCCTGGACTCGCTGGCCGTGCGGGCCGCGGGGAAGGGAATGGAGATGATCTCGACGGTCAACGGCGACGTGCCGGATAAGCTGGTGGGCGACCCGGGGCGGATCAGGCAGATCCTCATCAACCTCGTCGGCAACGCCGTCAAGTTCACCCACGTCGGGCAGGTCGCCGTCAACGTGGAGGTCTCGTCCCGCAACGACCGCGACGTCTGCCTGCACTTCGCGGTGGCCGACACGGGGATAGGCATCCCCAAGGACAAGCAGGCGCTGATATTCGAGGCCTTCTCGCAAGGCGACGGCACGACGACCAGGCGCTACGGCGGCACGGGGTTGGGGCTGCCCATCTCGGACCAGTTGGCGAGGATGATGGGCGGGCGGATATGGGTCGAGAGCGAAGTGAGCGCGGGCAGCACGTTCCACTTCACCGCGGTTTGCGGCCTGCAGGCCGGCGCCGAGCAGGACGATGAGACGGCATCACCCCTGAAGGGCTTGGAGGCGCTCGTCGTCGACGACAACGCCACGGCGCGTCAAAGCCTCCAGGCAACTCTCGCCGAGTTGGGGATCGGCGCGGTGCTGGCTGAAGGCGGACGGGAAGCGCTTGCCCGGCTTGCCGACGCGGCCGAGGCGGGTCGGCCGCTGCCGGTCGTGCTGCTCGATGCGGCGATGCCGGGCATGGACGGCTACGAGGTCCTGGAGGCGATAACGAACCTTCACGGCCCGGCGCCCGCCGTTGTCATGATGCTGCCGGCGGATCGGCGCGGCGATGTCGGGCGCTGCAAGGAGGCCGGCTGTCGTGCGTGCGTCGTGAAGCCGGTGTCAGCCCACGAATTGGCCCGCGCGCTGCTGGCGGCGACGGGGCTGACGACGGAATCGCCCTCGGCAGGCGAGCGGTCAGCCGAACAGGCCGACCAGGCGGCAGGGCAGGCGCCGCTTCGCATACTCCTTGCCGAGGACAACGAAGTCAGCCAGAAGCTAGCCGCCTGCATGCTGGAAAAGCAAGGCCACCAGGTCACGGTTGTCGGCGACGGCCGGGAGGCGCTCGACGCCCTCGACCGGCAGGGGTTCGACATGATACTGATGGACCTGGAGATGCCGGAAGTGGGCGGCTTCCAGGCCACCGCCCATGTCCGCGAACGAGAGATGACGACCGGCGGGCACATCCCCATCGTCGCGATGACCGCCCACGCGATGAAGGGCGACCGCCAGAAGTGCCTTGACGGCGGCATGGACGGATACGTCGCCAAGCCGGTCGACCCGAAACTGCTGTTCGAGGCCATTGCGGAAGTGATGTCAGCCGCGACCTCCGCGAAAGAACAGGGTCGAGGCGGCGACGAGAAGCCCGCGCCGAAGGACGTGTTCAACATCGACTGCGCGCTGGAGAGAGTCGAAGGCGACCTCCCCCTGCTCCAGGAAGTCGGCCAACTGTTCCTGGAGACCTGCCCGGCGATGCTAACCCAGCTTCGGGCGGCGTTGGATGACCAGGACGCCGACACGCTGGCCCAACTGGCGCACACCATGAAGGGGGCGGTGGGGAACTTCTCGGCCCGCGCCGCGTTTGACGCCGCCGTCAACCTCCAGAACGTCGCCGGACAGGGCAACCTGCCGGGCTGCAAGCTGGCCCTGGCCAAGCTCGAGGACAGAGCCGCCGAGCTGGCCGAAGCCCTGGCCGACTTGTGCCGACAGCAAGCTATCCGCCCCCACCAGCGGTAGATAGCAGCGGCGCGACAATTCGCTGGACTTCGCCGGGCAAATTAGTATAATTCCTAGTGGAGAGACAGGGGCGGCAATGTCCGCTCGCATTGCCCTTCGCCTGTGTAGCCGCCCGGACAGGGGCGGCGGACAACCTCACGGCGGTGTTCCCTCCACCGCCTAGAGGCCTATTAGCAGGGACGGCTGTGATTATCGCCGCCGTCCCTGATCTTTTGCGCGAGACCTCCTCCTTGTCAGGCTGTGGGCGCAACCCCTTTGGCAGCAGCGCATAGTGAGTCAGGGGCCCGCGTGGTTCCATCTGCGACAGCAGCCGCACCTATCCCCGCGCCGAGGCCGTGGATGTGGAATCCCGCGCCCTGCGGGCCTAGTGTTGACCAGTGGGGCTGGGCCTTGTGCGAACTGCCGTCGGACACTAACATCGCGCCGGTCACAGCCCAACGGATTGGCGAAATGGCTCGACACCTGACTCGCGCGGTGTTTGTGGTGATGGCTGCATTCCTCGTCGGCTGCGGCCCTTCGGACGAGCGCGCGGAGTTTCGCGGGCACATGGCTGCCGAATCGCCCCCCGCCCGCCGGCTGGCGGAACCGCCCGCCCGGCTCACTGAGCAGTCCGGCCTGGACGGCTACCTTGCCTATGCCGCCGTCAACAACCCCGCGCTCGAGGCGGCGTTCAACGACTGGCGGGCCGCGGTCGAGCGCGTGCCTCAGGTCGGCGCGCTGCCCGATCCGCGATTCACGTATCGATACTTCATCGAGAACGTTGAAACGCGCGTCGGGGCGCAGAAGCAGAGCTTCGAGCTGGCGCAGACATTTCCCTGGCTTGGCAAGCTGAAGCTGCGATCCGATGCCGCCGCCGCGGCCGCCGCCGCCGCCGAGCAGCGCTTCCAGGCCCGCAAGCTGGAGCTGTTCCGCCAGGTCAAGGACGCGTACTACGAGTACTACTATCTGCGGCGGGCCGTCGCCATCGTCGGGGAGAATCGCGACTTGGCCAAGCACTTCGAGAGCGTCGCGCGGACGCGATACAAGGTGGCCGCCGGGTCGCACCCGGACGTCATCCGGGCGCAGGTCGAGCTCGGCAAGCTCGAAGACAGGTTGCGCACGCTCGAGGAGCTTCGCGGCCCCGTGGTCGCCCGGCTAAACGCCGCGATGAACCGCCCCCCTGATGCGGACCTGCCCTGGCCCGCCGCCATCGAGCAGCAGACCGTAGCGGCCGACTACGATCAGTTGCTGGCCTGGCTGGTCGAGTCCAATCCGCAGCTAAAGGGCATGGACAGCGAGATCGCCGCCAGCGAGCACCAAGTCGAGCTGGCCAGAAGCGACTATGTCCCCGATGTCACCTTGGGAGTCGGCTACATCGACACGGCCAAGTCCGCCGGCGGGCGACATCCCAGCGACGACGGGCAGGACCCGGTCATTGCGATGGCCTCGGTGAACTTACCCCTCTGGTGGAACAAGCTCGCCGCCGGCGTCCGGGAAGCGCGCAGCCGCCGACAGGCCGCCATCCGACGCAAGGCCGACAAGATCAACACGCTCGGCGCGGACCTGAAGCTCGTTTTGTACAAGCTCCGCGACGCCGAGCGTAGGATCGACCTGTACGCCGACACGCTGCTGCCGAAGGCAACGGAGTCGCTCAAGGCGACGGAGACGGCCTTCAGGACAGGCAAGGCATCCTTCAGCGACCTGGTGGACGCTCAACGGGTCCTTCTGGAGTTCCAACTGGCCTACGAGAGATCGCTGGCTGACTCGCAGCAGCACCTGGCAGAATTGGAAATGATTGTGGGCAAAGAGATACCTTTGCACCGCCAGCCGCAGGATCAGCCGACTCAGTAGCGGCAGCAAACCTCGTGGCTGCGACAGGGGAGTACGACAGATGAATGGAAAGAGGACGAATGGATTCTTGTTGGCCTGGGCCAGCGGCGCGCGCATGGGCCTGCGCGCCCTGCCGCAGGCGGGTACGATCTGCGCCGTGGTTGCTGTGCTGCTGGCAGCCCCGACCGTCTGCCGCGGCGATGAGCTCGAAGACCCGGAAGTGCCTGCAGACATCGCGGCGGCAATGGCTGAGCAGGGAGATTGCCCCGTGATGGCGAACAACCCCATCAAGCCGGATATCTATGCCGTCTACCAGGGAAAGAGGGTCTTCTTCTGCTGCGAGATGTGTAAGTCGGCCTTCCAGGACAATCCCGAGAAGTACATCGCCCGGCTGCCGCAGTTCGCCGCCTCGACATCCCAGAGCGGCGCGGAGCCGGAAGCATACACTCCAACGGCGGGACCCTCGACTGCCGGCTTCGCCAAACCCACCGGCATCCTCACGCTGTGCCTGGTCGCCCTGGCCGTGCTCCTGGCCCTGCTGCGGCGGGTGAAGGGACTTGGCGCGCGATTCATGCTCCAACTGCATAAGATTGTAGGTGTGTGCGCGCTGGCCTCCGGCGCCGTGCACGCTGTGATTGTGATATCGTCGCGCTAGAAAGCCGAGGTGGCGCAATGGCAGCCGAGGGCGGCAACGCTTCTGTGCGCCTACGCGCGGCGGCGGCACGCTGGCCGCTGGCAGTGGCGCTGGTGGTCGGGTTGGCTCTCGGCTGGGGCGCAAGCGTGCTGCTTTCTCCAGCCCCCTCCGAGGCCGACAAGGCAGCCGCGTCCACATCCCGGCCCGCCAACCTACGGCAGACCATTTGGACCTGCTCCATGCACCCGCAGATCAGGGAGCCCGCCCCCGGCCTGTGCCCCATATGCGGCATGGACCTGATTCCACTGGTGGTCGAGCAGGTGGCCGCCGGCGTGCGGGAGCTGGCGCTCAGCAAAGAGGCGGTCAAGTTGCTGGCCGTCGAGACCGCGCCCGTCGAGCGGCGGTTCGCGAAGGCGGAGGTCCGCATGACCGGCAAGGTCGCCTACGACGAGACGCGCCTGAAGTACATCACGGCGTGGGTGGGTGGCCGGCTTGAGAGGCTCTTCGTCGACTACACCGGCGTGCCCGTCCGCGAGGGCGACCACATGGTCGTCCTCTACAGCCCCGACCTGCTCAGCGCCCAGGAAGAGCTGCTTCAGGCCATCGAAGCCGTCAAGGGCATGGCCGGCAGCGACATCGGCATCCTGCGTGAGGCCACGGAAGCCACCGTCGCCGCCGCCAGGGAGAAGCTCCGCTTGTGGGGCCTGACGGCTGAGCAGATCGCCGAGGTCGAACGCCGCGGCAAGGCCAGCGACCGCGTGACGATCTACGCGCCCATCGGCGGCATCGTCGTGCACAAGAACGCCCAGGAAGGCATGTACGTCGACGTCGGCGCCCGAATATACACCATCGCGGACCTCTCGCACGTCTGGGCTCTGCTGGACGCGTACGAGTCGGACCTTGACTGGCTGAGGCTTGGCCAGACCGTCGAGTTCACCACCGTCGCCGACCCCGGCAGGGTGTTCACCGGCACGATCTCGTTCCTCGACCCGGTCCTGGACGCCGCCACCCGCACGGTCAAGGTGCGCGTGGACGTGCCCAACGCCGACGGCAGCCTGAAGCCCGGCATGTTCGTCAAGGCGATCGTGCGTGCGGACGTAGCCGCCGGCGGGAAGGTGATGGCCGCCGACCTGGCCGGCAAGTGGATCTGCCCGATGCACCCGTCGGTCGTCAAGGCCGACAGCGGTAAGTGCGACATATGCGGCATGCCGCTGGTCAGGCCTGAGTCGCTGGGCTACGTCGCCGCCGACAGTGCAGCCGAGGCGCCGCTTGTCATCCCCGCCTCAGCCGCACTTGTTACAGGCAAGCGGGCGGTCGTCTACGTCCAGACCGGCGACGGCGATGAGATACGTTTCGAGGGCAGGGAGGTCGTGCTGGGCCCCAGGGCCGGCGACTTCTACCTGGTCCACAGCGGGCTGGCCGAGGGCGAACTGATCGTCACGCGCGGCAACTTCATGATCGATTCTGCCCTTCAGATCCAGGCCAAACCCAGCATGATGTCGCCCGCGATCGCCGCGCCGGCGAACGCTGGAGAGCGCCGGCATGAGTGATCCCTCCCAGGACCTCGCGCCCCGGAGCACATCGCTGATCGGCAGGCTCATCGGGTTCTGCCTGACCAACAAGCTCGTCGTCGCGATGTTCCTGGCCGTCGTCGTGATCTGGGGCCTGATGGTCGCCCCATTCGACTGGAAGCTCGGCGACCTGCCGCGCTATCCGGTAGCGACCGACGCCATCCCCGACATCGGTGAGAACCAGCAGATCGTCTTCACCCCCTGGCCGGGCCGCTCGCCGCAGGACGTGGAGGATCAGGTCACCGACCCGCTGACCAAGGCCCTGCGAGGCGTGCCGCACGTCAAGACGATCCGCGGCAACTCGATGTTCGGCTTCTCGATGGTGTTGGTGATCTTCGATGAGCGCGTGGACTTCTACTGGTCTCGCAGCCGGCTGCTGGAGAAGCTCAACAGCCTGCCCGCCGGCTCGCTGCCGGCCGGCGTGCGCCCGGCGCTGGGCCCGGACGCCACGGCCTTGGGGCAGGTGTACTGGTACACGCTTGAGGGTCGCGACCCCGACGGCAATCCGGCCGGCGGCTGGGACCTGGAGGAGCTGCGGACCATCCAGGACTGGGACGTCCGCTTCGCGCTGCTGTCGGCTGAGGGGGTCAGCGAGGTCGCCTCAGCCGGCGGGTACGTGCGCGAGTATCAGGTGGACGTCGATCCCGACGCGATGCGGGCCTACGGCGTGACGCTGGGCGAGGTGTTTGCCGCGGTGAAGGGCTCCAACATCGACGTGGGGGCCAAGACCATCGAGCACAGCGGCGTGGAGTACTTCGTCCGCGGTGTCGGCTTCATCCAGGACGTCCGCGACATCGAGGACAGCGTCATCAAGGTCAACGACAACGTCCCCATCAGCGTCAAGCACGTCGCCAAGGTCACGCTTGGCCCGGCCCTGCGGCGCGGCGCGCTCGACCGCGATGGGGCGGAGGCCGTCGGCGGGGTCGTCGTCGCCCGCTACGGCGGCAATCCGCTGGAGGTCATCAAGCACGTCAAGGCCAAGATCGCCGAGATAGCCCCATCGCTGCCGAGCAAGGTGGTCATCGACCGCGCGGCCGTCAGCGAGCGCGAGCTGACGCAGTTCGCCGCGGATCACGGCTTCGCCGCCTACAGCGAGCCGGGCAAGCTCAACCAGGAGATGTGGCTGGCGCACCTCCGCGGCACGGACCGCGCGGATTGGCCAAGCTGGGCCAACATCAGCAAGGTCACCGTCGTCCCGTTGTACGACCGGACGGGCCTGATCTACGAGACCCTGGGCACGCTGAACACCGCCATCCGTCAGGAAGTCCTGATTACGTTCATCGTCGTGGTGATCATGGTCGTGCACCTGCGCAGCAGCGTACTTGTCGGCGGCATGCTGCCGCTGGCCGTACTGATGTGCTTCATCGCGATGAAGACGTTCGGCGTGGACGCCAACATCGTGGCCTTGTCAGGCATCGCCATCGCCATTGGCACGATCGTGGACATGGGCATCGTCGTCAGCGAGAACATCCTCCGCCGGCTCGACGAGGCCCCCGCCGGCGCGGAGCGCGTGGAAGTGGTCCACCGGGCCGCGGCTGAGGTCGGCGGGGCGGTGCTGACGGCCGTGTTGACCACCATCGTCGGCTTCCTGCCGGTGTTCGTGATGACCGGCTCGGAGGGCAAGTTGTTCAAGCCCCTCGCCTTCACCAAGACCTTCGCGCTGGTCGCGTCGATCGTCATCGCCCTGGCAGTCGTCCCCCCGGCGGCACTGGTGCTGTTCACAGCTCAGCCGAGCCGCCGGGCCGCCAAGGCCTGGCTGTATGGGGCGCTTGTAGCGGCCGGGCTGGTCGTGGCTGGGTACGGCATGTGGCTCGGCTCGCCGGTGGTGGTCGCCGCGGGTCTGGCCGCCGCGGCGTTTGCGGCCTACGGGCTTGTGCGCCACCGACTGCCCCAGCGCCTGGCGCGGTTCGCGCCCTGGCTGGCCAACGCGCTGGTCGTGCTGCTGGTGGGCATACTGCTGACGGCTGACTGGGAGCCCCTCGGCCCGCAGCGAGGCGGGTTGCGGAACTTCATCTTTGTCGCCGTCCTGGTCGGCGTGCTGCTGCTGGCCTTCCGCCTGTTCCAGAAGGCTTACCCGCGCATCCTCGGCTGGTGCCTGGCCCATAAGGTCGCGTTCCTGGCGATCCCCGCAGTAATCTTGGCGTTCGGCGCGCTGATTTGGCTGGGCTTCCCGCGCGTGTTCGCCTGGCTGCCCGCGACGGCTGAGCGAGCGGGCGCCAGCGGCGAGACCATCCGCTCCACGACCTTCTGGGTCGGCGGCAGCAAGGCCCTGCCGGGACTGGGCAAGGAGTTCATGCCGCCACTGGACGAGGGCTCCTATCTGTGGATGCCCACCACGATGGTCCACGCCTCGATCGGGGAGGCGCTCGACATCCTGTCGACGCAGGACCGGGCCTTCCGCGCGATCCCGGAGGTGGAGTCGGTCCTCGGCAAGCTCGGGCGGGCGGAGACGCCGCTCGATCCGGCCCCGATCTCGATGATCGAGACGATCATCAACTACCGCGGCGAATATGTCACCGACAAGGCCGGGCGGCGGCTCAAGTTCAAGTACGATGCCGATAAGAAGGACCTCGCCCGCGATGAGCTTGGCAACCCGCTGATCGCCCCGGACAGCCGGCCCTACTATGTCCGCGGACGGTTCGAGCGCGACGAAGCCGGGCGGCTGGTCCCTGACGACCGCGGCATGCCCTTCCCCAACTGGCGGCCGGCGCTCGATCCGGCGCTGAACGAAGGCCGGGAGTATTGGCCGGGCGTGCGATCGCCCGACGACATATGGGACCAAGTAGTCCAGGCCGGGCAGATACCCGGCGTCACATCGGCGCCGAAGCTCCAGCCCATCGCCGCCAGGATCGTCATGCTCCAGAGCGGCATGCGGGCGCCGATGGGTGTGAAGGTCAAGGGGCGCTCGCTTGAGGCGATCGAGCAGTTCGGCCTGCGGATCGAGGAGTTGCTGAAGGAGGTGCCGAGCGTCAGTCCGCGCACGGTCGCGGCCGACCGGATCGTCGGCAAGCCGTACCTGGAGATCGTGCCCGACCGCCGGGAGATGGGCCGCTACGGCGTGAAGATGCGGCAGTTCCAGGACGTCGTGGAGATCGCCATCGGCGGGATCGGCGTAACGACGACCGTCGAGGGGCGACGCAGGTTCCCCGTCCGCGTGCGGTATCAGCGCGAGCTGCGCGACAGCATCGAGACGATGGGCCGAGTGCTCGTCCCCGGCGCCGGCGGGCAGCAGATCCCGCTGGAGCAGATCGCCGAAATCCGCTACGTCCGCGGCCCGCAGTCGATCAAGAGCGAGGATGGGTTCCTGATCGGCTACGTCCTGTTCGACAAGAAGCCTGGCTTCGCCGAGGTCGACGTGGTCGAGCGGTGCCAGCGATATCTGGAGCAGAAGATCGCAACGGGCGAGCTCGTCGTCCCGCCAGGGGTGAGCTACGCCTTCGCCGGCGCCTATGAGAACCAGATCCACAGCCAGAAGACCCTCCGCCTGGTCGTGCCGCTGGCGCTATTCATCATCTTCATGATTCTGTACTTCCAGTTCCGCTCGGTGCTGACGACGCTGATGGTCTTCTCCGGGATATTTGTCGCGTGGGCGGGCGGCTTCGTGCTCATCTGGCTGTACGGTCAGAGCTGGTTCCTGAACTTTGCCGTCTTCGGCGTGAACATGCGCGACCTGTTCAGCATCCACGCGATCAACCTGTCGGTGGCTGTGTGGGTGGGGTTCCTGGCGTTGTTCGGCATCGCCAGCGACAACGGCGTGGTGACGGCGACGTACCTGGATCAGTCCTTCAGCCGCTCGGGCCCGGCCAACGTGGCTGAGGTCCGCCGGCTCACCGTCGCCGGCGGCACGCGCCGCGTTCGGCCTTGCCTGATGACCACGGCTACCACCATCCTGGCCCTGCTGCCGGTGCTAACCTCGACGGGGCGCGGCTCGGACATCATGGTGCCCATGGCCATCCCTTCCTTTGGCGGCATGGTCATCCAGATCATGACGATGCTGATAGTCCCCGTGCTCTACTGTGCCGTCCGAGAGCGAAGGCTCAGGAGCGCCGCCGCCCGGTCGGCCTAGGCCGAGTAACGCGGGTCCGTCGACGCGAAAGGCTTGATCTCCCTGCCCAGGTCGGCGTAGCCCTCTCTGCCCATAAGCGCGAAGGTGGCCTTCTTGCCCAGCTCCACCGCCGGCTGATCGTACGCGTTGATGTTCAGCAGCTCGCCCATCAGCGAGGTGGTGAACTCATAGAGGTAGATGAACTCGCCGACCGACGGCGGTGTGATGGCGTTGAACTTCAGCGTCACGCTGGGCCGGCCCGACGCGGCCAGGGCGTACTCGGTGGCCGTCTTCTCGGCGTTCAGCAGGGCCGACAGCTTCGCCTTCCGCAGGTAGCTCAGGCCGGCTACCTCGCCGAAGACGTCCGGCACGCGGACCTCGCGCGGGTGCTTGCGAACCTCCAGGAAGACGACCAGCTTGTCGTTTGGCCCCTCGCGGTAGAGCTGCACCTGGCTGTGCTGGTCGGTCGCGCCGAGTGCCTTGATAGGCGTCGGCCCGACGAAAACCTCGCCGCCGCCGCGATCGAGCCGCTTGCCCAGCGACTCCGCCCACAGTTGGCGGTACCAGTCAGCCAAAGCGTGCAGGCGGTTGGAGTACGGCATCATCACGTGCATCACCTTGCCCTTGGCCGTCGCGGCGACGTACTTGATGGCGGCCAGCATGCAGGCGGGGTTCTCGCGCCAGTTGGCGTTCTCGACGCGCTCGGCCATCGCAGCCGCCCCGGCCAGCAGGGCGTCGATATCGATCCCGCACATCGCCGCCGAGAACAGCCCCACGGGCGAGAGCACGCTGAACCGCCCGCCGACGTCGTCGGGCACGGGCAGGGTGGCATAGCCGTCGCGGCGGGCGATCTCGTGCAGCGTGCCCTTGGCCTGGTCGGTTGTGGCGACGATCCGCCGGGCGAAGTCAGCCCCCAGCTTCCTGCGCAGCATCTCGCGGACGACCATGAACTGGCTGGCAGTCTCAGCCGTCTCGCCGCTCTTGGAGATCACGTTGAACAGCGTGGTCTTGATACGCCGGCCGAACAGGCCCAGCGTCTCGGCGACCATCGATGGATCGACGTTGTCGAGCACGAACAGCCGCGGCCCCGGCCGCTTGCGGTCCGACAGCAGGTTGTACGTGCACGGGTTCAGGGCCTGCTGGAGCGCGATGTTGCCCAGGGCGCTGCCGCCGATGCCGAGCACCACGAGGTCGGTTGTCTCGCGGCGGAACCGCTCGACCAGCGCCTTGACGGCTGCGGGGTAGGCCTCGTGCGTGGGCAGGGCGGCGTAGCCCAACCGCCCGCCGCGAACCTGGTCCATCACGGCTGCGTGGGCGCGGCGGATGGGCTCGTCGATCCTATCCAGGTCCTCAGCCGTGACGCCGTGGGCGGCCGGCACTACGCGGTCGGAGGCGCTCTTCCAGTGCAGTTCGATCATCGTGAGTGTCCTTTCCGGTGCTCCTGTCGACGCAGGCCAAGCTTAGTGTCGCCTGGGCGACATTTCCACACCCTGCGCCTGCGGCAACTGACTTGAGGCCGGTGGGCGCCGGCGATTATCATGCCAAGCCTGGCCCGGCTGACCGGGCGGCGGCTGCAAGACAGGCCAACCCATGAGCCAACGCAAGGAGTTCGGCGTCGTATTCCTGGCCATCGCGGTCGTGGTGGTCGGCATGTGGGCGTTGCTGCCGCATGATGGCTTCTTCACGGTCGATTCGGGCGTCAAGCTCGTCCAGGCAGAGAATCTGCTGGCCAGCCGGTACAGCACCGTCGCGCTCACCTACAACGGCAGAGACATCGACCCAAACTGCCTGATCACGCCGTTCAACGCCAGACCGAGCGTCTACGTCAAGGACGGCAAGTGCTACTCGCTGTTCCCAATACTCTTTCCGGCCATCAGCTCGGTGTTCTACGCCGTGGCGGGCTGCGCCGGGCTGTACGTCCTGCCGCTGGCCAGCGGCCTGCTGTGCATCCCGCTGTCGTATGCCATTGCTCGGCGATTCATGCCGCATCGCACAGCCATGCTGGCCGCGGGGGCGGTCATGCTGGCCACGCCGATGCTCTTCTACTCGCAGACGTTCTGGGAGCACACGCCCGTGGTGTGCCTGTTCCTGGCGGCGGTCTGGCTGCTGTTGCGGTGCGGCGATAGTGTCGTCCAGGCGGCCGCGGCAGGGCTGCTGCTGGGGCTGGCTGTCTGGCTGCGATCCGAGATGTTAGCGCTGGCCGGCATGTTGTACCTCGCCGGTTTGCTGCACCTTCGCAGGCGCAGGACAATGGTTGTCTCCATAATCGCCCTGGCCGTGCCCCTGGCCGGACTGCTGCTGTTCAACAAGGCGGTCTATGGCGAGTGGCTCGGCCACGTCACGCGCAACGTCGCCGAGCTGCCCGGCCAGGAGGCGGGCGGCCTGGTTGCGACAATCAACATGCGGGCGGGCTTCCTGTGGACCTCGTTGTTCGGGCTCAACGCCCCGCAGCGCCTCTCGGCTGAGCAAGTCGGCTGGGAGAGGTCGCGCGACGTCATCAAGGCCAGCGGGGGGTTGGAGTTCCTGGCACTGTGCGCGGTTGGCGGCATGGTGATCTGCTCGGCCGTCGCCTCCAGCATGCGTTCGACCGACGGCGATAACCGCAAGAC
>CAYUYH010000058.1:0-12516 GCA_964449175.1 uncultured Planctomycetaceae bacterium
CCCAGGTTGTGGGGCCGGGGGGCGGTTTGTAATTGACCGTTCGGGGCGTCTGTGACAGAATAACCGCGTTGGCGAGGGAGACGCGCCGACGGAGGTGAGTTCGCCGCGTAAGCCCGGTTGGGCAGCGCCGGCCCGCTGTGCGGTTCTAGCGGAACAGAGAGGGTAACGCTATGCCGGAGAGGCTGTTTACCACCTATCAGGTGGCCGATCTGTTGGGGGCGACACCGGGGGCCGTGGTGGAGTGGATCGAGAAGGGCTGGCTGCCTGTGCAGCGCCTTCCCGACGGTCCGCTGCGTGTCTCCGAGAGGGGCCTCGTGCAGTTCCTCAAGGGCCGAGGCGTCGATCTGGAGACGATCCTCGCCAAGGTGGCCGTTCGGGAGGAGAAGTCCCGTCCCGCCGCCGGCGCCGCCGCCGTCGAGCTGCCCCGGCTGGACCCAGCCGCCGCGGATACCGACGCAGCGCCAGCCGCCCCCGCTGAAGAGGCCGAGGATCTCGAACGGATGTTCCCGCTCGAGGCTGAGGAGCGCGAAGCGCTGCTAGCCGGCTCGGCCGAGGAGCCCCAGCCCCTGCCGGCTGGGGAATATGTCTCCGCGGCGAGGGAAGCGAAGGTGCCGGCCCCTGTCAGCCCCGCCAAGCCTCCGGTGAGACTGCGCCCGGCGATGCCGAAGGAGCGTCAGCCGGCCGCCGAGGACGTGGAGCAGGTCATGGAGCAATTGGCCGCGGAGGCGGCAGCCGGGTCGACCGCGGACGAGCCGGCTGTCCGAATCGAACATGACGAGCCGGCCACTCCGATCGCAACACCCGAACCGGCTGAGGCAACGGTTGAGCTGCCGCCCGTGGCCGCTGCCCCGCCCGAGGCGTCACCCGCCGAGGCTGTTGTGGAGCCTGTCGAGATTCAGTCGGCATCGGCCCGCGCCGCAGCGCCGGGCGAGCTGGGCGACGAAGCGAGAGAACTGATCCGCGCCGCGGTAGAGCGAGGCGCCCGTGAGATACACGTCGAGCCGGCTGAGGCGGGCCTGCTGGTCCGGCTGAGGATCGACGGCGTGCTTCACCCCGCAGCCGCGTGCGGCGTGGAGATGCCGCCTCGGTCGGCGGCGCTCGCGGTTGAGCAGCTTGCCGCCCTCGCCGGCCAGACAACCGTCGGCCCGGCCAGCGGCGCCGCGGAGATCGACATCGAAGGCCGGGCCGTCGACGTGACTGTGTCCACCTGCCCGACCACTCGCGGGCTGCGGGTGGTCGCCGTCCTGCAAGACAGCCGGGCCATGCCGCCAGACCTGTCGCAACTGGACCTCGGCGACGACGGCGAGCTGCTGCTTCGCCGCGCGCTGGCCCAGCCCAGCGGGCTTGTGATCCTGGCCGGGCGGCCCGGGCGGGACAGGGCAGCGGCCCTTGCCGCGGCCGTCGCGGCCATGCACGCCGAATCGCGCAGCATCGTGGCCATCACCGCGGGCGAGGCCGCGTCCGTCGCCGGCCTGACGACCATCTCGGCCCAGGCGATGGCGGACGCCTCCTGCGCCAGGGCTGTCCGCACGGCAGTCGCTCACGCCGCCGACGCCATCGTCCTGGACGACATCCGCGACGCCGAGACCGGCCTGGCGATCCTGGCAGCGGCTGAAGCCGGCAGGGCCGTCCTGGCCTGCGTCAACGCACCAGGCGCGGTCCAGGCCATCGAGACGCTGCTGGAGATAGGGCTGGAGCCCTGGCCTCTGGCGGGCGCGATCAAGGCCGTCGTCGCGCACGTCCGCGTGCGGAGGTTGTGCGGGCACTGTCGGCGCCCGGGCGCCGCGAGCGAGGAGATGCTGGCGGGGATCGGCCTGGCCGGGCAGAAGGTGGGCGACGTGTTCGAGCCCGTCGGCTGCGAGCGATGCTGGCAGACGGGCTATCTCGGCACGGCTGGGTGCACGAGCATTTGGCCGGCGGACGTGGGGCTCGCGTCGCTGGTGCGGATGTCCGCCGGCGCGGCGGCACTGCGAGAGGCGGCCAGGCACTACCACGTGCGATCGCTCACCCAGATCGGCCTGGAGATGGTGAGCGAGGGCACGACGAGCCTGCAAGAACTAGCCCGCGTGCTGCCGGTCTAGGAAGACTTGGGCGACGCGTAGCCGTCGGGGTGACTGCCGTGCCAGGCCCAGGCGTGTTCCACCATGGTGGCCAGTTCAGGATACCTCGGCCGCCAGTTCAGCTCCTTCGCGGCCAACGCCGACGACGCCACCAGGCGGGGCGGATCGCCCGCGCGGCGGGGCGCCACCTTGGCCCGTATGTCGCGGCCGGTGACTTCGCGGCACGTCTCGATGACTTCCTTGACGGAGAAGCCCTCGCCGTTGCCGAGGTTGTAGGCCCTCACCGCGCCGGCCTGGATGGCTGAAAGGGCAAGGCTGTGCGCCGAAGCCAGGTCCATCACGTGGATGTAGTCGCGTATGCACGTGCCGTCGGGCGTGTCGTAGTCGTCGCCGAATATGCTCACGCCGTCGCGGCGGCCGAGCGCGGCCTGAAGGACGATCGGTATCAGGTGGGTCTCGGGGTCGTGGTCCTCGCCGATCCCGCCGGCTGGGTCGGCCCCGGCTACGTTGAAGTACCGCAGCGAGACGAACCCCATGCCGTGCGCCTCGGCATACGCCCGCAGCATGTACTCCACGCACAGCTTGCTGGCGCCGTACGGATTGAGCGGATCGAGGCGGTCGCCCTCGGCGATGGGCAGGCGTTGCGGCAGGCCGTAGACCGCCGCCGTGGAGGAGAACACCATCTTCCCCACGCCTGCGTTCCGCATCGCCTCCAGAAGCGTCAGGCCCGTGACCGTGTTGTTGCGGAAGTACTTGCCGGGATCGGCCATCGACTCGCCGGCCTCGATGAACGCGGCCAGGTGTATCACCGCCTCGACGCGGTGGTCGCGCATCGCCTGCCGCAGGGCCGCGCCGTCGGCGACGTCGGCTGTGACCAGCGGCACGGAGACCGACTCGGCATGGCCTTTGGCCAGGTTGTCGTAGGCGACGCACCCGTGACCGGCTGCTGTCAGGACGCGAGCGATGTGGGAGCCTATGTAACCCGCTCCGCCTGTGAGCAGTATGTTCATTTCGTCTCCACGGAATCGACGGCGGGCATTATAGGCTGGCGGCCGGTACTTGCCAATTGCCGGCAATGCTGGCACAATGCCCCGCACGGGTGATACCCGAATCTTACCGACACCCCAAACTCAAGGAGCAAGCAATGCGCAAGTGCCTGTGGACGACGACATGCCTGGCGGTTCTGGCGGCCGCGGCGGCCTGTGAGGCGGAGATGGTCACGCTGAAGGCCGGCTACGAGCCTGGAACATACGTGATGACCATGACGATGAATATGGACGGCGCCACGACCATGCCGACAGGCCAGGCCATGAGCCAGAAGATGACGATGATGATGGTCACCGAGATGGAAGTCGGCGCCGCCGATGAGCAGGGAACCAAGAAGATGCGCGTCACCTTCAAGCGCGTGGCCCAGTCCGTCTCAGCCGCGGGCCAGTCCATCTCCTACGACAGCGCCGCCCCCGAAGGCGGGAACCCGATGCTCGCGACAACCCTCGGGGTCATGCTCGACAAGCCGATGGAAATGAAGCTGGGCGCCGACGGCAAGGTCGTCGAGGTCAGCGGCATGGACAAGATGTGGGACGCGATGGCCGCCGAGAACCCGCGGATGGCGCCGATGCTCAGCAACATGAAGCAGCGGTTCGGCGACAGCTACCTGTCCAATATGATGGACTGGAGCCATCGCATGATGCCGGACAAACCGGTCGCCGTGGGGCAGGACTGGGACGCGAGCATCGAGATGCCCATCCCGATGCTTGGCCAGGTGCAGGTCAAGCAGAAGTGCAACCTGAAGGAACTCAAGGACACGCCCCAGGGACAGGTCGCCGTCATCGCCTTTACCTCGGAGATGCAGAAGGAAGGCGGCGAGGAGGTGGAGATGGGCACGCCGGTGTCAATGACCGTCGACAAGGCCAAGATATCCCAGGCCGGCACGATGGAGATGATGGTCGCAAGCGGGATGCCGCTGAACTACGGAGCCGACCAGAGCTCCGCGATAACGATGACCATGACCCCGCCGGCCGACTCCGGCACCGAGGCCATGACCATGCAGATACAACAGGCCGGCAAGATCAACATGACCGTGCGGAAGGGCAAGTACGTCGCGCCCACGACCAAGCCGGCTGAGGAAGCGCCCGCGACGGCGAACTAGTCGGCCCGGCGGCGCGCAATTGGCGGTTTCGCAAGATCGCCATTCGACTGGGTGTGATGCGTGCAGCCTTGCAGCCTGACGGCGGGCCGGCGTGCATGCCCGGCTCGCCGATGCGGCGGGCCGGCGCCGTTCGCTCACGTTGAGGAGGATCCCGGCAATGAACCTTGTCACTGGCGGCACGGGGCTGCTGGGCAGCCACATCATCGAGAAGCTCATCGAGACGGGCCAGCCGGTCCGCGCCCTCGTCCGCGCCGGCAGCGACACTCGCGGCCTGGACGGCTGGGGCGTCGAGAAGGTCATCGGCGACGTGACCGACCCGACCAGCCTCGTCGAGGCGGCCAGGGGCATCCACACCGTCTACCACGCCGCCGCCCAGGTCGGCGACTGGGGCAGGTGGGATCGCTTCATAGCCGTCACGATCGACGGCACGGCCAACATGCTTGCCGCCGCCCGGGACGCCGGCGTGAAGCGCTTCCTGCACGTCAGCAGCATATCAAGCCACGGGCACCCGGATGGCGAGGGGATGGTGCTGGACGAGCGCGCTCCGCTCGGCGTGAACCTCCACCGCTGGAGCTACTACAGCCGAGCGAAGGTCGAGGCCGAGAGAATCGTCCGCGCGGCCATGGACCGCGGCGATCCGGCGATCACGATCGTCAAACCGAGCTGGCTATACGGCCCGCGCGATCGGGCGTCCATTCCGCGGCTGGTGCGGGCCGTCCGCGCCGGAAAGGCCAAGATCATCGGCGACGGCGACAATCTGCTGAATCTCACCTACGCCGGCAATGAGGCGGAGGGCTGCATCCTCGCCGCCACGAACGGCCAGGCCGTCGGCCAAACCTACAACCTCTCCAGCGACGGCGAGATCACGCTGGCCCAGTACATGAACAAGATCGCCGCGTGCCTGGGCGCCAAGCCGGTGACCAGGCGAGTGCCATACAAGGTGGCATACGGCGCGGCCTTCATGATGGAACTGTTCGGCCACGCGCTGCGGCGCCGCAAGCCGCCGCTTGTGACGCGCTACGCGGTCTGGCTGATGGGACGGCGGTGCTTCTTCTCACCCGCCAAGGCCAGGCGCGAGCTGGGCTGGCAACCGACCGTGGGGTACGACGAAGGGATCCAGCGATCCGTCAAGTGGTGCCTGGACAACGACCTCGCCTAGCTGTTGAGCGGGGAGGGCGTCGGCGGCGAGAGGCTACAGTGCAGCCTTGACCTTTGCCACCAGGTCCGCCATCTCCAACGGCTTCGTCAGGCAGGCCTGCGCCCCGCACTCGAGGATGTTCTTCTGGCTTTCCTCGGTGGGGTAGGCGGTTATCGCAAGCACTTTGGCGTGGGCGGTATCCTCTTGGCCCTTGATCAGCCGGCAGATGTCGAAGCCGTCCATGCCGGGCATTCGCAGGTCGAGGATCACCACCTCGGGCCTGAGCGTGGCCACCAGCGCGCCGGCGCGGAAACCGTCGTTCGCCTCAACGATCTCCAGCTCCGGTAAGGCTGCCCTGAGCGCCCGGGCGATGAGTTGTGTGATGGCCGGCTCGTCGTCGACAACCAGCACCTTGACCGGGCCATGGTTCAGCTCCGGCGGCACGGGCATCTTGTGCTCGCGGAGAAACCGCACAAGGTCTTCCACAAGCACGCGCCTGTGACCGCCCGGTGTGCGGTGGGCCCGCAGCAGGTCCTGATCAATCCAGTTGGCCACCGAGCCGGGGTCAACGTGCAACATCTCCGCAATGGCGAACGTAGAGAGGTGTTTCGCCATGATTCACTCCGCTGGCCTGATCGAACGGTCAGGCAGAGGCACCGACCCCCCGGCTGCGGAACTTTGCGCAACTTACACAAAGTCGGCAACTCCGCCAGACCTGCTTCTACCGCACATACTACAGTTTCGGGTATCCCTATGGCTAGGTAAAGGAAAAATTTATCGCAATTCCAAGTCTTCGGACTGTTGAGACTGTCTGCTTGCCGACAAGCTTTTATGAACCGCCAAGGCGGTCTGCCGGGCGTCTCTCCGAGAAGCCTGCGCAATCGCCTGGTATTGCTCTGTCTTGACGCTCGCGTTGCCCTGGCGGGCCGACTCGTCGTGGGCCGTGCGCCTGCGTCAATCTGGACGCCGAGGCGGGTGGCAGTATTCGCCGGGCCTTGACCCTTTTCTCCGCGCCAGAGCCGGACTATAAAGATGAGTCCTATGGCACAAGAGAATAAAGTCGCCTTGGTGACCGGCGCCGCCCGGGGCATCGGAGCAGCCATCGCCGCCGAATTGGCCGGCAGCGGGTTTGACGTCGCCGCGTTCGATGTGATCGACGCGGGGGACACCATTGCCGCCGTGACCGCCGCCGGCCGGCACGGCCTGGAGATCGTCGGCGACGTGACCTCAGCGGCCGACCGCGCCGCGGCGCTGGCGGAAGTCGAGCGGTCGCTTGGCCGACTCGACGTGCTGGTCAACAATGCCGGCGTCGCGCCGAAAGTCCGGGCCGACATACTGTCCGCCGGCGAGGAAAGCTACGACCGCGTGATGGCCATCAACCTCAAGGGGCCATACTTCCTCACGCAGGCCGTCGCCAACTGGATGATCCGCCAGAGGCAGCAGCGCCGCGACGACTGGATGTGCATCGTCAACATGTCGTCCATAAGCGCCTACACGGCCAGCCCTTCGCGAGGCGAGTACTGCATATCGAAGGCCGGCGTGTCCATGGCCACCAAGCTCTGGGCGGCGCGTCTGGCCGAGCACGGCATCGGCGTCTACGAGATCCGCCCGGGCATCATCGCCACCGACATGACAGCCGGCGTGAAAGACAAGTACGACAAGCTCATCGCCGACGGGCTGACGCCGATCAGGCGATGGGGCACGCCGGCGGACGTCGCAACCGCGGTGGCCGCCTGTGCCGCCGGTGAGATGAAGTTCTCCACGGGCGAGGTCATCAACGTGGACGGAGGTTTCCACCTGCGCACGCTGTAGCAATTGCGGATTGCGAAATGCGAATTGCGGGCATACGCCCGCCCGTATGGGCGGATTGCGGATTGCCCGCAGGGAACGGGGCGGAAGGGTCCGGATGCAGACGGATACGCTCACGGTTGAAGGCGTCTCGATTCCGGTCACGTGCGCCAACACGGTGATCGTCGGGGCCGGGGCCGCCGGCATGGCCTGCGCGGTGCGGTGCGTGGAGGCGTGGCGCAACGGCGGCGTCGACGACGGCGCCGACCGCGTGCTTCTCGTCACCGGCGGGCTGGCGCTGGGCGCGTCGCGGATGAGCGGCTCGGACAAGCAGACCTACTACAAGATGGGCACCAGCCCGCGCGTGGCCGACTCCGCAGCCGACTTCGCCAAGGCGCTCACCGCCTTCGGCTGCTGCCACGGCGACACCGCACTGGTCGAGGCCCTCGGCTCGCTGAGGGGCTTCTACCATCTCGTGGCCGCCGGCGTGCCCTTCCCGCACGACCCCTGGGGCGCGTTCATCGGATACAAGACCGACCACGACCCCTATGAGCGCGCCACCTCCGCCGGGCCGAAGACGAGCAAGTTCATGGCCGAGGCGCTTCAGGCGCAGGCGCGGCGGCTGGGCGTGCGGATCGTCGACAAGCAGCTCGTCGTGGACTTCATCACCTCGGGCCACGGCGCCGACCGGCGCATCGTCGCCATGGTCTGCCTGGACATGTCGCGCCGGGGCGACGAGGGATTGGCCCTGTCGGCATACGTAGCCGACAACTGGGTGCTCGCCGCCGGCGGGGCGGGGCAAATCTACGCCGCGACGGTCTATCCGCGCGGGCAGGTGGGCATCCACGGCCCGGCGCTGAAGGCCGGACTGGTCGGCTGCAACTTCACCGAGAGCCAGTACGGCCTGGCGTCGATCAAGTTCCGCTGGAACGTCTCCGGCACGTACATGCAGGCCGTGCCGCGAATCTTCTCCACCGACTCCGACGGCGGCGACGAGCGCGAGTTCCTCGCCGAGTACTTCGACGACATGTCCTCGATGGCGACGAACATATTCCTGAAGGGCTATCAATGGCCGTTCGACGCGCAGCGGATCACCGGCCAGCAGTCGTCTCTGATCGACATGGCCGTGCACCAGGAAACGGTCGTCCGCGGGCGGCGGGTGTGGATGGACTTCGTGAGCAACCCGGTCGGGCGGGGAGGTTGGCCGACGTTTGAGTTGTCGTGCCTGGGCGCCGAGGCGATGGGGTACCTGGCCAGGACCGGCGCGACTCAGGGCACGCCGATCGAGCGGCTTGAGCACATGAACCCGCCGGCCATCGATCTCTACGCCGAGAACGGCATCGACCTGCGCCGCGAGCCGCTGGAGATCGCCGTCTGCGCCCAGCACCACAACGGCGGCTTCGCCGTGAACAAGTGGTGGGAGGGCAGCATCCCGCACGTGTTCGTGATCGGCGAGATGGCTGGGACGCACGGCGTGAAGCGCCCCGGCGGGGCGGCACTGAACGCCGGACAGGTGGGCGCGATGCGTGCGGCTGAGTACATCGCCCGCGTCTACGGCGGCGAGAAGCCGACTCTGTCATCCCGCGCCGCTGCCATAGAGCCTGGCCTGGCCCAGATGGTGCGCGAGCAGAAGGCCTTCCTGGCCAAGGGGTCGACCGCCAAGGCCACGGCGGCTGAGGCAGTGGCGGAGATCGGCGAGCGGATGACGCGCTGCGGCGCCCACCTCCGCAGCCGGCAGGGTGCGGCAGACGCCTTGCAGGCGGCCAAGCGGCAGTACCGCCGCTGCCTCGATGAAGGGCTGAAGATAAGCTCTCCCGTCCAGCTCCGCGAGGCGATCCTTGCCGTCCAGCAGTGCCTGACGCACGTTGCGATGTTGAAGGCGATCTGCGGCATGTTCGAGCGGTCGGCCGGCAGCAGGGGCAGCCACTGCATACTCGACGAGGCCGGCGTCGTGATGCACCCGGCCCTCGTGGACCCGGCAAGCGGCAGGCCGTATCGCTTCCGCGAGGAGAACGCCGCCCTGCGCGACCAGATACTCCACCTGCGATACGATCCGGCGGCGGATGATCTATTCGATCTGTGGGACGAGCCGCCCCGGCCTATCCCCGAGCGTGAGATCGCCTTCGAGCCGGCCTGGGCGGAGTTTCGCCAGGGCAAGGTATTCGAGCTGTAGGCGTGGCGAAGGGAGAACACCGAGGAGAACATTGGCTGGTGCTGCCGGCTTGCTGGCTATGGCGGCGCTGGTCTTCGGCATCGGGGGCGAAGATGCTCCACGAGGCCATCCGCAAGCACCCCGGCGAGGTGGAAGAGAAGCTGGAGCAGACGGTCGAGCACGCCGTCGAGCACCGCACGCACCGCCCGGTCAAGGATCCCACGCGCGGTTGGTCGCTGCTGGCCCTGTCGGTGGGGACGTCGCTGGACGCCCTGGTGGTTGGGTTCAGCCTGGGGATCAGGGGCAGCGGCTCGATATGGGCGGCGAGCGTGGTTATCGGCGTGGTGGCCGCGGCGATGAGCCTGGTCGGCGCGCTCATCGGCACGAGGCTCGGCAAGGCCATCGGACCGGTCGCCGAGGCGGCGGGCGCGGTGCTGCTGATGGGCCTGGGCGTAACCTTCTTATTCGCATAGAACAAGGTTTCGTGGGCAAATGCGGGGAGATTCCCTTTCCCGATTCGCCCTATGCGTGTAGAATAATGGTAGAGTTCGGGCAACAAGAACCCGGCCTTGCCCGGTCCGCCGGCGGGGCTGACACATCTGAGCATCATCTCTCGAGGGCGTGACAATGCTTGCCCGTCAGATACTATGCCCTGAGTGCGGGACGCTGCTGGATGTTCCGCCGGGGAAGGCCGATTGCTTCGTTCGCTGCGGCAACTGCCAGCATCGTTTTCGCCTGCCCAGGCGCATCGCCGTAACCGACGACGCCATAGCCAGTTGGCTTGGCGAGGGGCTCAGCGAGGTCGAGAAGATCCACGCCGCCGAGAGACAGCTCAAAGAGCACGAGAAGGCGGCGAGCAGCGACAGGACGGCCGTGCTGCCGGCAATCAGCAACGCGATCCGGCTGGTCAAGAGCGACGCCAGCGGCGCGCTGTTCGAGTTCCCCGGCAGCAGGCTCAGCGAGACGGCGTTTCGCTGCGCCATGCCGCGGCGGTGCCTGCGATGCGGCGGCAGAAACAACCTACAGGCACACGTCATCATTTACAGCGCGCACCTGGTCAGCGCCTCCTATGAGGAGAGCGAGGCAATCTCCGGCGAGCTCGTTGTCAAGGACGAGGCCGTCTCGCGACTGAGCAACGAGGATATGCTCGCGCGGCTGCCGAACGTCCCGAACGTGCCCAAGCCCGCCGACCAGCCCATGCCGTACTGGCTGTGCGACATGTGCTCAAGCCGGGGGCTGATCAGCGGCCAAATCCGCACGAGCAGCAAGGGCGTGGGCCTATGTCGCTTGTGGATAGGCAACCTGCGCCGGGCCGAGGAGTTTCTCGTCGCCGCCGGCGGCGATGACGCGCCCGGCCATGCCGAGCTTCGCCATCGCATTGCCGCCACGGTTGACAACCCGTGGCAGGTCCTCTCGACCGCCGCTCAGAATCGCCTCCAGCAGTGGTATCGCCCGCAGCCCGGCGAGCACTTCATTGCGTACATCCCCGACTGCGATCGCGCGCGGTCGGAGGAAGGGCTGGCCGGCATCGTCGTCACCAATCGACGCGTCGTCTACCACACGCTGTCCCGGCACAAGGAGGTCACCCTCGGCGAGAAGCTGGAGCTTCAGGAGGAGGTGGACCGAGGGCGGCAGCTCGTGCAGATGAAGTGCCCGTCATGGGATGTCAAGCACGTTGCCATCGGCCGGGACGGGCTGGTCAAGCTGAAAAACGCCCTGACACAGGCCAGGTTCCGGGCAATCTGGCACTAAGCTCCGAGGCGCCTGCGCCGCAGGGTTGCGATCGCGGCGACCGCGAGCATTGCCGCGGACGTCGGCTCCGGCGTCAGCTCCACGCTCCAGCCGAGCATGTGTTCCGTCCCCTCCCTGCCCTCGCGGATCCACTCCGTGGCGTCGTACGCGGTGGCCGTCACCCAATATGTCCCCGCCCCGAAGCCCCAGTCGGTCAGGCTGAACGTCTCGCCTGACGCGCCGGACACGGGCACATCGTCGACGCGCCATTCCACGTCGATCACGTTCGGGTCCACCAGGTCGACCCATATCTCGCCGGGGTCGGTGTACGTCACGAACGGCTGGAGGCTGTCGTCTATCGGGTCGACGATGTCGTATATGTCCAGGATGATCTTCTCGCGGCAGACGGCGTTGAACTTCTCGCCGAGCTGTCGCATCTTGGACGTTTCGGTCGGGCGGTACAGGCCGTAGTCATAGCCCATCGCGCCCTCGTAGGCGCCGACCGTGCCGAGGGCGTCGACGTATCCCAGCCAGTGGTCCCACTTCAGACCGCTGGGGTCCTTGGTGGCGTTCACGCGGTACGGCTCGGGGCCGTTGTAGGTGCGCGGGCTGAGGCTGGTGTCCACGTACTCGTCGGCAAGGTTGCTGAAGGAGTGTCCCATCTCGTGCAGCGACAGCTCGCCGGCGTAGGTGTTTCCCCCGGCGAAGACGGCGTAGTTGCCGCCTGCTCCGCCGTATCTCGTGTCGTTGACGGTCACGAACTTCACGTCGGCCGTGATCCCGCTGCCGGCCAGGGCGGAGACCAGCGCCGCGTCCGCCTTCGCCTGATCGACGTACAGCAGCCGGCTGGGCCCGCCGTCCCAGTTGTAGGACGCGTCCAGTGCTGTGTCGCGGAAGATGCCCTCGGGGGGCACGTCGGCCCCGGACTCGTTCGACGTCACATCGACGCGATAGACGTTGAAGAAGTTCTCGTATCGCGGGAATGGGTCTTCGCCGTCGTCGAACATGTGGGACAGCACGGTGTCGATGTGCTGCGTGTAGAGCGTGTCGAGCTGGCCGGCGGTGTAGCCGTCGCCGAGGAAGACGATGTTGACGCGGTTGTCCGCGGGCCCGGTTTCGACGAGCGTTTGGTAGCCCGCCGCCGCGCCGGACGGCATAGCCAGCACCGCCGCGACCAGCGCGATCGCGGCCGCACTCGCAAGCGAAACAGACGAATGCCAGCCAGCCGCCGAGCCCGCGGCGCCCCTCAGCTCACTGCCGCATCTGTCCGCCATTCTCCTCCGAGCCTCCAACAGGCCGCAGCATACGGCCGCGGCTGCGACACGACCAACCCAGCTAGCGCTTCTTCCTCCGCCGCCTCCTGGGTTTTCTCTCTCCTGATCCGCCTTCGGCCGAACCGGCCTGGCCGCCTTGCGCCTGAGGCTGCCGTGCGCCCTGATTGGCTGCGGCGTCGGCCGGGCGCTTCTTGCGGCGGCGACGCCTGCGCCCGGCGCGTCTC
>CAYUYH010000059.1:0-12423 GCA_964449175.1 uncultured Planctomycetaceae bacterium
GGCTAATAGCCCAGGAAACGGAAATACCGGTCAGGATTGCTGACGACCCCCTGAGCTGCGTCGCCCGCGGCACGGCCGTCTATCTCGAAAACCTCGAACGCTGGAAGGAAACAATGGACAGCGACGAGGACGAGTACTGATCCCCTGTCGCTTCCGCCGGCATGCCCGCACCTCCCCGAGTAGGGCGCGCAACTCGCCGTAGGCCCGGCGTAGCCTTGGCGAAGCCGGGTTGCACGCGGGAAAAGCTAGCGCGCTCGGCCCATCAGCTCCAGGCGCAGATGGTTCAGCGCCGTCAGGCTCGCCCGCAGGCGGATGATGTCCCGCGTGCCCGGCAGCACGTGGCGATGTACCGACACGCCCCTCGGCCCGGCCAGGCCGATGTAGACCAGTCCCAAGGGCTTCTCGTCGCTGCCGCCGCCCGGCCCGGCGATGCCGGTGACGCTCAGGCCGAAGTCCGCACCCATCACCCGGCGGCACCCGGCGGCCATCGCGCCGGCGACCGGCTTGCTGACGGCCCCCTGGCGCTTCAGCAGCTCGGCTCGTACCTCGAGCAGTTGCCACTTCACGTCGTCTGAGTAGGCGACCACGCCGCCGAGGTAGTAGTCGCTGGAGCCGGGCACGGCCGTCAGCATCCAGCCGATCCGCCCGCCGGTGCAGCTTTCGGCCGTGGCGACCGTGCGGCCCGACTGCCGCAGCAGCCGCCCGACGGCCTCGGCCATGGTCTCACCGTCCACGCCGACCACCAGCTCGTCCAGCCGCTCGCGGACGGATGCGATCGCCCGCTCGGCCAGCCCGCCCGCCTCGTCGCCACTCCCGCCGCGGGCCGCGATCCGAACGGTCACCATCCCGCCCGACGCCGTCGTGCCCACGGTGGGGTTCGCCCCGCGGGCCATCAGGTCGGCGATCCTGGCGGCGATGTCCGACTCGCCCTGCCCGAAGCAGTGCACCTCGCGATGCACGATGTATCTGTCGCCCGTCGCCAGCCGCGGCGCGACGGCCTGGTCAAACATCTCGGCCATTTCGTGCGGCACGCCGGGCAGCACGTAGATGCTCGCCCCGCCCAGCCGCGCCGCGATGCCCGGCGCGGTGCCCAGCGGATTGGCCAGCGACTCGGCCCCGGCGGGCGACATGGCCTGGACGCGGTTGCCCGGCTGCATCTGCCGCCCGCGGTGGGCGAAGAACTCCTCGATCTCGGCCAGCCGCTGCTCGTCGAGCTCCAATCCCACGCCGAGCGCGTCGGCGAGGGCCTGGCGCGTGAGGTCGTCGGCCGTCGGGCCGAGCCCGCCGGTGACCACCACGACGTCGGCGGCGCCGGCGGCTGAGGTTATCGCCTCGGCGATCGCGCGGCGGTCGTCGGCGACTGTGTGGTGGGCGGCAACCTCGATGCCCCTCTCGCCGAGCCGCCGGGCGAGATGAGCGCAGTTCGTGTCCACGGTGATCCCGGCGACCAGCTCATCGCCCACTGAGATGATTATCGCCTTCATGCCAGGTGCGCCTCGTTGACGGGCAGCCCGCATCGCGGACAGAGCACGCTCGCCCCTCGCTCGCCCCCGCCGGAGTCGATTAGGTTCTGGCAGTGGGGGCATCGCCTCAGGCCGCTGGCGGCCAGTTGCCGGCGCCGGCGCCTCCGCCGCAGGACAATCGCGACGACGGCTGGGACGGGCGTGGCCGCGATGGAAACCGCCAGCCACGCGACTCGGCCCCCGCGGCTGCGGCCGGCCAGCCGCGCCGCCGCCACGCACGCCGCGACATAGGCGATCGCCGCAAGGGTCGCCACGGTCCACGCAGTTGCCGTCATGGTCGCCATGTCGGATATAGTATGCCCGCGGCTCGGGCGAGACCAACCTTTGTACCGCTTTGGCGGCGGGGGGTGGCTGTGTATAATGCGTGCCCGGGCGGCGGGGCCGTGTGCTCGCGCCCGGGTCGGCGCGTGGCCGCTGCGGCTGGAGAGACGGAAAGGTGCATGGAATGATGCCAGTGCGATGGATCGCGACGTTGTTGGCCGGGTCAGCGCTCGCCGCGTGCGGCTGTGCCGACCCGTACCAGGACGGGCGCTCGCCGGCGGCGTCCATCTCGCGGCGCGCGGTCTGGCGGGCCGGCGGTGACGTCCGCTCCCCCCAGTACGCCGTCGACGGCGACCCCGCCACCGCCGCGGTCAGCTCCGCCGCCGACCACACCGGCATGCTCACCATCGACCTGGGCAAGCCTTGCCTGTTCAACATGGTGGTCATCGAGCACGGCCACGACGAGCATGGCTTCGCCGGTCGGGTGGCGGTCCTGACGAGCCTGGACGGGCAGATATTCACGCACCGCTACGCCGCCGCCGGCACGCGCAAGGTGACCACGCTCTGGCTGGGCGAGGCGGTGCTAGCTAGGTACGTGCGCCTGCAGGTCCTCGTCGGAGGAAACAGGCCCTGGTCGGTCGCCGAGGTGCACCTGCAATAGGCGAGCCTACGGAGGTTCCTCCACGTGGCGGACCGCGCGAGAGCGAAGCTGACCACCACCGCCGGGCGCCACAAGCTTCGGCTGATCAATCCTCGCAGCGCGCTGTCCACCATCACCATGCCGGAGATCATCGCCAGGATGACCTTCTCCCGCCGCGCGCTGTTCATGCCGCTGAACCTGGCGATATGCGCAGCCGTCGTGCCGGACGGCTGGGACGTGGAGATCGTCGACGAGAACACCACCGACCAGCCGCACCGGCCCAGCGCCGACGGCGTGTCCGCGGTCGGCATCGGCGCGATGACCACGCAGGCAAATCGCGCCTACGCCCTGGCCGACGAGTACCGCGCGCTGGACGTGCCGGTGATTCTCGGCGGGATTCACCCGTCGGCCCTGCCGGCCGAGGCGCTGGCCCATGGCGACATCGTGTGCAAGGGCGACGCGGAGGGCACGCTGCCTCACGCGCTGGCGGACCTTGCCGCCGGGCGGGCGCGGAGTCTCTACGACTGGCGCGACCATCCGGACGCGCCCATCGCCTCGCCGCGAAAGGACCTGCTCGACCCGGCCGACTACCTCGTGTTCAACCCGATCCAGACCACGCGAGGATGCCCGCACGGCTGCACGTTCTGCACCACGCCGGCGATCTTCGGACGCACCTTCCGCCAGCGCGACATCGGCGCGATCGTCGAGGAGATGCGCGAGGCGAACGGGACGTTCGGCACGCGGACGTTCATATTCTCCGACGACGACGTAGCCGGCAACCACGCCTGGGCGATGGAGCTGTTCGAGGCGATCCGCCCGCTGAAAGTCACCTGGGCGTCGCAGTGCGACATCCTGATCGCCCGCAACGACAAGCTGCTGCGTGCGATGGCCGACAGCGGCTGCATCGGGGTGATCCTCGGCCTGGAAAGCCCCGACCCGGCCACGCTCCGCCGCGCGGGCAAGCGATACGCCGACGCCGGCGACTACCTCGCGGACATCGCCAAGATCCAGTCCCACGGCATCAGCATCTGGGGCAGCTTCATCTTCGGCTTCGACGAGGACGACTGGCGATCGTGCATGACGGCCGTGCGGTTCGCGCAGAAAGCCCGGCTGTGCATGAGCTGCTATCCAATACTCACGCCGTATCCCGGCACAGCCGTCTTCGAGCAGTACCGCAGCGAAGGCCGATTGCTCACCACCGACTGGGACAAGTACAACGGCGCGTCCGTGGTCTACCGGCCGCGGCGGATGAGCATCCGGCAACTTCGCCACGCGCAGATGGCGGCGTTCAACGAGTTCTACGCGTTCGGCTCGGCGCTGCGGCGGCTTGGCATCTGGCCGGTCAAGCCGCGGAGCTGGCTGGCGAACCTGGCGATTCACCGCGGGATGGCGTATTACTACTCCAAGCACGGCCGACCGCTGCCATGCTTCAGCGACCACATATCGCCCGACAGCCACGCCCGGATCGCCCGGAGCCTCGGAGAGCCGGTCGAATCGGCGCCAGGGCCTGGGAGCAGAGGAGTAAGCCTATGAGTCCCATCAGGATCGAGCAGTGCGAGCCGGCGAGGGTGGACTGGAAGTACCTGGCGATCGTGGCGGGGCTGCTGGTGCTCATCATCGTCGTGCTGGGTCAATTGTGGCTGATCGAGCGGAGTCGCCGCATCCAGGCCGAGAACAGCTTGGCCGAGATGTACCTGAAGCTGGAGCTGCTGAGCGCGGCCCAGAGGCTCCCCCCGCCGGCGACGGCGCCGGCCGAGCCCCCTGCGCCGCCATAAGGCGTCCCGCCCGGGGGCGACGGCTGGCCAAACACGTCCAGGTGGTTATACTAGCGGCATGAGACTTCCCATCAGGGTGACCAAGAAGCGTCTGCTCGTCGCGGGTGTGGCGCTGTCGCTGGCGACCAGCGTGCTTGGCGGCGGCGTGGGAGGGCGGCTGCGCGGGCTGGTCCAGCCGATACTGGCGCCTCTGGGCGACGCGGGCATGTACCTGACCGTGGCGATGCGGAAGAACCTGGCCACGAACGCCGACGGCGGTCCGTCCGTCGAAGAGTTCGCCAAGCTCCGCGACCGCAGCGACGACCTGATGGGCTATGCCGTCTACTGGAAGCAGCAATACGAGGTCACGAAGGCCCAGCTCGACGAGCTGATCGGGTTCCAACAGCGTTACGCCCCGGCCAGCGGCCTGCCGTGCGAGCTGATACCGGCGCGGGTGGTGGGCGCCTCGGCGCTGCCTTATTCCGAGGGCGTCTCGCTGAACGCCGGGCAGGGTGACGGGGCGGCCGCCGGCGAGCTTGTGCTGGTGCACGACCGGGCCAAGGCGCTGCCGTCGGACCTGGCGGTCGTGACGGCCTCGGCACTGGCGGGGCGGATCAGCGACGCGGGTGCGTTCTCCGCCCGGCTGCAATTGATCACCGACCGGGACTTCAAGACGTCCGCCCGCATCCGCCGGATTCCCGACGCGGGCAACCCGCGCGAGATAAGCGTCACTACAGAGGGCAAAGCCGCGCTTGAGTTCCTCAGCGCCGCGAACAACCGCCCCATCGACGTCCAGGCCATCGGCGACGGGGCGGGCGGGCTGACTGTCGCGGACGTCTGGCGCGAAGACAACGTACTTCCCGGCGACCTGCTGGTCACCAGTGCGGGCAGCGGCCTGCCGATCGAGGTGCGGATCGGCGTGGTCAGCGCGGTTCGGCCCGACCGCGACAACCCCCGCCGGGCGATCATATCCGTTCGCCCGGAGGCCGACCTCGACGCGCTGCGGGATGTCTTGATCGTGGTGCCGTCGCTGCGCGCGACGGGCGGGAGATGACATGCGCTGGGTGCCCTTTGTCATCCTGGTCTACGTGACCGTGCTGGTCCAGACGACCCTGGGCCGCGTGATGACGTTCCACACGGCGGGCATGGGGCGCGTCGGGCCGGACCTGGCGGCGATCGTGGCCGTCTTCCTGGCGCTGCGACTGCGGGACGGCGTGGAGCTGGCCCTGGCGGCGTGGGCGCTGGGGCTGGCGGTGGACCTGGCCAGCGGCGCCGGCGGCGGGCTTGGCGCGGCCGTCGGACCGATGGCGTTGGCCTACGTGGTCGCCTCGGCCGCCGTCTTCAGGCTGCGAGAGGAGATGTTTCGCGAAAGGCCTGTCGTGCAGGTGCTGCTGGCGGCGATTTTCTGTCTGCTGGCCCACGGCATCTGGGTGACGTTCCAGTCGGTTCTGCTGGAGAATGGACAGGGCGGTTGGGCCCGCTACTGGCGAACGATGAAGCAGGCGGTCGCGCTGGCCGCCTACACGGCCGTGCTGGCGCCGATCGGCTGCTGGATCCTCGGCAAGTGCGAGCGGCTGCTGATAGCCGTCCAGGCGGGCAGGAGCAGGCACGGCAGACGCTGACAGCCGGCCTGTCGGCGTTGCGGCGGGGGCGCTTACAGCATGTACAAGCGACGGATCAAGATACTCCTGGGGGGCATCGGCGCGGTCCTGCTGATCATCGCGGGGCGGCTGCTGCAGTTGCAGTGCCTCTCGGAGGTGGACTACCGCCAGGAGATCTCCAGGCGGATGCGCCAGGAAGACGTGCTGCCCGCCAGCCGCGGACGCATCCTGGACAGGCGCGGGGCGATTCTCGCCGTCGACGAGCCGTGCTTCGACGTCTGCGTGGACTACCGCCTGCTATTCGCCCGCGCCGGCGTGGACCCAAACGACCCGCGCCGCAGGGCGTTCTGGCGAAAGGCAGCCTTGTGGCGGCGCCGGCAGCAGGGCGACATCGTTGCTGGCCTGCACCTGCCGGAGGGCAAGTACACCAGGCAGCAGCTTGCCGACCTCGGCGAGGAGGTGTTCCAGCGTCGGCTGGCCAATACGTGGAAGGTGTTGAGCGAGCTGTCCGGCGGCGAGACGCTGCTGGACGCAGCGGTGCGGAACGTCGTGTCGCGCGTCGAGTACATGCGCGACGCGAGCCTCCACAAGAACCCTCGCGAGCAATACATGCACCACGCGGTCGTCTCCGGGCTGGGCGAGTCGACGGCGGTCGCCGTCAAGGGCAAGCTGGACGACATGGTGGGCGTGACGGTTCGGCCTAGCTACCGCCGGCGCTACCCCTACAGCGGCGCGGCCTGCCATATCATCGGCTTCACAGGCCGGCTCAGCGCCGCCGACCTCGCGCGCCTCCAGGACTCAGGCGACCGGGCCGCCGCGCTCGGCGACGAGATGATCGGCAAAAGGGGCGTCGAGAAGATGTGCGACGACGTGCTGCGAGGCCGACCCGGCTACGAGAATCGCCACCGCCTGACCGGCGAGGTCCTGGACGAGCAGCCCGCCGAGAACGGCCACGATGTCCACCTCACACTCGACATCGACCTCCAGGAGGAGCTCGCCGGACTGTTCCCCGCCGGGGCCACCGGGTGCATCGTGGTGCTGTCGGTGCCGCGGGGGGAGGTGCTGGCGATGATCTCGCTGCCGGGGTTCGACCTGAACAGCTACCGCGAGGACTACGCCGCCCTGGCCGGCGACGAGATGTTTTTCCCGCTGCGTCACAGGGCGGTGGCGGAGCTCTATCCGCCCGGCTCGACGGCCAAGCCGCTGGTCGCGCTGGCCGGACTGGGCAGCGGCACGATCACCGCCCAGACGACCTACGTCTGCACCGGCTACATGGACCCGCGCGAGCCGAACGCGTTCCGCTGCTGGACGGCGAAGCGAGGCCTGCCGCCCCACGGGCCGCTCGCCCTGGTCGACGCGATCAAGCATAGCTGCAACATTTACTTCTATCACCTGGGCCAGGCGCTCGGCGGGCGCAACCTGGCGGAATGGTACAGCATGTTCGGCTATGCCGACCCGCCTGGGTTGGGGCTGTCCGACGAGGTCTCGGGGACGGTGGCCGGCAACGCCAGCGTCGGGGACTGCCGGCAGATGGGCATCGGGCAGGGCCCGATCGCGGTCACGCCGCTGCACGTCGCCAACGCCATGGCGACAATCGCCCGCGACGGCGAGTTCCGCACGCCGGTGCTCGTGCTGGAGGGCGGCCCGGCCCAGCAGCGGCGGCAACTGCCGCTGACGCGCGAGCAGGTCGCGGCGGTCAAGCTCGGCATGTACAAGGTGTGCAACGAGTCCGGCGGCACTGCCTATCGACGGTTCCACGGCCCGGACATCGCGCCGCTGCCGATCAGCATCTGCGGCAAGACAGGCACGGCCACCGTCCAGCCACTGATCGCCCCGGAAGGCCAGGAACGCCGCGGCGACATGGGCTGGTTCGCGGGCTTCGCGCCCTATCGCGATCCCCAGGTCGCCTTCGCCGTGATCGTGGAGTATGTCCAAGAGGGCGGTGGCGGCGGCAACGCCGCGCCGGTTGCCCTCGAGGCCGTCCGCGCGCTCGTCAGAAGAGGATATATCCGGTAGCGAGCCGAGAATGAACCCGACGCTGCGAACATACCTCCGCTATACGAGCTGGCCGATCATCGCGGCCATGCTCGTCCTGCTGGTCTGGGGGGTGTTCGCCATTCGCGTCTCGGAGCACTCGGACCCGACGATGGCCGGCTACGCCAACCGCCAGATGATCTACGCGTGCGTCGCGCTGGTCGCGTTCATCCTGGCGACCGTCGTGCCGTACCAGCGGCTGGGCGAGATGGCGTACGTGCTGTTCGCGATCACGCTGGTGATGCTGATCATCGTGCTGTTCCTGCCCGCTCGCGGCGGCGCGAGAAGGTGGATATTCCTCGGGCCCATCCAGGTCCAGCCGTCCGAGCTGACCAAGCTGACGTACATCACCATGCTCGCCTGGTACCTGCGCTATCGCGACAACTACCGCCGCCTGCTGGGGCTGATCGTCCCGTTCGTGCTGACCTTCGTGCCGCTGGGGCTGATCCTGATCGAGCCGGACCTCGGCACGAGCCTGCTGTTCCTGCCGATGCTGTACATCATGCTGTTCATGGCCGGTGCGAAGCTGCGACACCTGCTGGGCATCGTGGCGTTCGCGACGGCGGTGGTGCTGCTGCCGCTGCCGGTGAAGCTGTCGGGGCAGGCGGCCCGCCCGCCGCTGTCCTACGGCGTCGTGTCGGTCGGCGGGCGGATATACGCCCTGTTGGCTGCTCCGCTGACCGTGATGGCGCCGCACCAGGTCGACAGGATCGAGGGATGGATTAAGCAGGGCGACCTGTCGGACATCGACAAGGGCTACCAGCTCGCCCGCTCGAAGATGATCATGGGCTCGGGGCGGCTGACCGGCGGGAAGGACTGGGACGCCGGCGGCATCTACTTCCAGATGCTCCCGGAGGACCACACCGACTTCATCTTCAGCGTCATCGGCGGGCGGTGGGGCTTCCTGGGGTGCCTGGGCATACTCGCGCTGTACACCGTGATATTCCTGTTCGGCACGGAGATCGCGGTGATAACGAACGATCCGTTCGGCCGACTGCTGTCGGTCGGCGTGCTGGCGGTGCTGTTTGCGCAGATATTCATAAACACGGGCATGACCATCGGGCTGATGCCGGTGACGGGCATGACGCTGCCGCTGGTGAGCTACGGCGGCTCGTCGCTGGTGGCGAACTGCGCCGCGCTGGGCCTGCTGGTGAACGTCGGCCAGCGCCGCCCGATACTGTTCGGCCCCAAGCCGTTCGAGTACGACGAGTAGTGATGAGCGACGACCGCGGCGACATCCCGCTGGCCCTGTCGCGCCCCCTCGGCGGCGACGACCGCCCGCAGCGCCGGACGCTGCGCCTCGACGACGGCTACGAGACGCCCGTGTACGTCTACGGGCGGCAGTGCGCCCCGGCCTGTCCGCCCGTGCTCTACGTCCACGGCATCCAGTCGCACCCCGGCTGGTTCGCAGGCTCGTGCGCGCAGCTCGCCCGCGCCGGCCACCAGGTCTTCGCCGTCTGCCGCCGCGGCAGCGGAGACAATGCCGGCCATCGCGGGCACGCCTCCTGGGCCGAGCAGTTGCTGAGCGACGTCGAGACGGCCGGGCGATACGCCCTCCAGGTGAGCGGGCGGGCGAGCCTCGCCCTGGTCGGCGTGAGCTGGGGCGGCAAGCTGCTGGCCTGCTACGCCGCCAGCCCGCAGCGCCAAATCGACATCGCCTCGCTCGCACTCGTCGCGCCGGGAATCGTCTCGCGTGTGGACATGTCACTGGCCGAGAAGCTCGCGGTCGCGCTGACGCTGCTGGTCGCGCCGCAGCGGCGGTTCGACATCCCCCTCAGCGACGTGGAGCTGTTCACCGACAACCCCGCCATGCAGGACTACTTGCGGGCCGACGCCCACCGCCTCACCCGCGCGACCGCGCGATTCCTCTACGCCAGCCGCCAACTGGACGCGATGCTTCGCTCAGCCGGCGAGGGGGCGATCGCGGCGCCGACGACGCTGATCCTGGCCGACCGCGACCGGATCGTGGACAATGCCGCCACGCGGCGAGTCGTCAACCGCCTCACCGGCGGGAGGGTGAAGGTCGAGGAGCTCACCGGCGCGCACACGCTGGAGTTCGAGGCCGACCCGCAACCGCTGTACGAGGCCCTGGCGGCCGCCGTGTCCGGCGGCGCCTGAGGCCGAGGCTCAATGCCCGCCGCCCTTGGCGTAGGCCGTGTTTCGCCAGACAACCTTCGCGCCGCGCCGATGCTTGGTCATCGCAAGCAGCAGCGTCACCACGACCACGATCGAGCCGATCGGATACGTCCACGCCAGCGCGGGCCTGGCGTTGGCGATGCTGTAGAAGCGATAGATCACGCTCAACTGCATGGCGACCGCCGCCAGGCCGGCCGCCGCGGCGAACTGCCACCAGCCGGCCGATCCGCCCGCCACGGCCGCCACGCCCGCGATCGCCGTCGCGTACGGCAGCAGCCCCATCGCCAGCATCACGGCCAGCGAGACGGTCAGCCGCGGAAACGTCCCGAACGTGCCGAAGAATATCCGGCTCCACCCGCGAAGAATCTGCCGCAGCGACGTGTACATCCGCACCGTATACAGCCCGCTGCTGCGCACCACGCGAAGGGTCAGCCCGGCCCGCTTGACGCGCTCGGCGAGGTACATGTCCTCCATCAGCTTGTCCTTGACCGCCTCGTGCGTGCCGATCTCCTCGTAGGCCGACCGTTTCATCAGGATGAACGCGCCGTTCGCGTAGGCGTTGGGCCTGGCCGGGTCGTTCACGCGCTCCGGTTGATACCAGATCATCATCACGCCGCCGCAGACCGGCTGGACGACGTTCTCCCACCAACCCCGCATCTCCAGGACGGGCAGCACGCTGAGCATGTCGGCGCCGCTGTCCAGGGCGTATCGCATCGCTGCAGACAGCGTCCGGGGCGAGATCTGGCGACAGTCGGCGTCGGTCATGCAAATCCACTCGCCGTCCGTCGCGCCCGCCCCGGTCCACATCGCGTGGCACTTGCCGCACCACGGAGCGGGGAGATCCTCGACATCGATCAACCGCAGCCGCTTGTCGCCGGCGGCCAGTTGGGCGACCACGTCGGCCGTGCCGTCGGTGCTGCGATCGTTGATGACCGTCATGTCGAAGTTGCCGTAGTCCTGCTCCAGCATCGTGGCGGCGCAGGCGGCGATAGTCTGCTCCTCGTCCTTGGCCGCCACCAGCACGTTAACCTTGGGCGCCGCCCCGTCCACGCCGGGCGAGTCCGCCGTCAGCACCGCGCTGCGACGGCGCTCGCGCCAGATCAGCCAGTGCCGCGTGGACCACACCGCCGCCACAAGGCAGCAAACCACGCCAAGACTTGCCGGCAAGATCGCAGTCAATCGGGAAGTCCTCTTTGTCAAACGGCGGGGCCGATCTCGGTGAGTCCTGTCGCACCGCAGCCCCGCCGCGTCAGTCGATGTCGATGTAGTTCGCAACCGGTCCGGGCCGGCTCACTCCGCCCTCGCGGCCGCGGCGTCCTGGCGAGACCGCGTGCGGTAAAGGTTCAACGCCAGGTCGACCTCGCCCACGTCGATCTGGAGCTTGCGGGCAATCTCCACGCTGCCCAGCCCCTGCGCCGCCAGGGCGACGATCCTGTCCGACCATTCCGGCGGCAGGTGGTTGCTCGGCCCGCCGGCCGTGAGGTGCTTCAACTGGCGTATCTTGCTGTCGGTCTCTGCCAGCAGCTCCTGGAGCTGGGTGAGGCGCTCGTCGACGCGCTTGTCGATGACCCGCGCGAAGTCCTCGAGTTGGCCGGCCAGCTCGGCCACCTCGTTCCGCAAGCTGGCGAGGTCCGCCTCGCTGAGCCCGGCCGCCACGTCGCCCCGGCCAGGCCCGCGGCGAGCGATTGCCGCCGCGACGAGCACCACGCCGATGCCCACGGCGAGCATCGCTGCGGCGATCACCAGCGGCGGGTCGTACCAGTTCATTCGCGCTCCCTGAGTCGGTAGGCCTCGGCGGCGGCGGCCATCACGTCTCGCACCGCCGCGCCGTGGGAGGCCGCGGCCGAGGCGCAGTCGGCAAACTCAGGCGCGACCGTGACCTCGTGCTCGCCCAGCGTGCCGACCTTCACGCGGACCGCGCCGTAGGGCGTATCGACCGTCTCGTGGCGGCGGCTGAGCTTGCTGCGAGTCCAGGCGCAGCGGCGCACGCCAAACGTCGTCGTCTGGCGGAAGATGATCTCCTCCATCTTCGCCACGTCCGCCGGGGCGCACAGGGCCGAGATCACCCAGGCCGGGCGCGACTTCTTCATGACGGCCGGCGTGGCCCAGGCGTCCAGCGCGCCGGTGGTCAGCAGGGCGTCCATGGCCGCGGCGATCGCCTCGCCGGTGCAGTCGTCGATGTTGGCGGCCAGCTCGACGACGCTGTCGACCGTACCGGCCTCGGCGGCGTCGCCGATGAACACGCGCAGCAGGTTCGGCACAGCGTCGCCTTCCCTCGTCCCCGCGCCCCAGCCGACGGCGGAGACGGTCATCGCCGGCAGCGGCCCGTAGGATTCCGCCAGCGTGGTCAGGATCGCCGCGGCGGTCGGCGTGGTGGCCTCGCCGGTGACGTCGGCCGCCCTGATCGGCACGCCGGCCAGCAGCTCCGCCGTCGCCGGCGCCGGCACGGGCATCGCGCCGTGCGAGCATGTGAT
>CAYUYH010000060.1:0-12393 GCA_964449175.1 uncultured Planctomycetaceae bacterium
TCGCGGGGCGATGAAGACCACCTGCATGCCCTCGTCGATGAGGGCGATTGGCCCGTGCTTCATCTCCGCCGCCGTCAGGCCCTCGGCGTGTATGTAGCTGATCTCATTGAGCTTCAGGGCGCCTTCCAGGGCGATGGGGTAGTTGTACCCCCTGCCGAGGAACAGCCAGTTGTCGCGATCGACGTACCGCTCGACGATCGTCTTGACCTGGTCGGCGTGCTCCAGCACGCACTGGATCTTGTCTGGGATGGCCGACAGCTCGCGGATGTAGCCTTCCATGGCCGTCCGCGACATCAGCCGCCTGCGGGCCAGCAGCAGGGCGATCATCGTCTCCACGGCGATCTGGCAGGTGAACGCCTTGGTGGACGCCACGCCAATCTCCGGCCCGGCGTGCAGATAGACGCCGGCATCGGTCTCGCGGGCGATGGTCGAGCCGACGACGTTGACGATGCCCAGCGTCAGGGCGCCCTTCTCCCTGGCCTCGCGCAGCGCGGCCAGCGTGTCAGCCGTCTCGCCGGACTGGCTGATGGCGATCACGGCCGTGTCGTCCTCCACGATCGGGTTGCGGTAACGGAACTCGCTGGCGTACTGCACCTCGGTCGGTATGCGAGCCAGGTCCTCGAACAGGTAGTCGCCCACCAGCGCCGCGTGCCACGCCGTGCCGCACGCGGTGAGAATGATGCGGTGGGCCTTGACCAACTGCCTGGCCAGCGACGACAACCCGCCGAGCTGCACGCGCATGTCCCGCAGGTCGAGTCGCCCTCGCAGCGTCATCCGCACCGCCTCGGGCTGCTCGAAAATCTCTTTCAGCATGAAGTGCTCGTAGCCGCCCTTGACGATCTGCTCCAGCGACCACTCGATCTGGTTGATCTCCTTGGAGATCGGAACCTTGTCGAGCGTCATCGTCCGCACGCTGTCGCGCGTGATGACGGCCATCTCGTTGTCGTTGAGGTACATCACGTTGACCGTGTGCTCGATGATGGCCGAGGCGTCGGAGGCGACGATGTACTCGCCGCTGCCCACGCCGACGATCAGCGGACTGCCCTTGCGGGCCACGACGATCTTGTCCGGCTCGTCGGCCGACATCACGGCGATGCCGTACGTGCCGCTGACCTCGACCAGCGCCGACAGCACCGCCTCCTCCAGCGTGTCCGCGCCGTCGTAGTAGAAGTGGCCCACGAGCTGCGCGAGCACTTCGGTGTCCGTCTCGCTGACGAAGACGTGCCCCTCGCCCTCGAGGAACTGCTTCAGCGGCGCGTAGTTCTCGATGATGCCGTTGTGGACAAGCGCGATCCTGCCGGTCGCGTCGCAGTGCGGGTGGGCGTTGGCCTCGTTCGGCTCGCCGTGCGTGGCCCAGCGAGTGTGGGCGATGCCGACCGTGCCGGTGTTGATGGCCCGGTCGGACTCTATTCTTTTTTCCATCTCGGCGATCCGCCCCGGGCTCTTGGCGATGTGAAGCTTCCCGCCGTCGTATACGCAGATGCCCGACGAGTCGTACCCGCGATACTCCAGGCGCTTCAGGCCCTCGATCAGCACTTCACTGGCAGGCTTCGAGCCGATGTATCCGACGATGCCGCACATATCATGTTCTCCGAGAAGGCTCACCTCGCCGCTGCGACGCACTCCGTGCCGGCGAGGGGATTCTATCACGCCTCCGTTTTCCAGACATTTCCTTTTTCCGCCGGCGCCCCCCTGCTCTCCGCCGCGCAGCACAGCGCCCGGCGGCGGCCACGCGCTTCCACCCGGCCTGGCTGTCCTTATAATGTCTTACGTATGAATCGGCGGACGAGGACGAATCTATTTCGCCAATCTGAGGAGGACGCCGTCGCCGCCAACGCCCCCCTGGCCGTCCGAATGCGCCCGCGGACCCTCGACGAGATCGTCGGCCAGGACGCGTTCCTGGGCCCCGGGCGGATGCTGCGGCGGATGTTGGAGGCGGGCAGGCTGTCGTCGCTGGTGTTCTGGGGCCCGCCCGGCAGCGGCAAGACGACGCTGGCCCACGTCATCGCCAGGCACTGCGACTGCGGCTTCTTCATGCTGAACGCCGCGTCGGCCACCGTCGCCGACGTGCGGGAGATCATCGAGCATGCCCGGGCCGCCCTAGCCTCGGCCGGCAAGCGGACTGTCCTGTTCATGGACGAGCTGCACCGTTTCAACCGCGCCCAACAGGACGTGCTGCTCAACGACGTCGAGAGCGGAACGGTCATCCTGATCGGCGCGACGACCGAGAACCCCTTCTTCACCATCAACTCGCCGCTGCTCAGCCGCTCGACGATCTTCCAGTTCGCCGCCTTGAACGAGGGCGACATCGTCAAGCTGCTTCGCCGCGCGCTGGCCGACAAGCAGCGCGGCCTGGGCAACTGCAAGGTCCAGGCCGACGACGAGGCCCTGCAACACCTGGCGACCATCTCCGACGGCGACGCCCGCCGGGCACTGACAGCCCTGGAGGTCGGCGTGCTCAGCCAGCTCCACGCCGCCGGCAGCGACGACGCGCAAGTGGCCTTCGACCTCGCCGCTGCGCAGGAGTCCATCCAGGCCAAGGCCATCCAGTACGACTCGTTCGGCGACGGGCACTACGACGCGGCCAGCGCGTTCATCAAGTCCATGCGGGGCAGCGACCCGGACGCGACGGTGTATTGGCTGGCGAAGATGCTGACGGCCGGCGAGGACCCCCGCTTCATCGCGCGGCGGATCGCCATCCTGGCCAGCGAGGACATCGGCAACGCCGACCCGCGGGCGATATCGGTCGCGGCTGCGGCGTTCGAGATCACCGAGCGGATCGGCATGCCCGAGTGCCGCATCACGCTGGCGCAGGCGGCCGTCTACATGGCCTGCGCGCCGAAGTCCAACGCCTCGTACCTGGCCGTCGACGCGGCGATCGATGACGTCAAGGGCAACCGCACCATCCCCGTGCCCAAGCACCTCCGCAACGCACCGCACCCCGGCATGGCCGAGCAGTTCGGCTACTCCAAGGGCTATCAGTACAGCCACAACCATCCCGGCGGCGTCAGCCCCGACCAGGACTACCTCGGCGTGGACAAGAGCTACTACGCCCCCACCGACCGCGGCTACGAGAAGCACATCGCCGCATACCTCGAATACGTCCGCAAGATGCAGGGCAAGCCCGACCGCGACTGACCCCCGAACGCCGCGGCACAGATAGCGACTCAATCGCCGGCCTGACGGACCTCAAGGAGCAATGTCAAATGCCTGATGCCAAATGCTGAATGGTCGCGCGCATGGGAGCGGGCCGGCAACGCCAGCCCGCCAGCCCGCGTCATTTGACATTTGGCACTGAACATTGAGCATTGGCCCAACGTCTTCCCTGTGGCCACGCTGTTGTCGCCTCTACTCTGTGACCTTTGTGTCCTCTGTGGTAAGAGCTGTTGCCGTTTCTCCTCTGTGTCCTTCGAGGTCCGGGCTGTTGTCGTTTCTACTTCGTGATCTTTGTGCCCTTTGTGGTTAAGGCTGTTTGGCGGTTCCTACTCCGTCGGGCCATCGGCGGGCGGCGTGGCCGGCGTCGGCGTAGGAGGCAGGTCAAGCTTGACCGCCTCGTCGGCGGGCTCGGGATGGACGCGGGGGGTCTCGTCGTCGCACTTGGCCTGCTTGTCAGCCATCTTGCACTTGCCCGGCAGACACATCTTGGCGTCCGGCGCATCGGCGAGAGCCTTGGCTTGATCGGCCGTGAGCACCTTGGCGGCCTTGGCGGCGGCCTCGGCGGCAATTCGCTTCAGCTCGACCTTCTGCTCGTCGGTGAGCTTGAGCTCCTCAGCCATGGCGAGCAGGACGGCTGGGGTGTGCCTGCTCAGCGGGGCGCATGCCATACCGCCGCACATGCCCTTGGCGGCCTTGTCGTCTATAGTCATCCCGCAGCACGGGCAGGTGGTCGGCTGCTTGTCGGCGTCCTTCTCGGCGTCCTTGTCATTGACCTTGTCCTTGTCCTTGTCCTTCTCGCCGCCGATGGGGAGTTTGATCTCCAAGCCGGCCCCGAACCCGACGCGTGCGGTCGCCACGGCGCGCGTCAGCGCGATCCCGGCCGCCAATACGACCAGCAGCAGCATTGGGAATATAGTCCGCTTCATGTTCAGTCCTCTCCGAGGGTTTGTGTCTCGCGAATCGGCCTGCGGCGGCGCGGCGGCGCCCGGCAGGCCTGTGGCATTGTACGCAGGCACATCCGCCGCCGCCAGATGCGCCCAATCGCCCGGGCAGGCCGTTTTCGCTTGCCTTCGGGCGGGTGTGAATCTGACAATAGGCCGCGACCTATGAAGAGGGCTATCCGCAAGGAGATGTTGGCGGCGATGTCCGCCATGACGCCGGACGTCGTCGCGGCCAAGAGCCGGCAGGCCTGCGACAGGCTTACCCGGCTGGACGAGTTCCGCTCGGCCCGGACCGTCATGCTGTACCTGCCCGTGCCCCTGGAGGTGGACACGGCGCACCTGGCCCTGTCGGCCTGGCAGGACGGCAAGACCGTCGTCGTGCCAAGGGTGTTCTGGGACCAGAGGCACATGACGCCGGTGGTCTGCCGCTCGCTGAGCGACGACGACCTGTCGACCGGCCGGTTCGGCATCCGCGAGCCGGCGGCGGGCGAGCCCTGGCCGATCGAGGACATCGACCTCGTGGTCACGCCGGCGCTGGCGTTTGACCGTCGCGGGCACAGGCTCGGGCGCGGCGGAGGATTCTACGACTGCTTCCTCGCCCAGCCGGGACTGCACGCCGCGGCGGTCGGGCTGGCCTTCGCCGAGCAGGTGGTCGACGAGCTGCCGACACACGACAACGATCATCCGGTGAGCATACTGGTGACAGACGAGCAGGTGATGCGTTTCACCGTCGCCTAGCCGGCGCGTCGCGCCTGAGGAGTCTTCCACGTGAAAGCCAAGAACAGACAAGCCGTCACGATGCTGGCAGTGCTGACCGTCGTCGCCGTCGCCTTCTTCATCTGGGCAACGAGGCAAGGCGACAGGAGCGGCGCGAGCTCGTCCGGCCTGGGCGAGACCACAACGCTGACGGCCGAAGACGGTCAGGCCGGCGCGCCGACGCAGACGCCGGCAGTGGCGAGGCCTCCAGCGCCGCCGGATGCCGCCACGCCCCCGACCACGCCGCCGCCGATGGACAGCGCCCCGCCGCGGCGGGCCGAGGCCGTCGCCGCCCTTCAGCACGGGCTCGAGCTGGCAGAGGCCGGTGAGCTGCTGGCCGCACGGGCCGAGCTGTCGAAGGCGATATTCTCCGGCCTGCTCGACGACGCCCAGGCCGACCAGGCCCGCGACGCGGCGGCCAAGATCGCCGACGCGACGATATTCGCGCCGAACTTCTACGACGGCGATCCCTACGCCTTCCAGTACACCTTCCAGCCCGGCGAGATCCTCACCAAGGTCGAGCGGAAGCTCAACCTGCACGTGCCGGCCCAGTTGATCCTCCGCGTCAACCACATCGGCAGCGCCCGCTCCATCCGCGCCGGCCAGACGCTCAAGATGGTCCAGGGGCCCTTCCACGCCATCGTCCGCAAGAGCACGTTCACGATCGACCTGTACCTCCACCGCTCGGACCTGCCGCCGGTGTTCATCCGGCGGCTGCCGGTGGGCCTGGGGGCCGACGGCTCGACGCCGGTCGGCGCGTGGAAGGTCGGCAAGGGCAGGAAGATGCTCAACGCGACGTGGTTCCCGCCGCCCAGCAGCGACATCCGCACGCCGCTTCGCCCGGGCGACCCGGACTACCCGCTCGGCAAGGCTGGCTACTGGATAGGCCTGATCGGCACGGACCCCAACACCGCCTCCTACGACGGCTACGGGCTGCACGGCACGAACGACCCGGGCAGCATCGGCACGGCCGCGTCGCTGGGCTGCATACGACTGGCCGACTCCGACATCGAGTTCGTCTTCTCGCTGCTGTACGAGGAATGGTCCACCGTCCAGGTGACGCCGTGAATACGATTGCCGATTGTCAACCCACCACGCGTTCGCTGAATCGTGTTGCGGCGGTGCTGGTGGTTGGTGTCGTCGTCGCGTCGGCGTTGGCGCAGTCGGCAGCGGTCCCGCAGACGCAGCCTCAGGCGGCGAGCGCGCCGGTGAAGCAGATCGACGTCAGCGTTGACGATCGCGTCGAGTTGCTGTCGATCATCTTCCACCTGGCCGGCAATCCCGAGTACTGCAATCCGCGCGTGGGGAGCTACGCCAAGGACGTCGCGGAGCACTTCGGCGCGTTCAAGGATCACGCCGCGATCCAGACGGCACGGCGGCTGCGGGCCAACAGAGGCGTGTCGTACGACGCTCCTATGAGCCTGGCCGCCCACCTGAGCGACGCCGCCGGCATGGAGCTGCTCGTGCCGCTCGACCCTTGGCCGGAAGGGCTGGACGACCGCTGGAAGCCCAGCGAGCTGGAGGAGTTCCTCGCCCAGGCCCGGCAGTTCGCGGCCGACAGCCACTTCCCGGCGTTCTTCGCCGCGCACAAGGAGCTGTACGCCACCTCGGTCGCCCGCATGGAGAAGGTGCTGGCCGAGCAGGCGCACCTGGAGTGGTTCGACGAGTTTTTCGGCCCGCGGCGCGGCGGGCGGTTTCACGTCGTGCTGGGCATGCTCAACGGGCCGAGCTGCTACGGCTCGCGCCTCGCCCGCCCCGACAGCACGGAGATGTACTGCATACTCGGCGTGTGGATGGTCGACGCGAAGGGCACGCCCTACTTCGACCAGTCGGTCCTGTCCACCGTCGTCCACGAGTTCGCGCACTCATACGTCAATCCGGTGGTCGACAAGTGGCTGGCGCAGCTCGAGGCCGCCGGGAAACCGCTGTTCGCCAAGCAGGAAGCCCGCATGCGCCGCATGGCCTACGGCAACTGGGAGACGATGATGAGGGAGTCGATGGTCCGCGCGAGCGTGATCCGTTACACGAACCGATACCAGGGCTCGTTCCGGGCCGCCATGGCCGCGATGGGCGAGGCCGGGCGCGGCTTCGGCTGGATGGGCGAGCTAGTCAAGGTAATGGCCGAGTATGAGGCCGACCGCGAAACCTACCCCACTCTCGATGACTTCATGCCCCGCGTGGTCGAGTTCTTCAACGCCTACGCCGCCAAGCTCGCCGCCAAGACTCAGCCGGGTTCGTAGACATTCCGCGTGCAAACAAGTTGCACGCCCTACTATCTCGGCCTGCTCAACAAGGCGCGATCTACGCCTGGTCGATTGGGGTGTGTCGGTCGTGTGCCGAAGGTGTTGGCGGAGGAACCTGCGTCAGCGACGGCGATTCAACCGAAGGTTCTCCCTTCGCCTGGGACTTGTGCTGCCGTCCCACATGAACCTTCAGTCCAGCAGGTGACTTGCAGAGTACCCCGCAGATACTGCATTTCACTTCACCAGCTTGTTCCGAGCTTGTCTTCTCTGCAGCATGCGGTTCACTGGCGGCCCTTCTGGTTCCCGCGCGTTTTGGGGCGACTTGCAGTTTCAAGTCATCCAGGGTCTTCGCCGCATTCTCGTTGAGCAGTCGCTTGAACCCCCCAACAATGTCTTCCAGCCCGACGATTACGTCCGCTTTCTTCCTGAGTATCCGGCGGGCCTGTTTCAGGCACTCCGGGGATAGGAAAGCTCCCAGGATGCTCTGCGGAGAGAGCACCTTGGCTCGCTTCCAGAGCTTGTCCAGGCTCCCGCGACGCAGATTCTTGAAACTGAGCACCTCAAACTTCTTGCCCAGTACGCGCACATCGTCCTTGACCAGGTTCCAGTGATCCACAAGCTTGGTCACCGGAGGCTGCCCATACTCGACATGGTAGATGCGCCATTCGCGCGCGTTGGTCAGCAGGACCCACTCGCAGCCCAAGTTGATCGCGTAGGAGCTGACCTGCCTGAGGTGCTTCGGCGCGAGGTCCACGTTGACGCGCTTCAGCTCGACCATGGCGACAGGCTTGGCATCCGGCCCTTTCTCAAGCTGGATGGCAAGATCGGCATGCTCAGTTAGCCCTGATCCTCTGATGGCGTATTCGTGCGACAGGTGGCCGAAGTCATACCCCATGACAGTTCTGAAGATCTGTTCTACTCTAGCCCTCGTCTCGGCTTCATTCCCGTCAATCTTGGACACTTCCTCGATAAGACCCTGTGCCCATTTGATCGACCGACGGATTTCCCCATCACCCTTCTGCCTTGCCATATCCACGTTCCTTTCCCCAGCTGGAACCGATTGCTGGCGCCCATATTGTCGCGCAGATCCCGCGTTTCGTCAAGCAGACGTGCCTCCACCCGCTCCCCGGACAATCCCCAATCCGAATTCCGCAATCCGCAATCGGTCAGTTTCGGTCGCTGCTGCCGAGGATGGTCATTGCCGAGCCGCCGAGCTGGAATTCGGGCACGCCTTCCGGCCAGAGCGACAGCATGATGCCGAGGTTGTCTTCCTCAGCCCGGCCGCCCACGTAGGTCACGGTGACGCCGGCGTACCACCGCGGCAGTTGCCGGATGATCGAGAAGCTCGTGGCGACGCACCGGCGGCCGTCGAAGTCCACGTCGTACTGCTCGAAGAAGCTGACGGAGTACTTGCGGGTGAGCTTGTAGTTCACCCCGAACGTCCCCAGCGAGGAGTCCACGTCCTTGAGATACCGCCAGCCGATGAAATATCGCAGGCGCGGCTCGCGCTCGACGGCCAGGCCGACGTTCGCCTGGGCGAGCACGCAGCGGTCGGTGTCCCAGTTCATGTCGGCCAGCAGCGTGGTGTCGTCGGAGATGTTCCACTCGTAGTCGCCGTTGATGAAGTTCCGAGGCAGGCTGTACTCCGGGCGATACCAGAAAAAGTCCCCGCCGGACGGGCGGTTGTCGAAGCCGTTCTGGTCGAAGCAGCCGCCGGTGATATCCAGCCGCATCCAGTCGACGGTTTTCTGCTGGCCGGCCGGGCCACGCTTCGTCTGCAAGCGCTGGCGCACGCCGGCCGACAGGCCGCTGAGCCGGAACAGGTGCTCCTCGATCGCCGGATCCATCGCGTACACGTCGCCGGGGACGACGTTGACGGCGTCGGAGACGAACACCGTCGCCTCGGGCGTGATGATGTGCTTGAGGCCGTGGACATCCCATAGCTCGCTTCTCGCGCCGTCGTAAACTCGCCAGATGTGCGTGTTCACCCGCTGGCCGACCTGCCCGTAGGGGCGGCACTGGCTGTGGTCGCTGGGCGACTCGCTCCAGTAGGTGGCCCGGCCCGTGGCGTAGGTCACCAGGTTCAGCGGGCCCAGGTGCGTCGGGACATCCAGTTCCTGCCTCGTGTCCAGCCGGGCGAAGACGTCGCTGTCGTCGGCGCCGGTGTCATTGTCGAACCGCTGGCGCTTCGCCCCCGCGCGCGCCTCGCTGAACAGCGTCGCGTGGTCGGCAAACAGCGGCTGGCCGACGAGGTAGCCGGCCACCTCCGGCCAGGACTCCGCCTGCGTCTCGAAGCGGTTCAGGCGATACTTCAGTAGGCCCGTCAGCACCCAGTTGTCCTGCTGCTTCTTGGCGTACAGCAGCGTTTCCTGCTCCTTGCCGGAGAAGTATTCAGCCGGGAAGAACGCCTCCAGGAAGTTCCTGTCGCAGATGTAGCTGAGCTCGAACTGGAGCTCCCAGTCCTTGGGCAGGATCTGCTTGTGGCGCATCAGCAGCCTGCCTCGCTGACCGGGCGCGTCGATGTTCTTGCGGTCGGCGCCGAAATCGTCTTTCTTTTCGGTGTCGATCATCCCGTAGGCCAGCCAGTAGCCGCTGTAGTTCTGCCGGGAATAGTCGATGTCCAACCCGCCTACCGCGCCGCGCTCGTACCAGTTCAGGTCCAGCTTGCCGGAGTAGCCCTCCGGCACGAGCAGGCCGAGCAAGCGGAAGAAGTTCCACTGCGTCTCCGCGCCCCAGCCGTAGTTGCCGTTCCGCCCCACCTGCGCCCGGCGCAGCGCGGTGTGACCCTGCTGGAAGTCGGTTTTCTCGTACGGCCAGTACAGCCACGGCACGTTGGCCACGTTGAACGTCACGTTCTTCAGTTCCGCCCGCCAGCTCCGCGGGCCGAGACGCTCGCCCGTCTCGTCGTACGGCGTCGTGTCCATCAGGTACGCCTCGCTGGCGCCGATGTGATACGACGGCGTGTAGAACTCGCTGCTGGAGACCTTGGCGCCGCGGAAGTGGATCTCTCGGCTGGACAGCACGCGGGCCTCCTTGGCGCGCACATATATAGGTATGTTTCGCTGCTCCTGGACGCTGTGGAACACGGGGTTGACGACGATGGCGCGGTCGGTGGCCAGGTCGTAGAAGGCGACCGGGGCGCGGAAGGTGCGCTCGCCGCGCGATATGACCACGTCGCCTTCCAGGTATACGCCGCTGAGCCGCTGGCCGGTGTCGAGGCGCGGCAGTTCCAGTCCTCGCATCAGCCTGGACGGCTCGCCGGCGCCGGGAACGCGGCTGAGGAACACGACGGCCGAATCGCTGCTCAGCTCCAGGAACAGGTCGCTGTCCGGCGGGCCCATGGTGATGCGGACGTGCCCGCGAAGTATGACGGCCATCTCCGCCGGCACGCCTTCCGCACCTTCCCCGGCGGCCTTATAGGTCAACTCATCGTAGTGGAAGTCGACGACCTGAGGCGGAGGCGGCGGCTTTGTCGGCGCGGCGCCCGGCCGCTCGACGGTCGGCTCGCCAGGGATCGTCGGCGGCACTTCGCCCGGCGCGGCCGGGGCGCCGGGAGCGCCGGGCTCCGTCGGCGCCGCCGGCGGTATGGTCGGCGGCGCCTCAGCCGCCTTGCGGGCTGCCAGCGCGCGCTCATAAAGGGGAAACTCACCCAGGTCGCGCCGCAGAACCGCGGAGGTCGTGCGTATGCGCCCGTCGGTGCGGACGGTCACCAGCATTGTCTGGTCGGTGGTCGTGGCGCCGCTCGGCTCGTGGACTTTCGCGTCGCCTTCGACATAGACCTTGATGTCGTGTCGCGGCCCGCGCCCGATTGTCTGCGTCTCGATCCACACCACGGCGTCGCGGCCGCTGATGACGCGGCCGCCCACGGCCATGCGGAAATCCCCCACCACGACCGTGATGGCCTGGTCCTGGTCGGCGAAGGCGAAGACCTGCTGGCCGGAGATGAGAACGTCTTCGTGCACGAGCTCGGCCGCGTCGGCGCCGGCGGCGGCGGCCATCATCAGCGCGCAGGCGACCGCCAATCGCCAGCCCATGCCGCAGCCGAGAGGATGGTCCTTCATCGCCTTCTCGCAGAGCTGTCCATGTGGTATTCCCAGGCCCGTTCGACAGGCCACAGTGCCGGCCGGCAGGGAAAATCGTCTCACCTGCCGCACGAGATGCACACGCCGGCCGCCGCGCCAGATAGGGGCGAGATTATAAGTGCCGCCGAAGACAAGTCAAACGCTATATTGCGGCGACAGCCCGCGAGCTTTGCGGGGCGGGCAGCGGCGAGGAACGCGTGAGCTAGAGGAACGGGCGAACTCCGCCGGCAGCGGGCTCGCCCGTGATTGTCCCATGATCTCTTGGTCTGAATCAGCGCTTCTTGTGTATCACCAGCAGGCCGCCGACGGTCAGTAGCGTGAGCGTGGCCGGCTCGGGGATGCCGTATTCGTACATCGTCGTGGCCGTGAACGTGTTGAAGCCCGCGCCGTCGCTGATCATCAGGATGACGTTCTTCGTGCCGCCGTCGTAGGCCTGCTTCATGGCGGTGAAGATGTCGGTGTTGTCTATGTATTGGCCATCGAACCCCTGCCACAGGCCGAAGCGGCTGACCATTTGCGTGTCGGTGTCGTCCACAAGTGCGAGGAAGCCATCGCTGCCCGACCCCTTCGCGTATATTGGCACGAGACTGTTGCTGTGGTTGCCCGAGTTGTAGCTGGCCAGAGGCATGGTGCCCGCGCCCTGCTTGACCACGGGGTCGTAGGCGACGGACTGCGAGTTCGCGCCCCACAGCATGCCGCACTCGTGGTCGGCCGTGAGAATCACCAGTGTGTTGGAGTAGTTGTTGCCGTTGGTTCCGGTCCCGCCGCCGGCGGTGAGGTAGTCGTCCACGGCCTGGACGGCGGCGTTGAAGTCAATCTGCTCTTCGATCATCCGGGCCAGCCGGTTATCGTGGTTGGCCCAGTCGACCGCGCCGCCTTCGACGTGGAGGAAGAAGCCCGTGTTCGGCTCCTGGTCCAGCACGTTGAGGGCCGCGGAGGTCATTGTCGCCAGTGTCGGCACGTTGGAGTTCAACGGCTCGCTGAACGGCACGTCGTCGGAGGAATAGCCGCTGCGGTACTCCTGGAGCGTCTGGTGCACTTGCGCGGTGCCGAGGTATCGGCCGGTCGGATTGCCGGTGGTGAGGCCTTCGAACTGAGCTTTCGTCTGGATGACGTTGAAGCCGCTGGTCGTCACGCCGTCGCCATCGTCGTTGATGTCGTACCACGCGCCGGATCCGCCGACGTACTTGGTGGTCTGGCGGCTGACGGCCTGGC
>CAYUYH010000061.1:0-12355 GCA_964449175.1 uncultured Planctomycetaceae bacterium
GCTCCAGGCGATGAACACCGGCCACGAGGGCTCGATGACCACCGTGCACGCGAACAACCCCCGCGACGCGTTGAGGCGCGTGGAGAACATGGTGAGCATGGGCGGGCTGAACTTCCCGGTCCACGTCATCCGCGAGCAGATGGCCTCCGCCCTGGACATACTCATCCACCTGACGCGACTGACCGGCGGACGGCGCAAGGTAACGACAGTGGCCGAGATCACCGGCACCGAGGGCGACACGATCTGTCTCCAGGACCTCTTCCAGTTCCATCAGACTGGGGTTGACCCTGACGGCCATGCCACGGGTCACTTCGAAGCCACGGGAGTTCGCCCGCAGCTGCTGCCTCGTCTCCAGGCCGAGGGCATCTCCCTGGATTCGGAGTTCTTCCGTAGGCGGATACTGAAGGCCAAGGAAGGGGCGTAGACGCCATGGAAATCGCCGCCGTAGACGTGAGCAATGTGGTTGCCGCAGCGGCAGCATTCACACTCGTCCTGGCGGTGTGGGCCGGTGGCGTGCTGGTTTGGTCTCTCCGCAACACGCTGGTGGAGCGGAAGATCGAGCGGCGACTGGGCCTGAATCAGCCCAAGGGGCCTACCCGGCAGCTCCGCCTCTGGCACGAGGGCAAGGAAGCCGTCACCACCGTGCCGGGGCTCGAGCCGCGCCCGCCGCTGATGCTGCGCCTGGAGCGCCTCTGCCGCGATGCGGGATGGGACGTCCCCGCGCAGACCATGCTGCTGGGGCTGATCGGCGGCACGTTGGCGATTCTGGTGTTCAGCGTGGCGTTGCAGGCGCCGCTGCTGCTGGGCATAGCAGCGGCCATAGCAGCCCTCCTGGCCTTCTGGGCATACCTCCAGCACCGCATAGTGAAGCGCCAGGGACTGTTCGACAAGCAATTCGTCGATGCCCTGTCGCTGGCAGCCCGCTCGCTGCGCGCAGGCCACCCCCTGCTTGCCTCGTTCCGCGTCATTTCCGAGGAAATCCCGTCGCCGGTCGGGCTTATATTCTCGAAGATCTGCCAGCAGCAGGCGCTGGGCGTCTCGCTCGACCAGTCGCTTCGAAGCGCCGCAGCCGAGACCAACAGCGACGACCTGAAGCTGTTCGCGACCTCCGTCATTATCCAGCTCCGAAGCGGCGGCAACCTCGCCGACATGATGGACCGCCTGGCGGCGGTCACGCGCGACCGGATCAGGCTCAGCCGGCACGTGCGCGTGCTGACTGCCCAGACGCAGTTCTCCAAGCGAGTGCTCCTGCTGATGCCCTTCGTGGTGTTCGTGGCGATCTACTCGCTGAACCCCAACTACATCGAGCCGCTGTATACCACGGGAACCGGCAGGTGGCTGATGGGGATTGCCGCGGCTGGGCTTGTGGTAGGGGCCTGGCTGATGAACAGCATGGCGAAGCTGAAGTATTGACCCTGCCCATTGCGACGTGGGTGACAACATGGAAACGTTCCTCGTATTCATCCTGGTATTCCTGGCAGTGACGTGCATCGGCGGCGCCGTCCTGGCGGCTCGGGCCGCCAAGCGCAGGCGCGTTGAGGTGCGCCTGCGCGAGATGGAACAGCCGGTTGGCTCGCTGCTGGAAGGCGAGATGGGCAGAACCGCCACGAACCTGACCGGCGTGCTGACGTACCTCGGCTCGCACGCCGGCTCGGGCAAGCCGTCGGCCAGCCTTCAAGAGGACCTCGCCAGGGCCGGCTTCCACGGGCAAAGCGCCCCGGCCGTCTACCTCGGCGCCAAGGTGCTCATGCTGGCCGTCGGGCTTGTCGTCCTGGCGGCGCTGCTGTGGGCGACAGGGATGTCCTTGGCCAACAGGCTGCTGCTTGCGACCGGAGGCGCCGTCGCCTTGTCGTTCATCCCGAACCTGGTGGTCTACACGCGCAGGCAGAAGCGGTGCGAGGAGGTCCGCCATCATCTGCCCGACGCCTTGGACCTGCTGGAGATATGTGTTTCCGCGGGCATGGGCCTGGACATGTCCTGGAACGCCGTGGGTGAGGAGGTGCGCCACGTCAGTCCCACCCTGGCCGACGAGATGGCCCTGGCCAACCTGGAGATACACCTCGGGGCGCCGCGGGCGGTAGCCTTGCGGCACATGGCCTACCGCACCGGCGGCGAGGACCTCTCGTCACTGGTGGCCATTCTCGTCCAGTCGGAGCGGTTCGGCACGAGCATCGCGGACGGCCTGCAGGCCTTCGCCGGCTCGCTCCGCGAAATCAGGAGTCAGCGCGCCCAGGAGATGGCTGAGAAGATGGCCGTCAAGCTCATCGTGCCCATGGCGGTCTGCATATTCCCAGCCGTGCTGATCGTGCTGGTCGGCCCGGCGGCGATGAACATCTTCCGGACGTTGATCGGTTGACGGACAAGATCCTCTGCATCCAACAAGGAGACGGGATAAATGAGACACGGACTGACTCTGACAGCACTGGTGCTCCTCATCGCGGCGGCGGGCTGCGAGCCCACCAACGAGGCACTGGCGCCTTCCAGGTCGCTGAACACCTGGCTGATGGCCTCTATCGACAATCCCCAGATAGACAACGCCATCATCGCCCAGCGCACGATCTATCCCTACCACTTCGTGCGAGACACCGCGCAACTCAACGAGTTGGGCGAGCGCGACCTGCGTGTCCTGGCCGAGCACTTCAGAACCGCCACCGGCGAGCTGAACGTCCATCAAGGCGAGTCAGACGACACGCTGTACTCGGCACGGGTAGCGGCCGTGGCTGAAGCGCTGGCCATGGCGGGCGTGCAAGCCGACCGCGTCCAGATCGTCGACGGGCTTCCCGGCGGCGACGGCATGGGCGCCGAGCGACTAGTCAAGATCCTTGCCAAGGAAGATAAATCGGACTCCAGCGGCGGCGGTCTGGGCTTCATCGTCACCGGGACCGGCAACCGATGACACCGCGCCGCCTGACCGCATCGGCGGGCTGCATCGCGCTGGTCTTGGCCGCGGTTCTGCTAGCGGGGGGCTGCAAGCAGGATAATGGTGGGGCGACCTGGCTCGGCAAGCGAGAGACCGCCGCCGACTTCGAGACCGCCGCCGGACGCCCGCCCACGGCCAAGACGCTCTTCGCGCTGGGCAAGGTCCTGGCCTCGCAGGGGCGCGACCAGCGGGCGGCGGTGATGTTCGCCCAGGCCATCCAGCAGGAGCCGACCCTCGTGGCCGCCTACCACGAGCTCGCCGAGATCTACATGCGGCACAACGCCCTTGTACAGGCGGCGGAGGTGCTGTCCGCCGGCCTGAAGAGCGACCCCAACGACCCCGTGTTGCTGAACAACCTCGGCATGTGCCAGTTGTACGGCGGCGACCGCCAGGCCGCCCTGGCCAACTTCACCAAGGCCACCGCAGCCGACCCCGCCGATGCCAGATACCGGGCCAATCTCGCCCTGGCCCTCGGCATGTTGGGCAGGTACGAGGAGTGCCTTGCCCTCTACGGGCAGATGCTCAAGCCGGGTGAGGCTCACTACAACCTGGCCGTCATATGTGACTCGCGAGGAGACGGCGCGCGGGCCGCCCAGGAATACGCCAAGGCGGTCGCCATCGACCCGAAGCTGAAGTCCAAGCCGGTTCCCAAGTCCGTCCGCAACCGAGTGGAGGCCAAGTAGCGGCAGGAGCCGATGTTGGCACTTCCGTGAATCTGCGTGCTCCCGCGCGGTGGGCCCAGCGCGGCTGCGTCCGCCGCAAGCCGCATGTCCCCGCCATAGGTCACCAGCACCATCGGCGGCCGACCGGCGTAGGATTGTATGTGCCGCCCGCCCGCCGGATTCGCCAACCGGGAAGCCGGCAACGGTCCTCAAGGTATTTGGGCAGTTTGGCGATTAGAATCTATGGACACTTGCCGAGGAAGGCAGTGCCTGGTGTGATATCGCCGCCGGGAATGGCCGCGGATGAGTCCGCCAGTCGATGGAGTAGGGCATGACGCGCAACAGCAACCACGACAACGGGGCCGGCCAGCGTTTCCGCAAGTCCACGAGAATGGGACGGTTGCGTGACTACGAGTCACTCGTCGGCGCCGAGACGATCGAGCGGATCCGCCGAAAGGCCCGCCTGCTTGCCGACCGCCACATCGTACACGTCAGCTCCACCTACTATGGTGGCGGCGTGGCGGCGTACCTCTCCTCGCTCGCCCTCCTGATGAACGACGTCCGCATCAGCACCGGCTGGCGGGTCATCCAGGGCAACCCCAGCTTCTTCAGCATCACCAAGGGCATGCACAATGCCCTCCAGGGCGGCGAGATGGAGCTGACCGACGAGGCAAAGGCTATCTATGAAGACGTGAACCACGAGAACTCAATCAAGATGCACATAGACCACGACTTCGTCATCGTCCACGACCCCCAGCCGCTGCCGCTGATCCAATACTACACGCACTCGATGCCTTGGATCTGGCGCTGCCACATCGACCTGAGCAACCCCGACCGCGTGCTGTGGAACTACCTCCGCCGGTTCATCGACCAGCACAACGCCGTCATCGTCAGCATCCCCGAATACGCCCAGGAGATCATGCCGCCGCAGGTCTTCCACATGCCGGCGATCGACCCGTTCAGCCTGACCAACAAGGAACTGAGCGATGACGACATCGACAAGTGCCTGGCCCGCTATCCGCAGATTCCCACCGACCTGCCGCTGGTCGTGCAGGTCTCCAGGTTCGACAAGTGGAAGGACCCCCAGGGCGTGATCGAGGCCTTCAAGATCGCCCGCCGCGAGGTGGACTGCACGCTGGTGCTGATCGGCAGCGCCGCCACGGACGACCCCGAGGGCGAGGAGGTCTACAGGTCGCTGCTGGACCAGCAGGAAGAGCGGGTCATCATGATAAACCGCGAGGACAGCCTGCTGGTCAACTCCCTCCAGAGGCGGGCGGCTGTGATCCTCCAGAAGTCACTGAGGGAGGGCTTCGGGCTGACAGTCTCCGAGGCGATGTGGAAGGGCACGCCGGTGATCGGCGGCAACGTGGGGGGCATCAGGTACCAGATCGAGGACAAGGTCAGCGGCTTCCTGGTGTCGTCCGTCGAGCAGGCCGCCCAGAGCATCATCCAGCTTGTGAAGGACAAGGATATGCGAGATCGGATGGGACGCGCCGCCCGCGAGACCGTACGGAAGAAGTTCCTGATGACCCGGCTGCTGGAACAATACCTCGATCTGCTGAACTCCTTCGAGATCGTCATCCGGCTGGATCACCGCCGGGTGCGACGGCTTCGGGCCTCGCCGCTGGCGCCGTAGGGGGGGGGCAGCGGCCAGGAAGCTACTGCCGCTGCTGCTTTGTCCAGGAGTCTATCAGCTGCAGCTTCGCCGGCGCCGCGGCGGAGAGATCGTACCCGGTCAGCTTGGGGGAAATCTGGCGCAGCACGGCCACGATGCTCTGCTCCAGTTGCGGATTGGTCGGGTTGGCCGCGACCGTCTTCTTCAGCTCCGCCAGGAGGGGCAGGATAGCCCGGGTGGACATGGCCTGGAGGTCGGCGGCGGCAGCGCGGGCGGCATCGTCGTCGCCACCCAGCGACCCCACCAGCGCCGAGACCTTCTGTTGATCGACGGCAGCCTGCTTGGCCCTGGCCTCCTGGGCCATCTGCTGAAGCGTCTTGAGGTGCTGGTCGCTCAACTGGGCGCCGAGCCGGTCGACCGCCTCGGTCGCCAGGCGTATCACGGGCAGGTAGTTCTCCTGGCTGCTCAGCTCGCTAAGCCGGCCCAGCAGTCGCATGAACGCTCCCGTGCGGGCCTGGGTGTTCTCCTGGTCGGCCATCGCCGTCAGGCTGGCGGGATCGTCGGCTGCGATGAGGGCATCGACCCACTCGTCCCACACGGCCAGCGCCTCCGGGGCGTTCTGGGCGGCGTATGCGGCGTGGGCCTCGGCGAGCAGCGCGGCGGCCTCTGCCGGTCTGCCTGCCTGCACCAGCGCGCCTCCGAGGCGCCGCTGCGCGGACGGCAGGGCCCGGCCATTCTTGGCCTTTACCTTCGTGACGAGCATCTGGAGTATCTTGATCCGCTCGGGCAGGGCGTCCTGGCGAGTGGCGAGGCTGTCAGCCACCTTCTCGAGTGTCTGCTCGTCCGCCTCCGCGAGCATGGCCAGGGCCACCTCCCAGGCCTGCTGCCTGACCACGGCGTCGGCTTCGACGGCGGGGTTGGTAAGGTTCACGATGGTCGGCAGCTGCTCCGTGCCGCCCACGGCGCCGAGTGCGGCGATGGCTGCCTGGCGCACGCCGCGATCGTCGTCGGCAGTCAGTGCGGCCAGCGGGCCGGCGGCGTCAGCTTTGCCTACTCTGGCCAGCGAGACGACCGCTGCCAGCCGAACCTTGGCAGCCGGATCCTTGATCGCCCCTTCCAGAACGGGCATGACCGACTCATCGCCAACCGCGCCCATGGCCGTCAGCAAGGCCTCGCGGAGTGCGACGCCGTTGCCGGCCGTCGGATCGATCGCATCATACCGCCCGACAAGCGCCTCGACGGCCTTGGTCCGCTGAGCCGGCTCCAGTGGCGCCTTGCCGGCGATCCGAGCCAACGCGGTGGCTGCCGCCGCGGCGACGTTCTCGTGCGGGGAGCTTATCTCCCCAAGCACAGCCGGCAGCGCCTGCTCATCGCGCAGCCGGCCCAGCGCCTTCAGCAGCGCCGAGCGAACCTCCGGCAACGCCTCAGCATGAAGCCTGCCCAGCAGCGCCTCCAGCGCCTCCCCGTCGGCCAGGCTGGCCAGGACTATCGCCGACTCCTGGCGCACTCGGCTGTCGGCATCGGCCAGCATGTTCCTGATTTCCACGCGGGTCTCCGGCGGGACGGGCTCGTTGCTGGCGATCTTGCGGTCCACCAGCTTGAGGCCCACCAGGCGGACGTCGGCGAGCGGGTCCTTGAGGAAGCCCATGAGCATCGCGTCACGCTGCGTGGCGGGCGCTGCGTCGTAAAGGTCGCTCAGCGTGCGGGCCAGCCGCTCGCGAAGGCGGGCATTGTCGGCCTCCAGGGCGGCCTTGGTCCTGGCCAGGCTGTCAGCCAGGTCAACCAGCCAGGCGGAGCGGTCCTTGTCCTTGTTCGCCTGCCACCACTGCTTCCACTGCGCGCGGTCCTCGCCGAACGCGCGGATGTTCGTCAGCTTGGCCAGAGACTCCGCCGCCGCCCTTCGCACGCCGGGGGCTGGATCGTCCAGCAGGCGGACCATTGTCGCGACGGTCTGCTTGTCCGGCACGGCCTGGAGGGCGACGATGATATCGCTGCGAATGGCGTTGTCCAGCGACCTGTCCTCGGCCGCGGCCAGCAGCCTGCGGGCAACCGACAGGTCCTTGTACCGCGCCAACGCCCTGGCGGCCGGCCCGCGAACGGCTTCGCCGCCGCCGGTGAGCAGCGCAACCAGCGGCTCGACGAGTTCCTTGCGCTCCATCGGCGAGGCGACGATAGCATCGGCGATGGCGATCTGGGCGGCGGGATTGTCGTTGTCACGGAGCAGAGAGGCCAGGATCTCGGCGGCGCGCGGGCTAGGCCTCATCAGCAGCATGCCGGCGGCCTCTGTCTTGGTCTTCGACGAGCGGGAGGGATCTCGCAACTGGCCTTCCAGCGTGCCCAGTTCCAGCTCCTCGCCGGCGCCTCCCGCCGCCGTCGCCTCCTGGGCCGGGCATGGAGCAGGGAAGCTGCACAGCACAGCCGCGGCCAGTAGCAGCACCGTGAACCTTGACATGGCGGTTCCTCTCGCAGGGCTATTCGATCCGTCCAACGTAAACTACACACACCGGTGAGGCGTGTCAAACGCCCAGGGTCGTAAACATCGCCCCTTGACCATGTATCGCCATGGACGGAGGCAACATTGAATAGCATTGATACGCTCGCCGCGGCCGCCGTGTTCCCACGGCGCGCCGGGTTGCCCTGCCCCCGCGAGTTGTCTGCCGCTGCCGCCCGGCCTGGGGCGGCTAGGTCCCCATGTGGTAGGACGCGAGGTAGTTCCTCTGCTGGGTGGTCAGGCGGTCGATCCGCATGCCCATGCTCAGCAGCTTCTGCCGGGCGACCCAGTTGTCGATCCGCGCCGGGACGTTGTGGACGACAGCGGCCAACTTGCCGGCGTTGCGGATAACATATTCTGTGGTAAGGGCTTGCGTTGCGAAGGACATGTCCATCACGCTGGCCGGGTGTCCCTCGGCGCAGGCCAGGTTCACCAGCCTGCCCTCGGCCAGGACGAATACCCGCCGCCCGCCCGGCAGGACGTACTCGTCCACGCCCGCCCGCACGCCGCGGTTGATCCGCCTGGCCAGCTTGGCCAAGGCCGGCAGGTTCAGCTCGCAGTCGAAGTGCCCGCTGTTGCAGACGACCGCGCCGTCCTTCATGAGCTTGAAGTGCGCGGCGTCGATCACGCTGATGTCGCCGGTGACGGTGACGAACAGGTCGCCGATCCGGGCCGCCTGCTTCAGCGGCATAACGCGGAAGCCGTCCATCGCCGCCTCCAGCGCGCGGATGGGGTCGACCTCGATGATGATCACGTTGGCCCCGGCCCCGCGAGCCCGCGTGGAGACGCCTCGCCCGCACCATCCGTAGCCGCACACCACGACCGTCTTGCCGGCGAGCAGCATGTCGGTGGCTCGGATGACGCCGTCGATGGTGCTCTGGCCCGTGCCGTAGCGGTTGTCGAACAGGTGCTTGGTGGCTGCGTCGTTGACGGCGATGACGGGGAACTTCAGCACGCCGGCTGCGTCCATCGCCCGCAGGCGGATCACGCCGGTCGTTGTCTCCTCCATCGAGCCGGCGATGTCACCGGCGTAGCGCGCGAACTTGCCATGCAGTGCAGCCACCAGGTCCGCGCCGTCGTCCATGGTCACCGAGGGCCTGTGGCGGCAGGCGGCGGCAATGTGCCGGTAGTATGTCGTCTTGGGGTCCTCGCCCTTGATGGCATAGGCGCGGATGCCGAAGTCAGCCACCAGGCTGGCGGCTACGTCGTCCTGCGTGCTGAGCGGGTTGGACGCGCACAGCACCAGGTCTGCCCCGCCGGCTACAAGCGTGCGGCACAGGTTGGCCGTCTCCGCCGTCACGTGCAGGCACGCGCTCATGCGACGCCCGCGCAGGGGCTTGTCCTTGGCGAACCTCTTGCGGACGGCTGCCAGCACGGGCATGTCGTTGTCGGCCCAGAGAATCCGCCTCTTGCCCTCTTTGGCCAGCTTCAGGTCCTTCACGTCGTACTGACTCTTCTTCAGTGCCATGGATCTTTCCTGCCTCGATTGTCCCCGGCCTCGTGCCGGGCCGGGTATTCTGCCCCCTGCCGTCGGCGACTGCAAACCCTATCTGTCGAATGGCGCCGCCGTCACAGCCAGAACTCGCTGTGCAGCTCGTCGCCCTCGCGCGTGGCGCGGATGAAGGCGGCGACCTTCTTGAGGTCCTTCACGCCGGGCGCCTGCTCCACGCCGCTGGCGACGTCGACCGCCCAGGGCTTGACCAGGTCGATGGCCACCCCGACGCAGTTGGCGTCCAGCCCGCCCGCGAGGATGATCGGGTCCAGCCCTTTCAGCGCCCCGGCTGAGCGAGCGTCGGCGACCATCGACCAGTTGAATCGCGAGCCCGTCCCGCCGCGGGCGGTCGGGCTGTAGGCGTCCAGCAGGATGGCCGCCAGGTTCTGCCGCGCCGGCAGCGCCTCCAGCCACGCGCGGACCTCCGCCAGCCAGGTCTCGTCGCGGATGTGGAAGGTTTTGATGCACGCCGCGGCGATCCGCGGGATGATGTCCGGCGGCTCGTCGCCGTGGAGCTGCACGTAGCCGATCCGCGTGCGCTCGACGACGCGGTTGATGGCCGTCGCGTCGGCGTTGACGAACACGCCGACCGTAGCCACCCACGGCGGCAGCACGTCCACGATGGCCCGCGCCTGCTCGGGGCTTACCCAGCGGGGCGACTCGGCGAAGATCATGCCGATCGCGTCGGCGCCCATCTGGGCGATCTTCATCGCCTCAGCCGGGTCGCGCAGGCCCTCGATCTTCACACGTACGCGTTGCATGGCCGCACTATACCCACCTCCCCTCCGCCCGGCAACAGGGCGAAAGGTTTGGATGATTGCCTACGGGATGTTGTCATGCGCCGGGGCGAGACTGCCCCCGGAGTGGCCCGTCCGTCGCCAAGGCTCCGTGTGTGTTTGCGCTTAAGGAATCAGCCCCTCGGCGGTATGATGCTCGCTTCCCGGCCCGCCCCGGGTGAGTGTAGCAGCGATATCTTCAGCGACATCAGGGAGCAATTGATGGACAAGGTTCGCATCGGCGTAGTCGGCGTGGGCGTGATCGGCAAGTTCCACTGCAAGAACATCGTCAAGGACGCCAGCAGCGACTTCTGCCTGACGGCCGTCTGCGACCGCAACGCCGACAAGGCCCGGGAGGTCGCGGCCGAGTACTCCGTCCCGAAATTCCGCGACCCGCAGAAGCTGTACGACTCCGGCCTGGTCGACGCGGTGATCATTGCCACGCCGCACTACTGGCACTCGCCGCTGACGATCCGCGCCGCCCGCGCGGGCCTGCACGTGATGTGCGAGAAGCCCATGGCCTCGACGGTCGGCCCGGCGACCGCTGCGATCGAAGAGTGCCGCAATTGCGGCGTGGTCCTGGCCGGCATGCTCCAGCACCGCACCCGCCCGATCATGATGCGGATCAAGCAGCTCGTCGAAAGCGGCGAGATCGGCGAGGTGTTCCGCGTGTCGATGATATGCAGCACCTGGTTCCGCACGCAGGCCTACTACGACAGCGGCGCGTGGCGCGGCACGTGGGACGGCGAGGGCGGCGGCGTGCTGATAAACCAGGCCCCGCACCACCTGGACCTGTTCACGTGGATCGCCGGCCTGCCGAAGCGCGTGGTCGGCCTGCTCGGCACGCGCACGCACAAGATAGAGGTCGAGGACACGGGCAACTTCCTGTGCGACTACGGCGACGGCAAGGTCGGCTACATCTACGCCACCACCACCGAGCTGCCCGGCATGGAGCAGTTCATGGTCTGCGGCGACAAGGCCACCGTCGTCGCCGAGCATCACACGCTGAAGATAGGCCGGCTCGCCTACCCCATAAAGGAGTTCACGATGGGCTCCGGCACGGCCCTGGCCGACGAGAAGATCAAGAACACAGCCGAGTGGGAGGAGACCGACTATTCGACGAACAAGGGCGGCACGCACATCCAGGTGATCCGCCAGTTCGCCGCACACCTGCTCCGCGGCGAGCCGCTGGTGGCCGACGGCGAGCAGTCGATCCGCGAGCTGGAGCTGTCCAACGCGATGTACGTGGCCGGGTATAAGAACAAGGCGGTGGACCTGCCCGTCGACCCGGTCGAGATCGACCGCCTGGTGGGCAAGCTGGAGCGCGAGCGCTCGACCGGCAAGGGCCAGGGCATCCGCCGCAAGGCCCGCCGAGACCTCAAGAAACTCCTGGCGGAGGGCTGACCATCCGCACGCTGGGGCGCTGGTGAGCTTGACATTCCGCGGCCGGGGCAATAGGCTGCGGCTTGCAGTCGCGGCAGCTCGCCACGGCGAGTCGCCTGTGGCGACGAGTGACCGTGGCGGCCTCGCCCGGGTGGCGGAATTGGCAGACGCGCCAGCTTGAGGGGCTGGTGGGCCCATGGCCCATGCAGGTTCGATTCCTGTCCCGGGCAGTTTCAGGGGGCCAAGAGCTTCTTCCCGGCGGCGGCCACGCCCCTGTTGCATTGTGCCCACAGGCGACCCGTCCGCACCGCTGTCTGCACAGGCACTCAAAGTCGCCTCGCGGGGCGATTTGTCTTGAGATTTGGCGGCGTTGGCGGGATAATTGATGGTGTCAGATCGATAGCCATTTTCAGCTTCGCAGCACGTCGTTTGGCCGGCAGCATCTCACTCAAAACGGAAGGGGCTGCACACATGACGGGTGCCCAGATCAATGCCTCAAGCGACGTGACCACCATGACGGGCCTGGAGCACGGGCTGGCGGCGACGTTGATGGAGGCGGCCGACGAGGTCAAGCGGGCCGAGTGCTTCGACGACGAGCAGCGGGCGGAGGTCTACGCCATCCTTCAGGCCCTGCGGACCGACACGGAGGCGCACCGCGGCATGGTCGAGCTGCTCGCGAGGCAGCTTCGGGAAGGAGGCGGCGGCAGTGCTTGAGCAGGCCATGCTACGCGAGCAGTTCCTAGCCCTGCTGGAGAAGGAGCGCCAGGCGGAGCGGATGTACGCCGACCTGGCCGCCCGCACCTCCGACGAGAAGCTCCGCAAGCAGATCGCCGAGCTTCACCGCGACAAGCGCCGCCACATCGCACTGGCTGAGCGGCTGCTCGAGATCGTCGAGTAGCCCAGCCCCCACGCCCACCTCTGCGCCCGCTGAATCATCTGCCCGCCATCGCTGCGCGCCCGGGCCGGGGGCTGAGGCAAGTCCATAGCTCATCTTGGAGCGCGGTGGGGCTCCTGCC
>CAYUYH010000062.1:0-12289 GCA_964449175.1 uncultured Planctomycetaceae bacterium
CCCTCGGGCAGCTCGCCGCCGTCGGCTGCGGCGCCGATCAGGTGCTCCAGCAGGCGGACCTGGAAGCCGTCGGTGTCCTGACACTCGTCGATGAGCAGTTGGCCCATGCCCTCTCGAAGCGAGCGGGCGACGGCCGGGTTGCCGGCCAGCAGCTTCTCGGTCGCCTCCAGCAGGTCTGTGAAGTCCAGCATGCCCCTGGCCCGCTTGGCCGCGGCGTAGATGGCGTTGGCCCGCAACGCCAGTGCAGCCAGTGCGGCCAGGGCGTCGGCGGCGGCCTGGTCGGCCGGGCCGAACTGCTCGGCGTAGACGGCGAACTCGCCCAGACGCTCGCCCAACTGCTTCACGCGCTGCCGGGCATCCTTGGCGCCATCAGACCCTCCCCACGCCTTGGGCGAGCCGATATTGCCGGGGGAACCCCGCTGTGCCTCGAACATCTCAGTCGTCGCCGCGGCTGGGTCGGCCAGGATCGAGCGTGCGATGGCCAGCTTGTCCTGGACGAACGCAGCCAACTTGTCGCCGGCGGCGACCGCGGCGCTGTCGCGGTCCAGGCCCTCGATCATCGCGGCGATCTCCGGATCGTCGGCAAGCCGCGTCCAGGCCTGCTGCCGCTGCCGGTCGGCGGTCTCGCGCCATCGCGCCAGGACGGCCGAGCCGTCGCAATACTGCTCCAGACCGGCGACCGTGCGGCGGGCGATCAACTGGCCGACCGACCGGATGACTCGCTCCAGCGGCAATCGCGAGATCAGCTCGGCCGCGCCGCTGTCCTGGTGTTCCACGGCGGCCAGCACGGCGCGCTCGGCCGCCTCAGCGGCCATCTGCCGGGCCAGCAGCTCGTCGCCGCAGACGACGAAGTCCGGGTCCACGCCCGCGTCGATCGCATGGCTGCGCAGCAGCGACGCGCAGAAGCCGTGGATGGTCGATATCCGCGCCTCACTGACGCCGGCCAACCACTGTAGCAGCCGCCGGCGGTCCTCGCTGCCGGCCTTGGCCGCGGCGGCGCGCTCTTTGAGGAACCGCCGCACGCGCTGGGACATCTCGACCGCGGCCTTGTCCGTGAACGTCAGCGCCACGAATCGCGACAGCGGATCGGGGCAGTCGCCCTCAGCCAGCAGAAGCTCCGTGAACCGCCTGCCCAGCACGAAGGTCTTGCCGCATCCGGCGCCGCTGCGCAGGGCGAGGTTCTCGTGGATGCGGCTGACGGCGGCGCGCCGCTGTGCGTCGGTGAGTTGCTCGCGTGGCGTCACGGTCCGCCCTCCTGCTCGGCGTCGGCCTTGAGGGGGGCGCGATGCTTGGCGTACTGGCAGATGCGGCGGAACGGGCAGTAGGTGGGGCACTTGTGCGTAGGCAGCGCGTCGAATCGGCCGCTGCGGATCGAGCCGACGAACAGGCCCGCCTTGTCGATCGTCGCCGACAGGGCCTTCTCGAAGTCGGCGTCGCCGCGGAACGTCTCACCCCAACGTTTGACCACGGCCAAGTACGTCTGCTTGTTGTCACGGCCGACCTGATGGAACGCCCCGCCGAGGCACTCCTCGCCCAGAAGCTGCGCGGCGGCGGCGGAATACAGCGGAAGCTGAAGCGCCCGGCCCGCGTCGATGTCTTTGCGCGTGGGCGGCTGGCCCGTCTTGTAGTCGACGACCAGCAGGCCCCTGCGATCGCTGGCCTTGATGCGGTCGATGCGGTCGATCCTGCCTCGCAGCCGGAATGGCCCCGCGGCCGTGGCGATCGTGACCGCTCCGTGGTCGCCGTCGGCATCGTCCAGGCCGAACGGCAGCTCGAAGTGCAGGCTCTCAGCCGACAGCTCGGCCGTTGCGGCATGCTCGGCCAGGAGGTACTCGCGCATGTCGTCGCGCATCCGCTGCCGCTGAATACGCCACAGCGCCGGATATGCCACCCCGCGCGCCTCCACCGCGGCTGACGCGGACGCCGCGGCCTGGTCCAGCGCGGCCGTCAGCTCGTCGCTAGCGACCGCGGCTAGATGGAAGCCTTCGCCGTGGCGAGCCGCCAGTTCGACGAACGTCGCGCACAGCACCTTATGGCAGAACAACCCGCGGTCGAGCGCGGTCAGGCGGTCGGTCGGCGCCTCCAGCGGACGCAGCGACAGCACGTGCGCGGCGAAGAACTGCCACGGGCAGGCGCCGTACGCGTTGAGCTGACTGGCTGAGAACACGGCCTGGTCGCCGAACTGGCGGGCGAGTTGTGCGAGCGAGTCGGCGTCAGTGATCCGCCCGTCGTATGCGTCGCACGGCCCGCGTCGCCAGCGGCGGCGCCTGGCCAGCAGACCCGGCGCGACGGTTGCGGCATGGTGAGCGGCAGTGCGGGCTAGGTAGCCCAGGGCCGCGCCGGCCGGGTCGCAACCCTCGCTGAACAGCCCGGCCACCGCAGCCGTCAAGGTCTCCGTCTCGCCGGCCAGCTCGTCCGGGGCGGGCAGGAACCGTCCCGGCGGGATTCGCTCGACGATGCCGGCCTGCTCGGCTGCTTCCCATCCGCCCGCCGTCGCCAGCAGCGACGTGACGAAGCTGCTCACCTCGGCCGGTCGGCCGGCGGCGTCGGAATCCATGAAGCTCAGCGTCAGCGTCTCAGCCGCGCGTGAGACGGCCAGGTAGAACAGCAGCATCTCGCGCGCGGTCAGGTCGTCGCGCGTGTCCAGCGACACGCCGCGGTCGGCCCATGCCAGCCGGTCGCGCTGGGAGATCAGCGAGCTGTCCTGGAAGCGTCGCGGGAAGTGCCCCTCGCCGGCGCCGAGGCAGAAGACGTGGCGGAAGCTCATCGCGCGGGCGTCCAGCACGCCGAGGACGTCGACAGCTGCCGGCCCGCGCGGCGGCGGGCAGGAAGCGGCGGCCAGTGCCAACCGCACGTGATCGAGCGGCGGGGGCGGGGATGGCAGCTCGGCCAGGACGGCCTCCAGTGCGGCCAGGGCGCGGAGGTCGCGGGCGATTGTTTCGTCGTCTTCGTGGTCGCAGGCGGCGGCGCGGAGCTGAAGGCGGTCGGCCAACATGCCCAGCGCGCCGCGCCGGTCGGATGCACCCCTGGCTGCGTCGCACAGGTCGAACAGTGCCTCGAACATCTCACCGGCGCGGCGTATGTCGCCCGGCTCGACTGCCGGCGGGATCGGCTGATCTTCATCATCCGGCGCGGTCCCGGCGGCGAGCTGCTCGGCGATTCGTTCTGCCGAGCGGGCGTAGGCATTTCGCCCGGCCGAGATGTTGCCGTAGCGGATGACGAACTCCGCGGCGGCTGTCGTCGTCGCGTCGAACTCGCCCAGCGCCCGCGGGCGGAAGTAGCTGCTCTTGATGACCCGCAGCACGTCGCGGTAGGCGTACTCGCCGCCCAGGCCGGCTGCGTCCAGGGCAAAGCGGACGATTGCGCAGTCCCGCAGCGGCTGGGCGGCCTGGCGGATGGGGATGTCGAACGCGGCGAAGATGCGCTCGATTGTTGGTCTGTACGTGTCGACGGCTCGCGCGAGCACGGCGATGCTGCCGGGCTCGGCGGCGCCGGCCAGCAGCCGCTTGACGCGCCGGGCGACGGCGGCGACCTCGGCCTCGATGCCGGATGCGGCGATCAGGCTGAGTCCCGCCGGTAGGGGACGCGGCGCGGCGTCGAAGTCGAACACCGCGTCCCAGAGCGGCGCCAGCGCAGTTGGCCGGCTGCGTTCGTCCTGGTCGACGTGCAGCTCGGCGAGGCGGTCGCCGAACGCGCGGCGGACGTTGTCCGCCGTGCGGGCCGTCCAGTGCCACAGCCTCTCGCGCCCGTCGTCGTCGTGCGGCAACGTTATCACGACCCGCCGCAGCATCCCGCTGAACAGCACGAGCATCTCAAGCTGCGTGGGCGTGAAGTCGGTGAAGCCGTCGGCGACGACTGCCTCCACGCCGTCCAGTCCGCGCGGTGGGCTGTCGGGCGAGGCGGCCAGGCGATCCCGCGCCAGCCACATCAGCCCCTCCAGGTCGTAGGCCTGCTCCTCGTGCAGCCGCTGCTGGCAGGCCTCGTAGACGGCCAGGAGGTCGGCGCCCTTCTTGTCCGTCCTCGCGACGGCCTTGGCCAGGGTCTCCGGCTCGACGGCCGCCCGCTTCAGCTCGGCGATTGCCCTGTCCAGCGCGGAGATCACTCCCGGCGTGTCGGCGACCCTGCCCAGGACGGCCAGCTTGCCCCCCGCCAGTAGACGGTCGACGATCTGCCGCAGCATCACCTGGCGGCGGGGGGCGGACAGCGGCGCCGGCGCGCCCGCGTCGGCCAAGACCCTGGCGGCCAGGTCGGTGAAGGTCATCACCCTCGCCGCGACGATCACGCCGGCCTGGGCGTCGGCCAGCAGGCGTCGTCTCGTCGCGGTGACGGACGCGGCGTTCGGCGCGAGCAGGATGCACGCGCCGGGCCAGTCGGCGCAGTAGCGACGGTAGATGGCCAGTGCGGCGGATGTCTTGCCGCAAGCCGCCGGGCCGCGCAGCAGCACCGCCGGCGCCTCGGCCGAGAGTATCCGCTCCACAAGCTCGCCGTGAGGGGAACCGTCGATCACGGCATCATTCTGCCGCGCGAGTCAGCAGACCACAACACCCGCCTCGCTACCGGGTGCCGCGGAAACGCCGGTGGACAGGAGCTATTAGGCCTGCTAACATGCAGGCCGGACGGATAAGCGGCTCTCATACGTAAGGGTGACGGCATGAACCTGGAAGTGATGAAGACGTTCTGCGACCTGGTGGACACGGGCAGTTTCTCGAAGGCAGCCGGGGAGAACTACATCTCGCAGTCGGCCGTCTCGCAGCAGCTTGCCAAGCTGGAGCGCGAGCTCGCCACGCAGCTCATCAGTCGCGGCGGCGGGCTGGTCGCGCCGACCGAGGCCGGCAAGGCGTTCTACGAGGGCGCCAAGGCTATCTTGCGGCGATACGAGCAACTGCTGGGCGAGGTGAAGTCCGCCGCCGACGCCGTCCGCGGCGTGCTGCGCGTGGGCACGATCTACTCGGTGGGCTTCTACCTGCTGGAGGCCCACGTTCGCAGATTCCTCCAGTCGCATCCGGAGGTGAACCTGCACGTCGATTACACCAAGGCCAACCGCATCTATGCCGCGGTCGTCAGCGGGGAGATGGACCTTGGCGTGGTGGCCTATCCCGAGCGGCACCGATCGATCGAGATCATCCCGCTGGCCCAGGAGGAGCTGGCGCTGGTCTGCTCGCCTGTCCACCGCCTGGCCGGGGCGAAGCAGGTGGACGCAGGGGAGCTGGAGGGCGAGAACTTCGTTGCCTTCGAGTCCAACATCCCCACCCGCCGGCAGATCGACAAGACGCTCAAGGCGCACGGCGTGAAGGTGAACGTCGTCTCGGAGTTCGACAACGTCGAGCTGCTCAAGCGGGCGGTGGAGATCAACGCTGGGCTAAGCATCCTGCCTCGCGGCAACGTCGAGCGCGAGGTGGCCCACAAGGACCTGGCGGCAATTCCGTTCCGCGACAGCCGCAAGTGGTTCCGGTCACTGGGGATACTTAGGCGGCGCGGCAAGGCGGCCGGACCGGCGGAGAGGATGTTCCTGTCCATCCTGCGGGCGAAGGGCTAGCTATGGGAGCGGGCAGCGCCCTGTCTGGATGAAGGGGTGGCGGGGCTCCTGCCCCGCCGCCTGCGAGGACGTACAGATTATGCTCTTGCGCGGTGGGACGGGAGCCCCGCCGCGCCTCACAATAGCCTGCCAACCCGGCAGCAGTCACCACCGTGCGGCTCAGACCTTGACCTTGAACCGCTCGCCGGTCTTGATGTCCAGCGCGACCGCGGCCAGCAGGTCGGCCGTGTGCTGGAGGTCGCGGAGGTCCATCAGTTCCACGGTCGTGTGCATGTAGCGCGTGGGGATGCCCAGCACCGTCGCCGGCACGCCGCCCTGCTTGTTGTGGATGGCCATCGCGTCGGTCCCGCCGGTCAGGCTGAACGCCTCGACCTGGAGCTTGATGCGCTTTCGCCTGGCCACGGCGCGGATGCGGTCGACCAGCACGGGGTGATGCTCGCGACCGACCGAGACGGTCGGGCCGGCGCTGAGCTTGACCTCGCCGTGCTCCTTTACGTTCACTCCGGGGGAATCCGTCGCGTGCGTGACGTCGACGGCGACGGCGGCGTGCGGCGTGAAGTTGAAGACGTTCATGGTCGCGCCGATGCAGCCGACCTCCTCCTGTATCGAGCTGGCCGCGTAGATCGCGCACTTCAGCTTGCCGGCGGCCGCCAGGCGCAGCGCCTCGATGACGGTCCACGTGCCCACGCGATTGTCGAACGCGCGGGCGACGCCGATGTTCTTGTCCAGCATCTCGAAGTCGTCCACGAAGGTGATCGGATCGCCCACGGCCACGCGCCGCTTGGCGGCGGCGTCGTCGCGGGCGCCGATGTCGATGAAGCACTCGTGCATCTTCGGGGCCTTCTGCTCCTTGCCCTTCTCCAGCAGGTGGATTGCCGTCGCGCCGATCACGCCCTTGACGATCCCCTTGGCCGTGTGAATGTTCACCCGCTTGCCGCGCACCAGGGCCGGATCGACCCCGCCTATCCGCTGGAAGTAGATGAAGCCCTTGTCGTCTATGTGCTTGATCATCAGCCCGAGCTCGTCGATGTGGCCGTCGAGCATGAGCTTGGGGTCGCCTTTGGGGTTCAGGATGGCCACGGCGTTGCCGTAGCTGTCGGTGCGGACCTCGTCGGCGTACTTGCGGGCGTAGTCGCACCATATCTTCTGGGCCTTGGACTCATAGCCGCTGGGCGAGGGCGTCGTCAGGAGCTTGCGGAGGAATTCGAGGGATTCTTTTCGCATCGGGCCGGTCCTTTATCTGTCGGGGTCGAACTCGTCAGCGCGGCGACTCTACCGTTGTGGCCGCGGATTGACAATAGTGTATTGGGCAAGCCCCCGCTGCCGCCGGATGCGTGCCGGGGCGGAGGCTCAAGGGGGCCCGACGGTCGCGCTCGACAACGGGGGCGAGTCTGCATAGACTATCGGACTTCCATGAACGGTGCGTACCTGCAACGCCGCTATCTGGTGAGCTTCGAGAGCCGCCGCCTGCCCCACATCTTCACGGATGTGCTGGTGATCGGCAGCGGAGCGGCGGGGCTTCGCGCGGCCATCGAGGCAGCCGGCAGCGGGCAGGTGATCGTGGTCACCAAGGCCGCCGCCGGCGAGTCCAACACCTACTACGCCCAGGGCGGCCTGGCCGCCGTGATCGCCCCTGGCGACAGCATCGCCCAGCACGTAGCCGACACGATCGCCACCGCCTGCGGGCTGGGCGACGAGGACGTGATCCGCCACGTCGTCGGCCAGGCGCCGGAGCAGATCGCCGAGATGCGGGCCTGGGGAGTGCAGTTCGACACCACCGGGGGCGGCGAGCTCTCGCTCGGTCGGGAGGGCGGGCACTCCGCGCACCGAATCGTCCACGCCCACGGCGACGCCACCGGCCAGGCGCTCGCGGAAGTGCTAATCGCCCGCGCCCGCCAGACGCCGGAGCTGAAGATATTCGAGGAGTGCTTCGCGATCGACCTGGTGACCGACCCGCCCGCCGGCGGGCCCGGGGCGGCCTGCCTGGGCGCGCTGACCTACAACCCGCGCTACGGCCTACAGATGATCCGCGCTCGGGTGACGATCCTGGCCGGCGGCGGCGCGGGGATGCTCTGGCGAGAGACCACCAACCCCCCCTGCGCCACCGCCGGCGCCGCGGCCATGGTGTTCCGCGCGGGCGGCGCCGTCGCCGACGCGGAGATGATGCAGTTCCACCCGACCACGCTGTACGTCGCCGGGGCCACGCGGTCGCTGATATCCGAGGCCGTGCGCGGCGAGGGCGGCGTGCTCGTGGACCGCAAGGGCGAGCGTTTCATGGCCGAGTACCACGAGATGGCCGACCTCGCGCCGCGCGACGTGGTCAGCCGGGCGATCCTGGACAGAATGGCCAAGACCAACGCCACGCACGTGTTCCTCGACGTACGCGAGATGGGCGAGCGGGCGTTCGCCAGCCGATTCCCCAGCATCGACGAGCAGTGCCGCCACTTCGGAATCAATCCCGGCGCCGACCTGATCCCCGTCCACCCGGCCGCCCACTACATGATCGGCGGCGCGTGGGTGGACATCGACGGGCGGACGGCCATCAACAACCTGCTGGCCTGCGGCGAGGCCGCCTGCACCGGCCTGCACGGCGCGAACCGCCTGGCCTCCAACAGCCTCACCGAGGCGCTGATCTTCGGCAAGCGGTGTGGGCAGGAGGCCGCGGAAATCGCCGCCGGCGCCGGCGACCGCCTGGCAGCGATGAAGGTCGACTGGGCCAACGTCCCCAGCCAGCGCACCGAGCTGGACCTCGTCGACATCCGCAACTCGCTGCGATCGGTGATGTGGCGCAACGTCGGAATCGTGCGACGCGGCGACCGCCTGACCGAGACGCTCGAGATCGTCTGCTTCTGGGGGCGGTACGTGCTGGACAAGGAGTTCTTCGCCCCGGCCGGGTGGGAGGTCCAGAACATGCTCACCAGCGCCTACCTGACCGTCGAGGCCGCCCTGCGCCGAACCGAGACGCGCGGCGTGCACTACCGAGAAGATTTCCCCGACATCAACGCCGGATGGCAGCGGCATCAACTGATGCGCCGCGGGGAGAGCCAACTAGTGGTCGAATAGCCAGGAGACCAGCCGTGATGGCCGATATCGCCGACCCCAGCATGAAGCCCCGCCCCGACCACAGGGGCCGACCAATCACGCCATGCCGGCCGAAGTGGCGCGGCACGATGACCGACCGCGAACGATTCAACAATCAGATGCACTACAAGCCCGTCGACCGCTGCTTCAACATGGAGTTCGGCTACTGGGCGGAGAACTTCAAGACCTGGCCGATCTTCATCGGCGCCGCCCTGAAGTACAACCTACAGGCGGACATCTTCTTCAACTTCGACATCATCAGGAGCATAAACGGGCGCGTGTGGATTCACCCGCCGTTCGAGAAGAAGGTCGTTTCGGAGACCGAGACCCACAAGGTCATCATGAACGGCGAGGGCCTGCTGGCCGAGGTGCCAAAGGACGGCCACGATACGATCCCGCACTTCCTCAAATCGTCGATCAATTCCCCCGAAGACTGGAAGCGTGTCAAGGACGAGCGATTTCAGGTAGACTGCCCCGACCGCGTGGTCGACGTAGCCAAGCTCAAGCAGCTCCACCCGCCGGACCGCGACTACCCGCTCGGCGTGGACTGCGGCTCGATGATCGGCATGGTGCGGAACATGCTCACCTTCGAGGGCCTGGCCTACATGTGCTTCGACCATCCCGACATGGTCGAGGACATGGTCGAGACCGCCTGCCGGCTCGCCGAGCACTTCCTCGACCAGGTGCTGGGGGAGATCGACTTCGACTATGCCTGCGGCTGGGAGGACATCTGCTTCAAGAACGGGCCGATCGTCGCGCCGGAGTTCTTCAAGAACGTGGTCATGCCGCGGTACAAGCGGATATCCAGGCGGCTTCACGCGCACGGCATCGACCTGTGGTACACCGACTGCGACGGCGACGTTAGGCCGATCCTGCCGTACCTGCTGGAAGGCGGCATCAACTGCCTGTTCCCGTTCGAGGTCAACGGCGCCGGCCATCCCGGCGAGCTGCTGGGCGAGTACGGCAAGGACCTGCGGATCATGGGCGGCGTGGACAAGATTCAGCTCCGCGCCGGGCCGGAGGCTATCAAGGCCTACCTGGAGACGCTCGCCCCGCTGGTGGAGCGCGGCGGGTACATACCGTTCTGCGACCACCGCTGCCCGCCGGACGTGAAGCAGGAAGACTACCTCTACTACCTCGACCTCAAGGAGCAGATGTTCGGGATGAAGGCGTAGGCAGTGCGGAGCAAGCCCTTCGCCGCGGCGAGGGGACGTAGTAGCCAGTAGCCGGTTCACCCGACGCCTCGCCCTAACGGGCTCCGGCCTCGGGTGAACCGCCACACGATCTTCCAATCAACACCGCCACGGTGGGAAAATACAAGGGCGTGCAGGTTCTCCGCGAAGCGGAGGTCCTGCACGCGGAACCCCCAACCCCACGACCCGCGTGCGGCAAGTTGTACGCCCTACCTGCTCCGTGGGTGACCCCGGCGCGCCGCAGGCGAGGCGTCGTCAGGCGGGGGGGACAGGCGGCGCGGGGGATTGCGCTTGCGTTCGGCCCCGGCCGGACGTTCAATTACCCCTGCTAATCCAGTGCGTTTGGCTACCTTCAGGGAGACCACCTCATGCTAGCGAAGAAGGTGAAGATAGGCTTCATCCCGGCGAATCGCGGGTTCTTCTCGGACGTCCTTGCCGCGGAGATGCGGGCCGGGACCGTCAAGACGCTCAGGGACGTCGGCGCGACCGTCGTCGTGCCCTCGACCAAGGACACGAAGGTCGGCTGCGTCGAGTCGCTCGACGAGGCGATCAAGGTCGGCAAGATGTTCCGCGACCAGCAGGTGGACGGGATCGTCGTCTCGGCCGTCAACTTCGGGGACGAGCAGGGCGTGGCGCTGACGATCAAGGAGTCGGGCCTGCGGGCGCCGGTTCTGATCGTCGGCTGCCAGGAGACCGAGGCCCTACAGATGTCCACGCAGCGGCGGGACAGCTTCTGCGGGCTGCTGAGCATCGGCGAGGCGCTGCGGCAACTGGAGCTGCCCTACTCCGTGCCCGAAGTGCCCATCTGCTACCCGTCGGACAAGAGCTTCCGCGCCACGGCGGAGCGGTTCCTGGCCGTCTGCCGCGTGGTCGGCGGGATTCGCAAGGCCCGCTACGGCCAGATCGGCGCGCGGCCTGATGCATTCTGGACCTGCCGCTACAGCGAGAAGGCCCTCCAGGCGCTCGGCGCGACGGTGGTGACGCTCGACCTGTCCGAGATCATCGGCGCGATCGATCGCATGAAGACCGGAGCGGCCGTGCGACGCGTGATGGCCGACATGAAGGCGACCATCGACTGCTCCGCCGTCAGCGACGAGATCCTCACCAAGATCGCCAAGTTCGAGCTCGCCGCCAAGAAGTTCATCACCGACAGCAAGCTCGACGCCCTGGGCATCCAGTGCTGGACGAGCATCCAGGCGAACCTCGGCATCTGCTCGTGCACGACGATGAGCCGCTTCGACGACCGCGGCATCCCCTGCGCCTGCGAGGCCGACATGATGGGCACGCTGTCGATGCACGCCCTGCAACTGGCGTCCGGCGGCCCGAGCTGCCTGGCCGACTGGAACAACCTCCACAACGACGACCCGGAGCTGGTCAACTGCTGGCACTGCGGCGTGTTCCCCATGTCCTGGGCCAAGCGCAAGCCGAAGATGGGCTGCCAGGAGATCATCGCCGGCACGACCGGGCGCGAGAACGCCATGGGCGTGGTGGAGTTCGTCATGAAGGACGGGCCGGTGACGCTCTGCCGCGCCACGCAGGACAACGCCGGGACGATGAAGGTCATGCTCGCCCAGGGCAAGGTCGAGCCCAACAAGGCCAAGACGTTCGGCGCCTACGGCTGGGTGAGAATCCCCGGCATCCAGAAGCTCTACAAGGATGTGCTGCTGCGACACTTCCCCCACCACGTAGCCATGAATCGCTCGACGGTCGGCAACGTGCTGTGGGAGGCGTTCGGCAACTACCTCGGCTTCCAGGTGTTCACGGCCGACAGCACCACCGGCTGCTGGACGCCCGACATGCCGTTCAAGGTGTAGGCTGGCTGGCCCCCGGCTCCCCCGGTCCGTCGGCAGACAACGCACGCAATCGCGCGCCGGGGCTCCTGCCCTGCCGCGATTCATTCCATCGCGTGCAGAGGCAGGTAGACGGCCACGCAGCACAGAGCGGTCAGGCCTGCAAGGGCGAGAAGGCAGACAGCATTAATGGCCACCGTGAGCTTCTTGTTTGGCAGGAGCTCCTTGAGGGCCAGGATCAGACCCACCGCGGGGAACAAGGCCCAGATGAAGGAACGACCGAGATATATGACCATCGACGTGACAGCCGGCAGCGGTTGGCCCATGCTGTCGAACACAGCGACGAACTTGGGCAGGCCGAAGAGGAACCATCCCCACATGAAGACGACAATCGTCAGGTTGGCGACAAGCAGACCCCTGCTCAGGCGGTTTGGCTGCATGTCCGGCTCCTTTCAGATTGGACCGGATTCCCAATCATTCTTCGGCCAAATCGGGTGTTATTCCACAATCACGGCCGTGCCGTAGGCGACGATCTCAGCGGCGGCGCCCATCACAGCCGAGGTCGTCAGCCGGGCGGCGATGATCGCGTTGGCGCCGAGGGCCTCGGCGTTGGCCACCATGCGGTCGATGGCCTGCTCGCGAGACTCGCCCATCAGCTTCGTGTAGTCGGTGATCTCCCCGCCTACAAT
>CAYUYH010000063.1:0-12274 GCA_964449175.1 uncultured Planctomycetaceae bacterium
GTGGGGCAGGAGCCCCACCGCGCCTCGCTCGCGACCCAGGCGCGCGCTAGTCCTGTCGGCCTAGGGCGGCGCGGGCCTCCATGATCCAGACGGCCTGTCCGGGGCCGAGCTCTTCGGCGTCGGCAAGGCCGACGAGGAAGCCGCCCTCCGGCCTGGGCGTGCAGTGTCGCAGGACGGCGCGGTAGACCGGGTGCTCGCTGAGGCCGCGACCCTCCAGGCGAATGACGACGTCGGCGCCGTCTTCCAGCGCGGGCGGTGTGTCGAACACCAGGCCCATGCCGCCGGCGGACCAGTTCGCCAGCCGGCCTACGCGCGGCGCGGGCACGCCGGCGAGGCCAAGCTCCTCCGCGGGCCAGAGCGAGGCGAACACCGGCTCGTTCGTGTCGGCCTGCCAACGCGGCTGACTTCGCTGGTCGAGGCAGGTGACCTTCTCCGGCCTCCAGACGACCACCGCGTCGACGCGCCTGCCCGGGGCGGGCTGGAACAGGCAGTGGTCGGCGACGGCGGTCTGGGCCTGGTAGGTCTGCTCGGCGACGGAGAAGACCAGCCCGATCCGGCACCCCGTCGAGAGGAAGACCTTGCCCTTCCGGGTCTCGGGCGCAGCGAGCAGCAGCTCGCCCTTGCCGCGTTGGCCTAGGAAGCGGCTGGCAAGGCGGGATTCCTTGCCGGGTGCGGTCGGCGCGGGGACGATCTGCACCTTGACCAGTCGGGCCACCGCTTCGACCAGGGTCACCTCGGAGAACGACATTTTCCGCCACTCTGGCATATCTTCCCGCGTGCGGCGCAGGCGACGAGCCGACACCAACAGCCGGGTGTCGGCGCGGTCCGTGCCGCTACGTCTTAATCGACAATGCGCAGAAGGCACTTCAGCACTGCCGCTTGCGGGCAGCAGGCGGCCGGCGGGGAGGTTCGCCCAGGCGGCGCCGAGGGCGGGACGGCTGGCTGCAAATCAGGCCTTGGGATACGCTTCAGAGGCCCTGGTAATGTGCCGATAACAGAGCCGGGACCGGGTGTTGCCGGTCTGAATCAGTGGTTTCTCATTGGCGACGAAGTCTGGTACAATGAGGGGTCTGCGCCATAGCTCGCCCGAACGGGCAGTGGCGTCAGGCCGGGATTTTGACCTCCGGCGGGACGGAACCCTTCTGCCGGTTTAACCGTAGGAAGAGTATCGCCTAACGCTTCAGGTCGGGTACGCGCGTCATTTCGATACCCCGGCCGGTGGCTGCCGAAAAAGGAGAAGCAAAACCATGAACGCAGGCAGAATGCGGCTTGTACTGGCGGCGATGTTCATGTGTTCGCTCGCCGGCGGTTGCGGGAACTACGACATCAACGAGGTGAACGCGTTCCTGCTGGAGCCTCGGGCCAAGGTCTCGGGCGTGGAGTACGAGGTCATGCCGCCCGACGTCATCAAGATCGGCTCCATGGGCATGCCGGAGGTCAATGACGTGACGACCATGATCCGCCCCGACGGCATGATCAACCTGCCGCTGGTCGGCGAGCTGGACGTGGCCGGCAAGACCCCCGCCGAGATCGAGGGCATGATCCTCCAGGCCTCCAAGCCCTACTATGAGAAGGGCGACGCGACTGTCCAGGTGGTCGGCTACAACTCCAAGAGGTTTTACGTGTTCGGGCAGGTCGCCCGCCAGGGCCCGATGGCCTGGAACGGGGCGAACACGCTGCTGGATGCGCTTGCGATGGCACAGCCGACGACCCTGGCCTGGCCCGAGCGAATAACCCTCATTCGCGGCGACTCTCCCCAGGCCGGCGGCGTGGCGGCGACCGAGCCTTCGCGCAAGTACCTGGCCAGCGGTGTGCGCCCCGAGTCGCCCGACAGGCCCCGACGAAAGATGATGCTCAATCTGAACGCAATGATCAAATCCGGCGACATGTCGAACAACGTACTGTTGATGCCCAACGACGTGATCAACGTCCCGCCGAACCCGTTGGCGGCGATCGGCCTGGCGTTGCAGCAACTGCTGTTCCCGATACGTCCGGCGATGGAAGCAGCAGCGGTGCCGACGGCAGTCGTCTACTAAGCTTGAGGTTCACGCATGCCTGACAGACACAAGAAGACCGCCCGCGACGTCCTGCGAGTCGTCTTTCGGCGGTGGCATATGCTCGTGGTGAGCGCGGTCGTGTTCGCCATTGCGGTGATGATCGGCGCGCACTTCATGCCGTTGAAGTACACCGGCACGGCTGTGTTCGAGATGGGCCTGGAGGCCGGCTCCGGCGACATCACCAAGGTCAGCCAGGAATCCTTCGACACCATCCGCCAGAGGCTTCGCGTGGACCTGGGCGGCAACACCGCCATCGAAGCGGCGGTAGAGGCGCTCAGGCTGACCGAGGGCCTGCCTCGCGGCGAAGACGGTCGGCTTACCATGGAAGGCGACCGGGCGAAGCAGGAGATGATCGATAGGATCGCCAAGGGCGTCGATATCCGTGGGGCCAGTGAGTCTCGCCAGGAGGACGTCGTCTACGTCAGCTACACCGACGCCGACCCCAAGCTGGCCGAGACGATGCCCAACCAACTGATCAGCGAATACATCGAGCGCATATACAGCCGTCTCAGGCGCCAACTGACCGACTCGCACAAGTTCATCCAGCTCCGCCTGGAGAAGACGGACGGCTCCCTGAGCAACATACGGAACCAGCTCGTCGACTTCGAGGCGAAGAACGCCGGCTACCTGCCGGACAAGCCCGGCGCGCTGCCCCTGCGAATCGAAGGGGTGATGAGCGAGATCGAGGGCTTCCGCCGCAGGAAGGCGGTGGCCGAGGCCAATCTCGCCAGGCTGAAGGGTTGGACGGACGCCGGCTCAGACGCCACCACGCAGGTGGCTGAAATCCGCGTGCCCAACCCCCGAATCGACGAGCTGAAGAACCAGATCCGTGAGAAGAGCCAGGCGCTGGAGAACCTGCTCAGCAGCCCCGGCAGGCCCACCGAAAGCCACAGAATCGTGGTGGCCCTTCGCAATCAGATCGCGTCATTGGAGCAGGAACTGGCTTCGGCGCCCCCGACCGTCATGGAAAGCTCGTGGCAGATGCCCGCGGGCAACGAGCTGCGGGCCGACCAATTCGCCGCCCAGGCCGAGCTGGATATGTGCAACGCCGAGCTGGACCGCCTCAACGCACTCCTGAAGGAGTACGAGGCCAAGCAGTTCGGCGCCGGGCCCATCGTGCAGGAGTACCTCCAGCTTCGCCAGCTCGAGGCCGACGCCGAGGGCGAGAGAAAGGACTGGCTAAAGAAGCTCACCGCCGTGGAAGCGGCACTGAACGCCCAGATAACCGAGAAGGGCACCCGCCTGGCGGCGGTGCGGCCCTCGCCGAAACAGTACAGGCCTTCCTCGCCGAACGCGCTGGCTGTGTTCGGGTTCGCCGTTCTGGGCGGACTGGCCTTCGGAGGGGCGCTGGTGTTCGCCTCGAGCCTTCTGGACAGGTCAATCACCACGACCGAGGAGCTGGCCGCCTTCCTGGACCTGCCCATCTGTGGCGTGGTCGGCGAGATAACCACCTCCAGCGAGCGGGAGGCCAGGCGGATCAGGCGGTGGACCATCGGTCCGGTCGTCGGCGCCGTGCTTGCGCTGGCCGTGATGATCTCCGCCATCAGCATAGGGCTGAAACTTTACGACCCCATGAAATACGAGCGGGAGTGGAAACCCTCGCCGGTCAAGTTCATCTTCGGTCAAGTGGCCAACCTGGCCGGCGCGGACGCGGATCGGTGACGCGGGCGGTCCCGTGGCCCGCGGGCCTGGCCGACAAACAGACAACGACAACCAGACCGTCAGGCGTATCCGTATGTACCTGAGCTTCTACAAGCTGCGAGAGTTCCCGTTCGCCATTTCGTGCGACGAGAAGTACTTCTACGAAAGCGCGATCCACACCGAGGCGCTGGCGAACATGATGTACACCGTCCAGCAGCGCAAGGGGATGGTGCTTGTCACCGGCGAAGTCGGCGCCGGCAAGACCTTCGTTGGCAACGTGCTTTCGTCGCGCCTGGGCGTGGGCTGCCAGACGGTGATGATCAAGAACCCGCCACAGTCCGGCAAGCAACTGCATCGCAGCATGATAACCCAACTGGGAATGAACGTCCACGCCAACGCCGACAAGCTGACCCTCGTCGACGCGCTCGAACAGCAGCTCGCCAGGATGTTCCAGCGAGGGCGACTGGTCGCGCTGATCCTGGACGAGGCGCAGGACCTGTCTTCCAGTGCGCTGGAGGAGCTGCGCCTGCTATGGAACTGGGAGCAGGACGGCCAGCGGCTCGTGCAGATCGTCGTGATAGGCCAGCCCGAGCTTCGCCAGAAGCTGCTCGAGCCCAAGTGGGAACCGCTGAGACAGCGAATCGTGCTCAGCTATCACCTGGGGCACCTGTCGGCCGCGGATACCGCCGCGTATGTCGATCACCGACTGAACGTGGCCGCCGATGACGGCTTCATCGCGAGCTTCAGCCCCGAGGCGATGGCGGACATCCATGCCGCCACCGACGGCATCCCCAGGCTCATCAATGTCCTCTGTGACAATGCCCTGCTGGTGGGCTACGCCAAGGCCACCCAGTGCATAGACCAGGACATCGTGGCCGAGGTGCTGCGGGACATGACGTGCTGGGGAATAAAGGTATCCTCGCAGCCTGCCGCCGGCGGGCCGTCGAGGCTGACCGGTTAGGAGACAGACGTGGCCAAAGTATCGGACGCAATGAAGAAGCACCAAGCCGAGCAGGCCGAAAAACCGCCTGCCCCCGAGGCCAAGCCCAAGCAGCCGACATCCGCCGCCGCGGTCGCCGTCGCGCAGGGCGCCGCCGCGCCCGCCGCGCCGCTGGAGGCGGCCGCGCCCGCCGTCGGAGGGGACGGCTGCTCGCCGTTGCTGCTTGCCTACCACGACCGGGGCGGGGCGATCACCGAGGAGTATCGCGCCCTGCGAACGAATCTCCTGGCCCAGTGTCCCAGGGACAAGTTCTGCTACGTCGTGACGTCGGCCCTGCCGGGAGAGGGCAAGACCGTCACCTGCCTGAACCTGGGCGTGGTGATGGCCGAGAGGCCCGACCGGCGAACCGTCGTCGTCGACGGCGACCTTCGCAAGGCCAAGTGCGCCAAGCTGCTCAACGTCAGCCAATCCCCCGGCGTGGGGGACATCCTGCAAGGCTTGGCCACGATCAAGGACGCTCTCCAGCCGAGCCTGCTGCCGAACCTGTTCTTCATCCCCGCCGGCATGGTCCGTCAGAACGAGGTCGGCAAGCTGATGGGCAGGCCCGAGCTGGAGGAGATGGTCAATCAGCTCCGCCGCCAGTTCGACCACGTCATCTTCGACAGCCCGCCGATCAACGTGGCCTCCGACGCCGGCATGCTGGGCCGGGCCACCGGCGAGGCGCTGCTGGTCGTCCGGATGAACAAGACCAACAAGGAATCCGTCCAGCGGGCGGTGGCGCTGCTCCAGGCCGCCGACGTCAAGCCCGTCGGCGTCGTGCTGACACATCAGAAGTTCCACATTCCAGGCTACCTGTACCGCTACTCATGAGCCGCGCCGGCGGCGAGGCGCGTTCCGCGGCGGGAGTCCAGATGGTCGCCAGCGATACCATTGAGCACGCCGTGCAGGTCAGGCCCTTGTCACAATCCGACGAGCACGCGTGGAAGCGGTACGTCCTGGATCACCCAATCGGCGCCGTATTCCACCTGCCCGCGTGGTCGCGGGCGGTGACGGACTGCTACGGCCATCTGCCCGTCCACCTGGGCGCGTTCGCCGCGGAGCGGATGGTCGGCGTCCTGCCGATGTTCCAGGTCAACAGCGTCTTCGTTGGCAGGGTGCTGGTCAGCATACCCTACGCGACGTATGGCGGCATCCTCGCCGACGCGCCGGCCGTCGCGCGGGAGCTGCTCGCCGCGGCCCGCGAGCTGCGGGACGAGCGACGCTGCCGGTACGTGGAGCTTCGCCACCGCGAGCCGAGCGGCCTGGACCTGCCGGAACTGGACCGCTACGACACGTTCCGCAAGCAGTTGCCCGACCGAGCGGAGGACATCCTCCCGCAGTTGCCTCGCAAGACGCGGGCCGCCGCCCGAAAGGGCCTGGACGCCCTTGGCGAGCCGACCATCGCTGAAGGCGGCCGGCTCGTCGACGAGGTGTACGACCTGTACGCGGCCACGCTGCGCCGGCTTGGCTCGCCGAACTACCGCCGCAGCCTGTTCCGCCGCCTGGCCGAGCTGTACGGGACCGACTGTGTCTGTACCGTCGTCCGCGACGCCGGCAGGCCCGCCGCAGCCGTGCTCAGCCTGGTCTTCCGCGACGAAATCGTGCCGTACTTCTCCGGCAGCACCGACGACGGCATGCGCAAGAACGCAAACAACGTGATGTACGTCAAGCTCATGGAGTATGCCGTCAATCGCGGCTTGCGGTTGTTTGACTTCAACCGCACGCGGCGGGACAATCGCGGGCCGCACGCGTTCAAGAGATATCACGGCTTCGAGCCCGCGCCGCTGCACTACCAGTTCTGCGCAGCCAAGGAAGGAGACATTCCCAACCTCAGTCCGAGCAACAGGACCTTCGCCCTGGCCGGCAAGATCTGGCGAAAGATGCCGCTGTGGGCGACCCGAGCCATCGGCGCGCAGGTAACAAAGTGGATTCCCTGATACTCCGCGCGAAGAAACAACACACAGGCGGGTAGCTCAGATGGAAGAGCGCCCGGAAGGACCCTTTGGGCCCATACACCCGGGAGGTCGTGGCGTTCGAATCCCACCCCGCCTATCCCGCAAGAGGCACGCCGCGTCGGCTGCCTCTTGCTCATAGCTGGCTGATGCCATGAAGCGTCTGCTATTCATCTCGCATCGTATGCCGTACCCGCCCGACAAGGGCGAGCGCGTCCGCGCGTTTCAGGAAATCGTCGCCCTGGGCAGGCAATTTGAGGTCACCGTCGCCTCGGCCGTCGATGGCGAAGCAGAGCGCGCGGCCGCGGCCGAACTGGCGACCCGCTGCCGCAAGGTAATCACCGCGCCGGCCGGGCGCCTGCGGCTAATGCGCGGCGTGGGGTCAATGCTCGCCGGCCGATCGCTGACGGAAGGCTTCTTCCGCAACGCGGCCTTGGGCAGACTTCTCGCCGACGAGGCCGCCGCTCGCCCGTTCGACCTGGCCGTGTGCTACTCATCCGGCGTGCTGCCGATTGCGCTTGCGACCCCGGCGGGCGCGCGCGTGGCCGACCTCGTCGACGCCGACAGCGCGAAGTGGCTGGCCTACGGCGAATCTTCCCACTGGCCGATGAGCTGGCTGTACGCCCGCGAGGGGCGAGCCGTCGCCCGCCTCGAGCAGCTCGCCGCCGAGCAGTGCGACGCCGTCGCCGTCGTCAGCCCCGCCGAGGCGCGGGCCGCCGGCCTGGCCGGGCCGAAGCTCGTGGTCGCGCGAAACGGCGTCGACAGCCAGTACTTCGCCCCGCGCCCGATGCCCGAGCACGCGCCGCCGTCGATCGTGTTCACCGGTACGATGAGCTACCGCCCGAACATCGAGGCCGTCTGCTGGTTCGTCCGCGAGGTTTGGCCGGCGCTGCAGCGGCAGGCCAAGGACCTGACGTTCGTGATCGTCGGTCGTGACCCCGCCCCGGCCGTCCAAAAGCTCACCGCCCGGCGCGGCGTCATGGTCACAGGCGAGGTCGACGACGTCCGCCCCTACCTGGCCGCCGCGGTCGCAGCCGTCGTGCCGCTGGGCATCGCGCGCGGCGTGCAGAACAAGATACTGGAGGCGATGGCGATGGGCCGGGCCGTCGTGGCCTCGCCCGCGGCGACCGTCGCGTTCGACATTCTCGCCGACAATTGCCTGCTCCAGGCCGACACGCCCGACCAGTGGCGCCGCCACGTCCTCGATCTGCTCCACAAGCCGCCGTGGCGCGAAGGCATCGAGCAGGCGGCCAGGGCGGCCGCGACCGGGCAATTCAACTGGGACAAGTGCCTCGCGCCCCTGGTGGACAGGTGCGTGCAACTGGCCGGCGGTGAACCCGATGCCGCGGCCGCAGCGGAGAATACACAGTGACAGGCCGAGCCACACGCGCGATCCGAATAACCACGGGCGTCTACGCCACCGCGCTGGCCGTCGCCAGCCTGCTGCCCTCCGAAGGCCGGCTTGGCGGATGGGACAGCAGCTTCAGCCCTGACCTCCAGAACGCACTGCACGTGCCGTGCTACACGGTGCTGGCGGTGGGCGTGGCATTGTCGATCTCGGCCGGCGCGGCCGCGACGGTGGGGGCGTTGCTGCTCGCCGGCGCGGCGACGGCGGTGTTCGGCGTCGTCCTGGAGGCCGTGCAGATACTCATCCCCGGGCGGACCGGCTGCGTCGACGACGTCGTGCTGAATCTGGCGGGGATAGCCGCGGCCATGCCCATAGCCTGGTGGCTGACGCGACGGATGCGGCGGGGGCCCTCGGGCGTCGAGAGCGAACGGGGCCAAATGTGATCGAAGGCAAGACCATCCTGTGTTTCGCCAGCGGGTACGACGCGCCGCCGACCAGCAAGCACCACGTCATGGGCCTGCTGGCCGAGCGGAACACCGTGCTGTGGGTGAACTACCACGCGTCGCGCGCCCCCTCGGCCGGCGGGGCCGACCTGGCCCACATGGCCCGCAAGCTGGCGCAGGTGGTTCGCCCGCTGCGAGAGGAACGCCGGAACCTGTTCGTCATTACGCCGCTGGTCGTGCCGCTGCCGGCCTCCAGCCTGGCGAGGAGGCTCAACCGCCGCCTGCTCACGGGCAGGCTGGGACGCGCGCTGCGCCGCATCGGGCGCGGGCCTGTGCAGGTGTGGTCGTTCGCGCCGGACATCTCGTACATGCTCGGGCGATTCGGCGAGGAGAAAGTGGTCTATTACTGCGTGGACGACTTCTCGCAGTTCACCGGCTACGACAAGGCCCAGGTGCTCGCCGACGAGGCCGACCTGTGCCGCCGAGCCGACCTGGTCGTCACCACCGCTCAGGCGCTCCAGCAGGCGAAGGCCCCGCTTAACCCCAACACGGTCCTCGTGCCGCACGGCGTGGACTACGAGCACTTCGCCGCCGCCGTCGCCGGCGAGCACGGTTGCCCGGCCGACATCGCGGACGTACCCGGCCCGATCATCGGCTTCTTCGGGTTGCTGCGCGACTGGGTGGACCTGCCGCTGGTCGCTGAGCTGGCCAGACGGCGGGGCGAGTGGCACTTCGTGCTGATAGGCGGGGCGACGGGCGACGTGTCGCGATACCGCCAGATCCCCAACATGCACCTGCTCGGCCCCAAGAGCTACGCGGACTTGCCGGCCTACTGCGCCCACTTCGACGCAGGCGTGATACCCTTTGTAATAAATGAACTTACGCGGGCCGTGAACCCCATAAAGCTTCGAGAGTACCTTGCGGCCGGGCTACCGGTCGTCTCCAGCCCGCTGCCGGAGGTGCTCCGCTACGAGCAGTTCGTACACATCGCCGAAAGCGCGGATGAATGGGAGGCGGCGATCGAGGCCGCACTCGGCGAGGGTTCGCCGCAGGCCCGGCGACAGCGCTCGGAGGCGATGGCGGGCGAATCCTGGCCGGGGCGGCTGGAGATCATCTGCTCGCGCCTGGGCGAGGACAAAGCGAGGCAGGATGGCTGACGATCACACGCAACCAGACGGCCAGGTCGGTGCAGCCGACGGCGCCGGCCCGCCGGGGCCGCGGGCCGACGCGCCGGCCAGCACCGCGCAGTTGACTCGCTCGGCCGGTCGCGGCGCGCTGTGGCGGCTGGGGAGCGGCGGCGGGCAGACGGTCGTGCGCCTCGCCTCCAGCATGGTGCTGGCCCGCGTGCTCGAGCCGCGCGACTTCGGCCTGGTCGGCATGGCGATCCTCGTGGTCGGCTTCATCCGCAGCACATGCGGGCTGGGCATGGGCATCGGCATCATCGCCAAGAAGGATGCCGACCAGACCGACATGTCCACGGCCTTCTGGACGAACCTTGCGGTGCAGTCATGGATGTTCGCCGTCGCGTTCCTGGTCGCGCCGTTCGCGCCGATCTACTTCGATACTCCGCTGGTCACCAACGTGCTGCGGTGGTCCTCCGTAGTCTTCCTGCTGGCGGGCATCGGGTCGATCCCTCGCAGCCTGCTGACCAAGCGGTTGCAGTTCGGCTGGCTGGTCGTCTCGGAGATAGTCGGCACGGTCGTGGAGATAGCCGTGGCCATCACGCTGTCGGTGTGGTTCCAGGCCGGCTACTGGTCGCTGGTGGCGGCGACGCTGATCGGCTCGGCGGTGAGCTTCGCGATCGTCATCGTCCGCGCGTGGTGGCGGCCGAGCCTGATCTTCAGCCGCACCAGCTTCCGCCACCTGTTCAGGTTCGGCATCAACGGCCTGGGCGCGCAAGTCCTGTACTACTTCCACAGCAACATCGACTACCTGCTGATCGCCCGGATGTTCGGCGCGCGGGTTCTGGGCCTATACGAATACGCCTACCGCCTGCCGCACACACTGTACTGGCGGATCGTTCAGCCGATGAGCGGCGTGGTGTTCCCCACGCTGGCGACGATTCAGGACGACGACGAGCGCCTGGCGGCCGGCATGACCAAGTACGTCAGGTACGTCAGCCTGGTGATGTTGCCGCTGCTTGGCGGGCTGGCGGCGGTGGCCGACCCGGCCGTGCGGGTGTTGTGGGGCAGCAAGTGGCTGCCGGTCATCGTGCCGCTCCAGATTCTCTGCCTTGGTGCGGCCATCCGCTCGGTGACCGGGCCGGTCGGTTCGCTGTTCCTCTGCAAGCAGCGGCCTGACCTGCCCTTCAAGCTGGCGGGGATGAGCGTGGTGGCGGCGTTCGTGCTCGTGCCGCTGCTCGGGCTGCGGTGGAAGCTGCCGGGAGTGGCCTGGGGCATGACGCTGTCGAACCTGCCGAACGTCGTGGCCGTGTGGGTGGCGATGCGCATGGTCGGCTCCGGTCTGAGGCCGCTGGTGCGGGCGGTCTGGCCCGTGGCCGTCTCGGCGGGGATGTGCTACGTCGCCGCCAAGGCACAGGTGGTGTGCATGACGATGGTCGGCCAAGATCCGAAGGTGACGCTGCCCGCGGCGACGGTGATCGGCGGCCTGACATACGTCGCGACGGTCAAGTTTGTGTTCCCGGAGCTGCTCGTGGACCTGATGGCCACCACCCGCGCCGTCCTTGGCCGCGGCAAGCCCGGCCGGGCAGGGGGCGGGTCATGAGAATCCTCTGCTGCGGCGAGAAGCCTGCCCTCTCGTCTCCCTTGCTGTGGACGGCCAAGGGGCTGGAATCCCTCGGCTGCGAGACCAGGTTCAACTACCCGGCCAACATCTCCCTGGGCCGGTGGCTTCGCCGCGTGCTCTGGGCCGACGTGCTGGTGAGCGTGTCGTGCGCGCCCGCCAACCGCTGGTCGATGCGCCGCGTGGCATTGGCGGCGGCGATGGGTCGGCCTATGATTCGCTGGTGGGCAGGCACCGACGTCCTGAACGTCATTCGCAACCCGGCTGCGGCCGAGGCGGCGCGACAGATGGACCGGTTCGTCCTCCACAACGTGGCGATCGCGCCGCACCTGGGCGATGAGTTGGCCGAGGTCGGCATACAGGCGCAGGTGATCCTCCGCTCGCCGCCGGAGGTGCCCCCGGGGCCGCGGCACTGGTCGCCGCAGCTCGCGCGGTCGGTGCTGGTGTACCTGCCGGCCGAGCGCGCGGACTTCTACGGGGCACGCGTCGTCGAGCAGCTCGTCGCGCGTCGAGGCGACGTGACGTTCTACATCCTGCGGGACGACGGCAAGAGGTTCGCCGCGTTCCCCAACGTCGTCTCGATGCCGTGGACCGACGATATGGACGGCGTCTACGCGAAGGTCGGCTGCCTGCTGCGCGTCACGGAGCACGACGGGCTGGCCCGCATGGTGCTGGAGTCGCTGGCTCGCGGCAAGCACGTGATCTACGCCTGGCCGCTGGAGGGCTGCCTGCTGGCGCGGAACGCCGACGAGGCCGCTCAGGCCCTGCGGGCCGTTGAGGCCGCCGGCGGCCCAAACGTCGCCGGGCCGGGCGCGGTGACCAACATCTGCGGCGACAGCGGCGCGTGGGGGCGGGCGGTGATGGCCGTCCTGCGCGACGCCCGCGCGCAGCGATGGCGCTGGGCATTGCGGGCATCCAGGCGCCTCATAGGCTTGTTGCGCGCAGCTGGCCCGGCCGGGGCCGCCGAGGCGAGAAGCGGAGTTGAAACCGGCTTGAAGGGTGGCGGGGCTCCTGCCCCGCCACCTAAGCCTGGTGTGTCGCGCGGCGGGGCGGGAGCCCCACCGCGCTCCAGAATGGGTTGCGAGCCCACGTCCGGGTAGACGTAACCGGAC
>CAYUYH010000064.1:0-12241 GCA_964449175.1 uncultured Planctomycetaceae bacterium
GCCCGGCCACGAGGCCTTCACCGCCATGCGCGCCAGGGGCGCGAACATGACCGACGTGGTCGTGCTGGTCGTGGCCGCCGACGACGGCGTGATGCCGCAGACCGTCGAGGCCATCAGCCACGCCCGCGCCGCGGGCGTGCCTATAGTCGTGGCGCTGAACAAGATCGACATCCCCAACGCCAACGTCACGCGTGCCCTGGGCCAATTGGCCGAGTACGACCTGTCGGCCAGGGAGTGGGGCGGCAATATCGAGGTCATACAGACCTCCGCCGCCACCGGAGACGGCATAGACACGCTGCTGGAGACGCTGAGCCTGGAAGCGGAGCTGTTGGAGCTGACCGCCGAGGAAGAGGCCCCGGCCAGCGGCTTCGTGATCGAGGCGCAGATGAGCAGCGGGCTGGGCGTGGTGGCCCGGCTGCTCGTCCGCAACGGCACGCTTAAGGTGGGCGACATTGTGCTGGCCGGCAGCGGCTTCGGCCGCGTGCGACAGATGATCGACGACCGTGGCCGCGCCGTCGACAAGGCAGGGCCCTCCACACCCGTGGAGGTCTCCGGGCTGGACGACGTGCCCGAGGCCGGCGACAGATTCTACGTGCTCGAAGACCTCGAACGGGCCCGCACCGTAGCCGAGGAACGCCGCTCCAGGGCGCGGGCTAAGTCGCTCGCCACAGGCAGGCAGGTCACGCTGGAGAATCTGCTCAGCCGCATACAGGAAGGCGAGGCGAATGAGCTGGCCGTCATCATCAAGGCGGACGTGCAGGGCTCTCTCGAGGCGCTGAAGAGCTCACTCGAGAAGCTGGGTACCGACGAGGTTCGGCTGCGAATCCTCCACGCCGCCGTCGGCGGCATAAGCACGGGCGACGTGACGCTGGCTGAGGCGTCCGGCGCGATCATCATCGGGTTCAATGTGGTGGCCGATGCCGAGGCGAGGCACCTCGCCGAGGCCAAGGGCGTGGATGTGCGCATGTATCGCGTGATCTACGAGCTGCTGGAAGACGTCCGCAAGGCCATGTCCGAGGGACTCGCTCCGGAGATCCGCGAGGAGGTCATCGGTCACGCGCAGGTGCGGGCTGTGTTCAAGATATCGCGCCTCGGCACGATTGCCGGCTGCTACGTCACCGACGGGCTGGTCAGCCGCAACGCCAAGGTGCGAGTCACGCGCGACAACATCGTGATAGAGGACGGCAGAAGCCTGGACAGCCTGAAGCGTTTCAAGGACGACGCGCGAGAGGTTTGTAACGGCCTGGAGTGCGGGCTGAAGATTGCGGGCTACGACGACGTCAAGGAGGGTGATGAGCTGGAGTTCTATCAACAGGTAGAAGTGGCGCGGACCCTTTAGGACGTGGAATCGCGGTCAGGTGCGCCGGCGGAGAACATGGCTACCGTTGTGGGGCTGCTTCACTTGAGGCTGCACGTGCCCGGCACGCAGAGCCTCAAGGACAAGCGCCGCGTCATAAAGAGTTTCAAGGACCGTCTGACCAACGGGCGCAACGTCTCGGTGGCCGAGGTGGACGGCCTGGACGACCGCCGCCTGGCCGTGCTGGCCATCGCGATGGTCAGCAACGACCGCAGGTATGTCGAAGGCGCGTTGCAGAGAATCGTCAACGCCGCTTCCGTGCATCGGGACATGATCCTCATGGACCAGCAGGTGGAGTGGCTGTGATTTGCCCGCCATGGCGGGCCGATGCCCACATGAAGCCACGAGCGGTTTGATGAGTCGCCGAAGCGAACGAGTGGCAAATCTGATCCGTAACACTGTAGGGCAACTGCTTCTTACGAAGCTGTCGGACCCGCGGATCGACCCTGCCCTGACCTCCATAACGCGCGTCGAGGTGCCGGAAGACCTCCTGACGGCCCGGGTGTACGTCTCGGTGGTCGGCTCCGACGCCGAGCAGCGCGACGCCGTGCGGGCGCTGAGGCACGCCAGCGGGTACATTCAGGAACTGATGATGCGCCAGGTGCAACTGCGCAACACGCCCGTGCTGGATTTCGTCCTGGACGTGAAGTTCAAGAAGACGCTCCAGACCTATCGGCTCATCGATCAGGCGATGGCGGAGATACGCGAGAAGGAAAGCCAAACGCACAATCAAGCCGGCCAAGATGGCGAGGACGACACGCGGTGACGAAGAAACGCGCCACAAGAGACACCAAAGCCAGCGAGAAGAAACTCAAGAAGCTTCTGGGAAAGCTGCCGCAGACGCAGGCCAGCGATGTTGGCGGCGGAGACGACCGCGTCTACTTCATGATAGAAGCGGTCTTCCAGGCCGACGCGACGCGGAAGCAGGCCTCAGCCGCCGTCGCGGCGCTGAAGGGCGAGTACCTCGACCTCAACGAGCTGCGAGTCTCGCCCGTGCGGGACATCACCGAGTGCGTCGGCAAGCACATGCCCGCGGCCCGCGAGAAGGCGGAGATGGTCACGTCCGTCCTGAACAACCTGTTTTACCGCGTCAACGATATCTCGATGGGCTACCTCGACGAGATGCCCAAGACCAAGCTCAAGCGGGCGCTGGCCGAGCTGGGGCTGAGCCCCTACGCGGCGGCGGCCGTCGCGCTGCATGTGTTCGGCCTGCACGCCGTGCCCGTCGACCAGACGCTCGTGGACTGCCTGAAGATGGCCAACCTCGTCGACGCCGAAAACGACATCGCCGACGTGCGGCGTATGCTGGGCCACGTCGTCTCGACGAGGAAGTCCGCCGCAGCCGCGGCGTTCCTGAAGGCCTATGCCGAGAAGCACGCCAAGCGCCTCCCGCCCAGGCCGCCGGAGCCGCCGCCTATCGGAGCGGAGCCCGCTGCCGCCGCTGCGGACGGCAAGACCGCCCCGGCCAAGAAGGCGCCCGCGAAGAAACCGCCTCGCGCCAAGAAGCCCAAGGCCGCCAAGAAAACCAAGACAGCGAAGAAAGCCAAGAAGGCGAAGAAGGCCAAGAAGACCACGACCGCCGGACGGAAGAAGGCCGCCCGGAAACCCTCCCGCAAGAACAAGAAATAGCCCGCCAGGCGGGCCGTCCCGCGTCGGAAAGAGACAACCGCACCATGGCAAAACGCAGAGACAGAAAGCTCGTCCTGGGGATCCCCAAGGGGTCGTTGCAGGAGAGCACGCTGGACTTGTTCGCCCGCGCCGGATACGACGTCTCGGCGCCGTCGCGAACCTACGCGCTCAGCTTCGACGACGACGAGCTGACCGGCACGATGTTCCGCGCGCAGGAGATGAGCCGCTACGTCGAGGACGGCGTGCTCGACGCGGCGCTTACCGGGCGAGACTGGATCGAGGAGAACGGCTCCGACGTCGTGGAGGTGGCCGAGCTGGTCTACGCCAAGCAGCAGTTGCGCGCCGTCCGCTGGGTGCTGGCTGTGCCCGAGGAAAGCAAGGTCCGCTCCGCGGCCGACCTGGCCGGCGGCATCGTGGCGACCGAGCTGATCAACGTCACGAAGAAGTACTTTGCCGACAAGGGCGTGGACGTGAAGGTCGAGTTCAGCTACGGCGCCACCGAGGCCAAGGCCCGCTTGGTCGACGGCATCGTGGACGTCACCGAGACCGGCAGCAGCCTGCGCGCCAACGGCCTGCGGATCGTGGACACGGTCATGACGTCATCGACGCGCCTGATCGCCAACAAGGCCGCGATGGCCACCGACTGGAAGCGGCAGAAGATCGAGAACCTCGCCCTTCTGCTGATGGGCGCGATCGAGGCCCGCACGAAGGTGGGGCTGAAGATGAACGTGCCGCGCAAGGTCCTGGAGGCCGTCTCAGCCATACTGCCGGCGGAGAAGTCGCCGACGGTCTCGGCCTTGGCCGATGAAGACTGGGTGGCGCTGGAAGTGATCGTGGAGGAGAAGGTCGAACGCGAGCTGATCCCCCGACTGAAACGCGCCGGGGCAACCGGCATCATCACGTATCCCATCAATAAGGTCATACCGTAAGTGTCCGCCCCCAAGCAAGGCGCCGTGGCATCTGCGTCGGGCCTGGCCGCGTGGGCCCTGTGGACTTGCTGCATCGCGGCCGGCTGCGCCGCGGCGCCCGCCGGCGAGCAGCTAGCCCGGCCGACGCCCAAGGCGCTGCTCAGCCTGGACCAGCTGCAACCGCCGATCGTCGCGCCAAAGCCCGCGTCGCAGGGCGAGGCCCTGCCGGACGCCGCGCGCTCAGACGTGCTGCGGGCCGAGAGGCTCATTGCCCAGAACGACTTCAACGCCGCCAAGAGACTGCTGGACCTAGCCGACGCGCAGGCGCCCGACAACCCGCGGATTGCCAAGGACCTGGCCATGGTGTGGATAGGCCTGGGCGACCGGGCAAGGGCGATCGAACACCTGCGCCGCTCGGCCGACGTCGCCGGTGACGACGTGATGCTGCACCTGATGATCGGCCGACTTGAGGCCGACGCCGGCCACGCCGAAAAGGCTATCGAAGCGCTGAGGACCGCGCTTCTCTGCCCGGCCGCCTCGCCGGACAACCCCCTCGCCGCCGAGGCCGCCCTCGCGCTCGGCGACCTGCTGGCCAAGGAAGGCTACACCTCAGCCGCGCTGGAAAGCTACACGAAGCTCTACGAGTGGATAGGCCTCCACGGCCGGGAGTATCTCTCTCGTCCCGTCCTGCGGCAGCTCGTGCTGCAAGACGCCCACCTGCTGACGCGGCGCGGCGAGCTGCTGGCCGAGCTGAAGCGGTTCGACCAGGCCCGCGAGATGCTGACCCGCGCGTTCCGCCGCGACAGGACCAGCGAGCGGGCCGCCAGGGGGCTGATGGCCTCGCTGCTGGCGGTGGGCGACTACGACGCCGGCGAGCATCTGCTGCTGGACCTGGCCACCGAGCCGACCGCCGAGGCGTTCCTGCCCGAGCTGGCCGGGATGCTCTGCCGCACCAGCGGGGATGAGTCCATGCCGCTGCGGATATGGCGCGCCAGCCGCACCGACGCCCTGGCCACCGGCGAGCTGGCGGTCGCGCTCGCCCAGGCCGCCGAGACAATGAACGCCGTCAAGGCCGCCGAGCGAATCACCGATGCCGCCCTGGCGAGGATGCCCAACGACACCGCCCTGGGGCGCTACGTGGCTGAGCGGCTGCTGGGCCAGGGCAGGCCCGTCGAGGCCGTGGTCCGCCTGGCCGCCCTGCTGGAGGCCAACGGCGATGCCGTCGACGCGGTCGATGAGTTCCTCAAGTCCATGACGGGCGCGGACGCCGGCTATGCGGACATCGGCGAGCAGGTAGCCCGGCGGGCCAACGCCGAGACAGGCCGGCTTGGCTGCGTGCTGCACTATCTCGCCGGCAGGCTGGCGTCGATCCGCGGCGACCAGCGCGGCGCCGGCCAGCAATATGCCGCCGCCGTCGCCGCCGACAGGCCGTTCCTGCCCGCCTACGAAGCCGCGGTGGACCTGCACCTGGCCCGCGGCCGATACGACCGGGCGATGCAGTTGGCCGAACAACTGGTCGCCCACAGCGAGTCCGACGAGGCCGTGGCCTACTTCGCCTACTACCTCGTCGGCAGGTGCGGCCTGGCCGGTGGGGAACCCATGGCCGCCGCGGTCGCACTGGAGAAGTCCTATGCCGCCAATGACACGTTCACACCGGCCCTGGTGCTTCTGGCCGAGGCCTACGGGCGGCTGGGGCGGCAGGACCTGGCCGTCGAGGCGCTCAGCGAACTTGTGCGGTCGGCGCCGACCGACGCGCGGGCATACGGCTGGCTCTTCGATCAGTACCTTGCCATGGGCCAGTTCGGCCCGGCCGGGGCGGTGGCCTCCAGGCTCGCACAGGTCGACGGCCAGGAGACAACCGCCCGGGCCATGATGGCCGAGCTGCTGCTGGTCGGACGGCGGGCCGATGAGGGCGTCCGCCTGCTGGCCGACCTGAAGGCGCGAGACCCGAACAATCCGCGCGTCCGGCTGCTGGACCTCCGCGTGGCGATCAGCGCGACCGGCGGCGTCGTGGCCAAACGCCAGTTCGACCGCTGGCTGGGCGAGCTCGGCGATGTGCTGGCCAGCAACCAGGCCGACCTGCCCGCGGCGTTTATCCTGGCCGACCTGCTCAGCCGGGCCGGCCGACACGACGAGGCGGCCGCCGTGCTGGGCGAGCTGCACGCGGCCAACCGCGGGCTGGCCGGAGTGACAAAGGCATACGTCTCCGCGCTGATCCACTCCGCCCAACTGGCCACTGCCGACGAGGTCCTCGCCGCCGCGCGGGACTTGGCCGGCGACCCCCAGGTTTGGCGATGGCGGGTGGAGGTGTTGACGGGCCTGGGGCGAACGGCGGAGGCGGCCAAGCTGCTGGAGGGCTGGCTGGCGATCAGCCGAACCACCCAGTCCCGCGACTGGTGCCGCCTCCAACTCATCGGCATCTACGAGAGGCTCTCCGACTACGACAAGGCAATCAAGCTGGCGGAAGATTGGATCGCCGCCGGGGCCGACAGGGGCGACTCAGCCGCCGTGCGGGCTGCCTATGTCGGTCTGCTGTGCAGGGCGGGCCGATACGACCGCGCCGCCGAGGCGGCCGATGAGCTGGCCGGATCGGACCAGGAGCGATTGCCGCTGCGGCTGGCGCTGATCGTCTCGCTCGGCGATGCGGGGCGGTACGACCAGGCCCACAAGCTGATGGACGAGTGGATTCGCGCCGACTCCCCGTCGCGGGAGGTGTTTGGCCAGGGGAAGGTCGCCCTCTACGCCAAGGCCGGCGAACTGGACCGGGCGGTCGCCTATGCCCGGGCGTGGTCGGACCGCCGCCCCGCTGACCTGGGGCCGCGCCAAGGCGCCGTCGCCGCACTCGTCGAGGCCGACCAGTACGACCGCGCCGCCGAGCTTGTCGAGAACTGGCAGGCGGCCGCCGCCGCCGCAGTCGCGACCCAACCGGCTACAACCCGCGCGGCCGCGACGTCGCCGGCCGACTCACAGCCGGCCTCGGCGCCCGCGACCACGTCAGCGCCCGCGTCCGCGCCGACCACGTCCACCAGCGGACCCGCGGCCACGCAACCCGATCAGGCCGGCATTGGCGCCTTGCCGTCGCCCAGCCGCCCGACCGCAAAGCAGCTCACCGACCTGCGCGCCTGGTGCCGCGAGACGGCCTTGCGACTGCTGATGTCTCAAGGGCGATATCGCGAGGCGGCCGGGCAACTGGAGAGGCGGCTCGCCGGCGCGGGCGACGACATCGTCCTGCTGAACCTCCAGGCCACCGTGCTCGCCGAGCTGGGCCGGGCCGACGAGGCGCTGGCGTCGTTGGAGAAGGCCCACAGCCTCGCCCCGCACGACGCCGGACTGAGCAACAACCTCGGCTACACCTACGCCGACATGGGCGTCAACCTCGCACAGGCCGAACAACTCATCCGCCAGGCCGTCCTCGCGCGAAGCGACGAGAGGGACTTCCTGGATTCGCTCGGCTGGGTCTTCTACAAGCAGGGCAACCTGTCGGCGGCGGGGGCGGTGTTCGACAGGCTGCTGGCCGGCGGCAAGGCCGTCTGGCCCGGGTGCGCGATCAGCTACGACCACGCAGGCGACGTGTTCTATCGCCTGGGCTGGCGCGCCAAGGCCGCCGAGCTTTGGGCCAAGGCCGTCGCCCTTGCCAAGAGCGAGGAGATGCCCGGCAAGGACATCCGCCGCGTGCTGGCCGAAGCCCCCGGCAAGATCCGCGCCGTCGAGACGCATCTGACCCCGCCCGTGGCGCCGCTTGGCCGGCGCGACGGCGGGCCGGGCGACGCACCGCGAGGAGACGAATAGACGGAGGCGAGCTGATGTCTGGACATTCACACTGGGCGAAGGTCAGGCGGTCGAAGTCCGCCAATGACGCCCGCCGCGGCCGAGAGTGGAGCAAGCTGGCCAGGAAGATCATCGTCGCCGCCAAGACCGGCGGCGGCAACCCCGACGAGAACCTCTCGCTCCGCTACGCCATCGACGACGCCAAGGCCGCCAACATGCCCAACGACACGATCGACAAGGCTGTCAAGCGCGGCACGGGCGAACTGGGCGGCGAGGCATACGAGCCCGCGATGTACGAAGGCTACGGGCCCGGCGGCGTGGCGTTCATGGTCGAGTGCCTCACGAACAACCGCAACCGCACCGCGCCGGACATGCGGCGCATCTTCGACCGCCACGGCGGGCAGCTCGGCACGACCAACTGCGTCGCCTACATGTTCCAGCAGAAGGGCACGTTCGTCGTCTCGTCCGACGCCGCCGACGAGGATACGGTCATGGAGATCGCCCTGGACGCCGGGGCGGACGACGTCGAGAACCAGGGGGACCTGTTCCAGATCACATGTCAGCCGGCCGCCTTCGGCCGTCTCAAGGCCGCACTGGCCGAACGCGAGGTGCCGACCGTCTCGGCTGAGATCGCCTGGATGCCGGACAACACCGTGCCCGTCGGCGAGGACGACGCCAAGCGAATCGTCTCACTGATGGAGGCGCTGGAGGAGCACGACGACGTCCAGAACGTCTACGCCAACTTCGACATCCCCGCCGAGGTGATGGACAGCCTGGCTGCCTCCTAGCCCCCACGTTGACACGGGGCTTGCCCGCAATGACAATTGCGCCATGGCCGAGGCTACGCGAGCACCCAGGGTGAAGCTCATCTGCGGGATGATCTCCGCCGACAAGCGTCTGTTTGACGAGATGGCCGGGGTGCTGTCGCGGCTGTTCGGGGCGGTCGACGCGGCCAGCGATGTGATGGATTTCGACTTCACGCACTACTACGACGAGCAGATGGGCAGCCCGCTGTACCGCAAGTTCGTCAGCTTCACCGACCTGGTCACTCCCGAGGCCGTCGTCGCCGCCAAGCTGCTCACCAACGCGCTGGAGTGCGACGCAGCCGACCGCCTCGCCGACGCCGGCCCGCCCAGGCCCGTCAACCTCGACCCCGGCTACGTCACGCCGGCCAAGCTCGTGCTTGTGAGCATGAAGAACTTCTCGCATCGCATCTACGTCGCCAAGAGCGTCTACGCGGAAGTGACGCTGATGTACCGCAAGGGCCGCTGGGAATCCCTGCCGTGGACGTTCCCGGATTTCGCCTCGCCCAGATACCACCCGTTCCTGACGGCTGCCCGCGACCGACTGCGCGAGCAACTTGCCGGCAAGGAGGAGCCATGATGCTCTGGATCATACTGGTCGGTGTGCCGCTGTCACTGGTGCTCTCGCTTCTGGCCACGCCGCTGACGCAGCGGCTGGCGGCGAAGCTCGGCATGTTCGACGTGCCCGGGCGGCACAAGACGCACAGCCAGCCCGTCCCGCTGCTCGGCGGCTGCGCGATCTTCCTGGCGATACTGCTGCCGAGCCTGCTGGCGCTGTCGCTGGCGAGAATATGGTCGGCCACACCGCCGGCGTGGCTGCCGGACGCCCTGGCCGTGCACATCCCCGGCGCCGCGGCCAAGGCGCCGCAGGCGCTGTGCATACTCGCCGGCGCCATGGTGCTGCACATCGTCGGCCTGATCGACGACCGCAAGGACCTCGGCCCGTGGCTGAAGCTAACCGCCCAGGTGGTCGTCTGCATCGCCATCGTGGCATTCACGGGCCTGCGGATCCTCACGGCGCTCGGCCCGGCGGTCAGCGCCGTCGCGAGCGTGCTGTGGCTGGTGGCCATCACGAACGCGTTCAACTTCATGGACAACATGGACGGGCTGGCCGCGGGCGTGGGGGCCATCTGTGCCGCAGCGCTGCTGGCGGCGGCGGCGAGCATCGGACAGGTGTTCGTCTCGGCCTGGCTGTGCCTGCTGCTGGGGGCGCTGCTGGGCTTCCTGCCGTACAACTTCCACCCGGCCAAGACGTTCATGGGCGACGCCGGCAGCATGATTATCGGATACTTCCTCGCCATCACGAGTTGCCTGACGACCTACGTGCCGGCCGGCGAGACGTACTACCTCTACGGCATCTTCGTGCCGCTGGTACTGATGGCCGTGCCGCTGTACGACGCGGCCAGCGTGATCGTCCTGCGCATCCGCGAGGGTCGAAGCCCCATGGTCGGCGACCGCCACCACTTCAGCCACCGCCTGCTGCGCCGCGGCATGAAGGTCCGCCCGGCGGTGCTGACGATCTACCTATGCACGGCCGGCACAGCCATCGCCGCGTCGCTGCTGCCGCACGTGGCCGACAGCGTCGGGGCGATTCTGGTGTTCGCGCAGGTCGTCATCATCCTGCTGACCATCGCACTGCTGGAGCTGGGCGAGGGGAGATCATGAGCGATCCGCCGGCAAGGGTCGACGCCGCGCCGCCGAACGGGCAGGCCGGGCTCGGCCGGGGGATCCAGGCCGTCGCGGCGGCGCTGCTCCTGTGCGTCGTCGCCGGCCGGGCGGTGGTGGGGGAGCTGCCGTTCCGCATGGACCTCGCCAAGCTGCCCGCTCACCCTGCCCAGGCGGACGAGCTGATGCTGCGGGCCGACCGCGGTGAGATCGCGCGGGCGACATTCGCCTGCGCGCTGCTGGCGGCTAGCGCCCTGTGGCTGACGGGCGCTCTGGTAACAGGCAAGCTGACGATCCGTTGCGGCTGGCTGGCGTGGCTTACGGCCGCGTTCGCGATCCTGAGCCTAGCGTCGGCTTTCGTCGCGTCCGAGAAGCGAGCGGCGGCCATCGCATACACCGAGCAGTTAGCGATGCTGTTGGCGTGTCTGCTGGCCGCCCAGTGCCTTGCCGGGCGGCGGCGCTTGCTCCTGCTGGCTGCGGTGCTCGTCGCGGTCGGCGGCGTGCTGGCGGCCAAGAGCTTCCACCAGGTGCTCGTCGAAATACCCGACCAAGTGGCGGACTTCGAAGCCAACCGCCCGCAGCGGCTGGAGGCGCTGGGCCTGGCGGCCGACTCGCCACAGGCGCGGGCGTTCGAGGCGCGCATCCGGGCGACCACGCCGACGGGCTACTGTGGCCTGTCGTACACGCTGGCGTCGATGCTGGTCGTCTGCCTGCTTGCCGGGGTGGGGCTGACGGCGAACAGGGTCCGCGCCGCGATCGACGCCTGGCACGACGTCGGCCGGGCCAAGGGCGAAATCCCCTCGCCGGCACTGGCGGGCGCGCTGACCGCCCTACTGACCGCGGCAATCGCAGTGGCACTCGTGCTGACGCGCAGCCGCGGCGGCATCATCGCCGCCGGCGCAGCCATCGTCGCATGGGCGGCCGTCCGGCGATGGCGACGGACGCTCGCCGCCAGGTGGCGGTCTGCTGCGGCCATCATGCTGGTCGCCTTCCTGCTCGGCTGCGGCGCGGTGGTTGCCTACGGCCTGGCGCGCGACCGCCTGCCGACCAGGACCATGACGTTCCGCTGGTACTACTGGACGGCATCGGCGGAGATGGTCGCCGACCGCCCGCTCCTGGGCGTCGGACCGGGCAACTTCGCAGCGACGTACCTCCACTATCGCCGGGCCGCGGCCGAAGAGGCCGTCAAGATGCCGCACAACTCCGCCGTACACGCCGTCAGTCAATACGGCCTGCCGGGCGGAGTGCTGTTTGTTGTGATCGTCCTGGTCGTGATCATCGGCGCATCTCGCCCAGCCGGCAACGAGGCCGACGACGCAGCTACGCCCGCGCCGAGACGCGGCCTGGCGATATGGGCGGCCATCGCCTTGGGCGCAGCCGTCCTGGCTGTCCGCTGGCTGCTGAGCGATGCCGGAGCGGACGCGAACCTGTTTCTCTTCGACGCGGCCGCGCCGGCCGTGCTGCTGGCCGCACTGGTGCTGCTGGCGGCGTGGACCGACGGGCGGGCGGCAGAGGGGCCGAGCGATTCCGCGGGCGCGGTGCGGTCGGCCTTGGCGTGCGGGGTGGCGGGCGTGTTCCTGCACAGCATGATCTCGCCGAGCCTGTCGATGCCCGCGGCGGCGACGATGTTCTGGGTGGCCGCCGGCGCCTGCCTTGCCCAGGGGCGCCGACGAGTGCGGAACATCTCCGCGGCGCGGTGGCCGGCGGCGGGGGCGGCAATCGCGGCCCTGGCGGCGGCGGTGGCGCTCGTCTGGCTGCCGGCGCTGCGAAGGACGACACTGACGGAATCAGCCACGCGGGCCCTGGCCCGTGGCGAGGCTGCCTTGGCGGCCGCGCATGCCCGCCGGCTGGCCGACGCCGACACGTGGGACGGGCAGGCCACCGCCGAGGCCGCACGGATCATGCTCGCCGCCGGCCTGTACGAGCAAGGATATCACCTCGCCCGCGAGGCGGCCCAACGCGACCTGAGCTACTACGCCCACCACCGCCTGGCTGCCGATGCCGCATGGCTTGCCAGCCAGACCGGCGAGCCCGGCCCTGCCGGCGCACTGGCGGAGGCGGCGCTCGGACAGATGCGGCAGGCGGTGATGCTGAACCCGATGGACCCGCAC
>CAYUYH010000065.1:0-12118 GCA_964449175.1 uncultured Planctomycetaceae bacterium
GAGAGGTACTTGTCCAGCCGGCGATTGGGCAACGCGCGGCGGATGTCGATGCGCAGGTGCTCCAGGCCTTCGTCGGCCTCGGGTGCGAGCGGCGTCTCGACGACGTCCATGTCTTCCCGCGGGGTCTGTCCGTCCAGGTGTCGCGAGTTGTCTTGCCGGGATGTGGACATGGGGCGCTGCGAGCGAATTACCTCGGGTTAATGAGGGGACGGAAGAAGCGGTCCCCCGTCTATGTGGTCATGCATCGCATTACGAGGACCTCGCTCGTAAAAGCGCGTCTCTGTGCGCCAACTGCCGCTCCTGGACTGTCATGTCGGGGAAGTGACGGGCATGTGAAGCAACCGCGTCAAGCATCGCGTCCTCCTTGGCATAAACCTCCCACCATGCTCCGTCCACGTTGAACAAGCAGATGTCCGCCGCACGCCCCAGCCACTCGTGGTCAGTCCGGCTCCGCCGTAGCCGGGCGCGGACGGTCCGTACGTCCGGGGCTTGCCTGAAGCCGCACAGGTCCACCCAGTCATCAATGACGTGATGTGCGTACCGGGGCAACAGGGTATTCGGCGCGATGTAGCCCGCCGAGGCCGCGTCCAGCAGCCGCTCGAACTCCTCATCTCTCGTCTCGCCGCACACGAAGGGACACTCCTCGAAGACCCAGTGGAACGCAGCGAGGTGCGGCAGGATCGGCTGGAAGAAGACCGAGAAGGAGCGCGTGTCGGCGGGGAGGCCCAGGCGCCATGTCGGCTTATTCGGCTTGATGAGAAAACCGCGCATATACCGCATCCCGCATAGCCCGCATCCCCGGGGCGGCGGGACAAGACCCGGCCGCACGCCGGCCCGCCCTTTCGCGTGCGGACCCCGCGATGCGGGAATGCGTGCCCAAGGTCTACAGCAGGCTCTTGGCCAGGTCCACGGCGCTGGCGGCGTCGGCGGCGTAGCCGTCGGCGCCGATCTCATCTGCGTAGGCCTGGGTGAGCGGGGCGCCGCCGACCATGGTCTTCGCCGTCACGCCGGCATCCTTGAGCGCCTTGATGACGTTGGCCATCTGCGGCATCGTGGTCGTCAGCAGCGCGCTCATCGCGCACAGCGGCGCTTCTGTGGACTTGCAGACGTCGACGAACTTCTCAGCCGGGGCGTCGATTCCGATGTCGACAACCTTCAGCCCGCCGCCGGTCAGCATCATCGACACGAGGTTCTTGCCGATGTCGTGCAGGTCGCCCTTGACCGTGCCAAGCACGACCGTGGCGATTGGCTCGACGCCGGCGGCCTTGAGCTTAGGCTCGAGCACCTCCATGCCGCCCTTCATCGCGCGGGCGGCGATCAGCACCTCCGGCACGTATACCTCGTTCGCCTTGAAGCGCTTGCCGACGACCTCCATGCCGGCGATCAGGCCCTTGTTCAGCACGTCGCCTGGCGCCGTCCCTTCGTTCAGTGCGGCCTCCGTGAGCTTGACGACCGTGTTGCGGTCGCCCTTAATCAATGCATCCGCCAAAGCTTGCAGATCAGCCATGCCAAAAAGCCTCCTGCAACTACTCAAAGGCCACGTTCTGAACGCGTTCCAGGTTGCCCGCCAGGTGCAATAGCGGGCGGCGTACAGACAATAGTAGCGTCAAGTTAGCGGGCATGTGGGCGGCTGTAAACAGGTTTGTCGGAAAAACGCCCACCCGCGGGGCTTGCGGAGGGCTGCGAGGGCGAATTGCACACTGAGTCTCCACCGGGCGGTGGTGTCAGTCGCCATCCTCGGCCGGCTGCGTGGCCGGCTGCGTGGCCGGCTCCGTCGCCGGGCGCGTGACGGCCGACGTGGTGGCCATGCGCACCGGGGCCTTGAGACTCTCCAGATTGTCCAGCGCCTGGCGGGCCTGGGCGACCACGGGCAGGCCCATGAGCTCGTGCGATTCGGTGACGGCCTTGTACTCGGCTTCCGCGGCGGCGAAGTCGCCCGCGGACTCCGCCAGCTTGGCCAGCCCGACGCGCGCCTGTGCCGCGGTGGCCCGCTGCTCCGGGAAGTCCCTGATAGCCCGGCGGTAGTAGACCGCCGCCTGATCGGCCATGTCCCTGGCCGCGGGACTCACAGGCACGCCGCCCGCCGCCATGAATCGCCAGTAGTAGTGATTGCCGATCTGGACGGTTGCCATCGCGGCGATCCGTTTGTCGTCGCAGGTGGACAGCGTCTTCATGCCCGTCAGGAATCCCTGCGGCGTGATGTCCGGGTCCATGGTGAGTCGATCGTAGGTGATCTGCAACGACTGGCGCTTGCTCTCGGCGCTGCGCATCACGTACACGGCCACCAAGACGACCAGCACCGCCAGAGTCAGCCCCCAGACAACGTATGTCCTCCACCTCTTGACGAACCCGGCGACCTTGGCCAACTCCGCGTATAGCTCGTTGCGGTGAAGCTCGTGACGTCTCTGTGCTTTCATTAAATGCTCTTTACCAGTTCTACTGCCCGGCCGGGCCCTTCGGCGCCGATATCGGGCCGATTGGCCACAGCTCGACGCGGATGCGCGTGCTGCTGAACAGCCCGCCGCCGGTCACCCTAATGTGGCAGCGCTCGTTACCCTTCTGAAAGTCCAGCCACACCGTCCCCTCGGTGAATACGTCCGTCACCAGCGTCCAGCGGCTTATCGGCATCTGCTTCCGATAGAACCTGGCGACCGCATACTTGCTGGGTCGGCCGGTGTACTGGTGTATCACCCACCTCAGCCCGGCGGCGGCGAGGTTGCGGCTTTTCTTCTCGTCCAGTTTGAAGCCGATCGGCACGGGGATGTCCGGCACGGGCGGGCGTCCCTGGGCGACAAGTTCCTGAGGCGCCTGAACCTCTCTCGGCGCCCCGCCGGAGGACTCTATCGTCTGGTTCCTCTGGCAGCCGGCTGCCAAGACAGCCGCCGCCACGATCAACAGGCCGGCAATCCTTCTAGCCATCATTGCGACCTCCCTGCCGTGCTCACTCGGCCGACCTGCCGGCCCGGCCGCGCGGCAATCCGGCTGTCGTCTGCCGAAGCGGGTAGGCTCCCGTAACGGCAGGCTGTTGTCAAGCTCATTTGCCCGATGGGGCTTTCGCCGGTGACAGCTATCGGCCCATTCGCGGTCGAGGCAACAGCGAACCGCGCGGGGCGGTCCCGCGACACGATGGCAAGTCGCCACGGCGACTCGCCGCCACAGGCGACTCGCCGCGGCGAGGTGCCCGCGCCACTGACCAACCGCGCCGGCGGGCGAATGGTGTTGCCAAACCTCGGGGCCGGGCTTACTGTGTTGGCGTTGCCGCGGCGCCGCGTGAGCTGGGTGCGGGCGGGATGCGCCGAGCGCCGCGGCGGAGAGAGACCGTGATCGTCGTACTGAACCTCTTCGACATCAAGCCGGGCAAGGAGGCCGACTACGCCAAGTACCTGCGGGCGGTTCAGCCGATCCTCGACAGGTACGGGGCGAAGGTAGTGCTCTACGGGCTGACTCGCATGGTCTACATGGGCAACTGCACGCAGCAGTACTGCGGGCTGATCGCCTATCGCAGCCTGGCCGACCTGCGGAAGCTGTCCCGCGACCCGGACTTCGAGAAGATCCGCCCGCTGAGGGACAACTCGACGGCCAACTACGTGCTGACGGCCATCGAGGACTTCGAGACGATGAACCACGCCGCAGAATACCTGGAGAACGGCGGGCACTAGTGCCGCCCGCGGTTCGTTGGAGCGATAGATGAGAATGCGAAGTGACAACGTCAAGGCCGGGCCGGAGCGCGGACCGCACCGCAGTCTGCTGCGCGCGACCGGCCTGACCGACGCCGACATTCGTCGGCCGCTGATCGCCGTCGTCAACAGCTACACCGACATCGTCCCCGGCCACGTGCACCTGGACGCCGTCGGAGAGTTCGTCAAGCGGCACGTCGCTGCCGCCGGCGGCACGCCGATCATCTTCAACACGATGGCTATCTGCGACGGCATCGCCATGGGCCACGTCGGCATGAAGTATTCCCTGGCCTCGCGCGAGCTGATCGCCGACTGCGTCGAGAGCATGTGCCACGCGCACCAGTTCGACGCGATGATCTGCATCCCCAACTGCGACAAGGTCACCCCGGGGATGTTCATGGCCGCCCTTCGCGTGAACATCCCGACGGTGTTCGTTACCGGCGGGCCGATGGAGGCCGGGCGAGTCGCCGGCAAGGACGTCGACCTGATCGACCAGTTCGTCGCCGTCGCCGCCCACAAGGTCGGGCAGATGTCCGCCGGCCGGGTCGCGCGGTACGAGGCGCGCACCTGCCCCACGTGCGGCTCGTGCAGCGGGCTGTTCACGGCCAACAGCATGAACTGCCTGGCCGAGGCGATCGGCATGGCCCTGCCCGGCAACGGCACGTGCCTGGCGACCAGCCCGGCGCGGCTGGCGCTGTACGCGACGGCGGCGGCGCGGATCGTGAAGATGGCCCGCGAGTGGGCACGCGGCGGGTGCCGGAAGACCTACCGCCTCCTGCCGCGTAACATCATGTCCCGCAAGGCTTTGGACAACGCCCTCACGCTGGACATGGCCATGGGCGGCTCGAGCAACACGATCCTGCACCTGCTGGCGATGGCCAACGAGGCGGGGCTGAACTACACGCTGACCGACATCGAGCGCATCGCCGCTCGCGTGCCGAACATCTGCCGCATCGCCCCGTCGTCCACGCCGGAGGGGCGCACCTATCACATCCAGGACCTGCACCGCGCCGGCGGCATACACACGCTGCTCGGCCAACTGTGGCAGGATAGACGCTCGCTAGTGAACACGAGTTGCTACACCGTCACCGGCGAGACCTTGATGCGCAACCTCGAGAGGTGGAGCCTGCGGAGCAAGAAGCTCTGCCCGGCGGCCAAGCGCTTGTACCGCGAGGGCTGGAAGGCGACTGGCCGCAGCGTGCAGGCCGTCCGCGAGATGCTGCGCACGGGCAAGGCGAAGCGGCTGCCCACGAAGAACGCAGGCCGGCTCAACGCACAGGACGTCATCCGTCCGCTCGCTCGCGCGTTCACGACCACCGGCGGGCTGACCGTGCTGTACGGCAACATCGCGCGCAAGGGCGCGATCGTCAAGCAGGCGGGGCTGCCGCCGTCGATGTACAAGTTCACCGGCAAGGCGCGGATATGCGAATCCCAGGAAGACGCCTGCCGCGTGATCCTGTCCGGCAAGGTGCGCGGCGGCGACGTGGTGGTGATCCGTAACGAGGGTCCGCGCGGCGGGCCCGGCATGCAGGAGATGCTCGCGCCGACCAGCTACATTCGCGGGCTGGGGCTGTACGAGAAGTGCTTCCTGATCACCGACGGTCGCTTCAGCGGCGGCACGAGTGGCCCGGCCATCGGGCACGTCTCGCCCGAGGCGGCCGCAGGCGGCGAGATAGCCCTCTTGCGCGACGGCGACGTCATCGAGATCGACATCGCCAGGCGGAAGCTGAACGTGAAGGTCAGCGCAGCCGAGCTGGCCCGGCGGCGCAAGCGATACCGCCCGCGCCCGCCGCAGATCACCTCCGGCGCCCTGGGCCGGTACGCCGCACACGCCACCAGCGCCGACACCGGCGCGGTCCTCGACTGGCCGGGCAAGACCGTCGCGCCGTGACACGCAGTCAGCAGTCAGGGGTTGGGCGGGCGCAGCGGTCGCGGCTACTTGGCCTTTGGGGCCGGCGGGGGTTGCTGCGTGGGCGACCAGCTTGTCTGAAGGCCTAGGTGCTGCATCTCGTCGATGAAGCTCTGGACGTTGTCGGCCCACTTCTCAGCCTCCAGGGCTGCGACCTTCTCGTCGCGGACAAGCTGGGCGAGGCACCGCTCCATCGTGATCATCCGCTCCTCGGTGACGTCCTTGCCGCGGGTCTGGAGGAACGTGTACACCTGCTCCATCTTGCGCGTGCGGATGAGGTTGCTGACGGCGTAGCTGTTGTTGAGGATCTCCATCGCGACGACGCGGCCCTTGGCGTCGGCCCGCGGGATGAGCTTCTGGCAGACCACGTACGCCAGGCCGAGCGACAGTTGGCTGGCAACCTCGTCCTGCTGGCCGGGCGGGAACATGTCCAGCACGCGGGTGATCGTGCCGCGGGCGTCGCGCGTGTGCAGCGTGGAGAAGACAAGGTGGCCGGTCTCGGCGGCGGTCAGCGTCCAGGAGGCCGACTCGCGATCCCGCATCTCGCCGACGAAGATGACGTCGGGGTCCTCTCGCAGGCAGTCGCGCAGCCCGCGCTCGAAGCTGGGCACGTCGCGCCCGACCTCGCGCTGCGAGATAATCGCCTGTCGGCTGTGCAGGCGATACTCGATGGGGTCTTCCAGCGTGATGATGCGGCAGGCGCGGGTCTCGGCGATGCGGCCGATCAGCGAGGCGATGGTCGTGCTCTTGCCCGCGCCCGTGATGCCGGTCAGCAGCACCAGCCCCTGCTGCCGCTTGATGATGTCGCGCCAGACCTGGTTGGGGAAGCCGATGTCCTCCACCGCCGGCACGGTCGCCTCCAGCGCGCGGATCGCGACGGCTGGGCCCTCGGACTCGTGGAAGCAGTTCACGCGGAACTGCATCTTCTCGGTCATGATCGAGCGGTCGATCGAGCCGTGCTGGTTGTATCGCTCGACCTCGGCCTCGTTCAGCAGCGCGGCGACGAAATGCTCGACGGCGGCCTTGTCCAGCGACAGGCCCTTGAGCTTCTGAAGGTCGCCGTCCACGCGATACACCGGCGGGCAGCCGACCTTCAGGTGCAGGTCGCTGACGCGCATCGAGCCCTGCCGCTCGAAGTAGTCCAGCAGGTCCTTGAGGGACAGCTTCTTGTCGGCCTTGTGGTGGTAGACCTTGGCCTCCATTGGATTGTCAGTTGCCATGGCGACTCCATATCCGTCTTCGGCGTCTGCGCGGCCGGGCGGACGGCGACTGCGGATCGCGCGGGGGCGACGTGATGAGGCTGTAGCATCCTTCGCAGACCCGCCGGCCCGTGGGAAGGTGATAGACCTTGTCGAATGGCTTCTCGCAGATGTCGCACAGCCCCCTGCCGGACGGCGGCAGCGGTCGACCGTCGGGACCTTTGGCGATTCTGTCGGCCTCGATGCGGGCGCGGCGGACCTTGGTCTCCCAGATGAAGCACTTGACCATCGTCCAGGCTACCAGGATCAGCACGGCCATGACCAGGCCGACGACCAGTGCCCCGATGACCAGGTACAGGTTCAAGCCGAACGTCCTGATGTCGACCTGACCGAGTAAGAGACGAGCCGCGGCCTTGCTTGCCGGCGTGATCACAAGTTGGCTGGCAATTCCGCCCACCTAGCAGCTCCGCATCCCCCACCGACCCGCGTCGCAGGCTTGCATACCAGTAGGATACCGCCGGCGGCGTGCGACTGCAATAGGGCGCAATGAAGCGCGGCGGGGTTCCCCGGCTTGGCGCGGGGGGGGGCGCCCGCCCCCCCCCGGGCGGGGCCCCCCCCCCGGCCCCAAAAATAAAAGCGGGGGGGGGGGCCGCCCCCCCCCCCGCGATTGGCTACGCCGAATTGTGCAAGTCCGGCCTGCCCTACTCTTCCCGCTCTTCGGGCGGCAGCATCGGCAGGTTTATGTAGTGGGCCGCCTGGACGAGGTCCAGAGAGTTGATCTGGTCCATCACGCCCTTGCACGGCGCCTGGTCGAGGTTGATGCCCACGACGGCCAGGCCGGACTTCTTCTTCCGCGAGAACGTCATGTCGGCGATGTTGATGTCGTTGTCGCCGAAGATCGTTCCGTACCTGCCAACCACGCCGGGACGGTCCTCGTTGAAGATGATGACCACGTGTCCCTCCGGCTGGAGCTCCATGCGGAAGCCGTCGATGGAGATTACCCGCGGGAAGCGGTTGCCGAAGATCGTGCCGACGGCCGATCGCTTCTCGTTGCCGGCGTGCACGGTCACCTCCAGCAGGTTGGAGAACTCACGCACCTTGGCCGAGGTGATCTGCTGGACGTCGATGCCCCGGTCCTTTGCCAGCACCGGCGCGTTTATCACGTTGACCTGCTGCTCCATGTGCGGGGCGAGCAGCCCGACCAGCAGGTGGGCGGTGACGGGCGTGACGTTCATGTCGCCGATGGCCCCGCGGTAGAGCACCTCGACCTTCGTCAGCCCACCGGTGGTGATGTTGGCCAGGATCGTGCCCAGCCGCATCGCCAGCTCGGCGAACGGGCGCAGCATCGCGGGCAGCGCCTTGTCGAAGCCGGGCGCGTTGATCGCGTTGCGCACCTCGCCGCCGCGCAGTGCCTCTACGAGTTGCTCGGCCGCCTCCAGGGCGACTTGCTCCTGGGCCTCCTCGGTGGAGGCGCCCAGGTGCGGCACGGCCAGGACATTGGGGTGCTGGATGAGGGCCTTCTCGGCCTCGCTCGTCGGCGGCTCGGCCGTGTAGACGTCCAGCGCGGCGCCGGCGACCTTGCCGTCGTTCAGCGCGTCCAGCAGCGCCTGCGGGTCGATGATCCCGCCGCGCGCGGCGTTGACCAGCCGGCACGACGGCTTCATCGCCGCGAATTGCTCGGCGCCGATCATGCCGAGCGTCTCGGGGCTCTTGGGCGTGTGGACCGTTATGTAGTCCGCCCGCTTGCACAGCTCGGTCAGGTCCTTAACGATCTCCACCGACTCGTCGCTGCTGCCGGCGAAGAACGGATCGTAGCCCAGGACCCTCATCTCCATGGCCGCAGCCCGCTTGGCAACGGCCTTGCCGATACGGCCCATGCCGACGACGCCGAGGGTCTTGCCCGCAAGCTGCGTGCCCTGGAACTTCTTGCGGTCCCACGCCCCGCTCAGCAGCGAGGCGTTGGCCGGCGATATCTTCCGGGACAGCGCGAGCATCAGCGCCAGCGCCAGCTCGGCCGTGCTCAGCGTGTTGCCGCCGGGCGTGTTCATCACGATGATGCCCTTGGATGTGGCGACGGGCACGTCCACGTTGTCCACGCCGACGCCCGCGCGGGCGATGCATCTCAGCTTGCCGGGGTTGGCCAGCACGTCGGCCGTCACCTTCACGCCCGAGCGGATGATCATCCCGTCGAACCCGCCGACGACCTTGGCCAGCTCTTCCGGCGGCAGGCCGGGGGAAACCTCTATCTCCACGTCGTTTTGGCTCTTCAGCCAGTCCAGGCCGACGTTGCTCAGCTTGTCCGCTATCAGCACTTTCATGGTCGGCCTCCTTTAGTTCCAGTCCTTCAGGACCTTGGCAGCGGCTGCGACGCCGGCGCCGATATCCACCTTCACGCCGCACTCGGCCAGCGAATACTCCATCGCGGCGATCAGGCCGATCGTATCCATCGGGTCGGTGTAGCCCATGTGAGAGATGCGGCAGAGCTTGCCCGCCATCGCCTCTTGGCCGCCGGCGATGGAGCAGCCGTACTTGTCCCGCAGCAGCTTGTTGCGGAATGTCTTGTCGTCCACGCCGGCCGGGTACAGCAGGCCCGTCACCGAGTCGCTGGGCTGCCGGCTGAACACCTTCATGCCCATGGCCTTGGCCGCCTCGCGCGTGGCCTTGGCGAGCATGGCCGAGCGGGCCCAGATCTTCTCGATGCCGATGGCGTGGATCATATCCAGCGCCACGGCCAGGCCGCGAATCAGCGAGACCGCCGGCGTGTACGGGGTGTCGTTGTTGGCCACGGATTTCCGATAGGCCCTCAGGTTCAGGTAGAACGTCGGGGGGTTGATCTTGTCGATCTTGGCCCAGGCCTTCTCGCTGACCGAGACGAACGCCAGCCCCGGCGGCAGCATGAACGCCTTCTGGCTGCCGGCGCCGATGATGTCCACCTTCCATTCATCCTGCTTCAGCGGCAGCGCGCCGGCTGAGGTGATGCAGTCGGCGATCAGTATCGCGTCGGTCGCGGCGACGACCTCGCCGAGGGCCTGAAGGTCGGCCATGGTCGCCGTGGACGTCTCGCTATGGACGACGATGACGGCGCCGTAGCCGCCGCCGGCGAGCTTGTCCTTCACCATCGCCGGACTCAGGGCCGTGCCCCACTCCAGCTTCACTTCGTCCACGTCCAGGCCGTAAATCTTGCTGACCTTCACCCATCGCTCGCCGAACTTGCCGCCGTCGGCGACGAGCACCTTCTTGTCGCGCGGGACGGCGCAGCCGATGGCCGCCTCCATCCCGGCCGTGCCCGAGCCGGCGATTGTCAGCACGTCGTTGCCGGTGAACAGCAACTTCTTGAGGCCCTCGTTGACCTTGCCGAACATCTGCTTGAACCGGTCGGTGCGGTGGTGAAAGATCGGCTTGGCCATCTCATTCAATACTTCCGGCGGAACGTCCGTCGGACCAGGCGTAAAGAGACGCTGCTTGATCATGGGAGGTCTCCCAGGAAAAAGTGGTATAGCGACGGGTCCAAGCCAGCAGAGCCGCAGCCCCTTGCTACGGTTGCCTCCCGGCGCGGTATTCTCTTGTTTCAGGGCTTGCTCAGCCCATCTCTTCCCCTTGGCTGGAAAGCGCCTGATTGGATCATCATAAGCGGGACTTGCGGACTCGTCAACATTTACTTCTGCTCGGCGCGGGAATTCAGCGCCGCGGCGACGCTGGCGGGCGTTACGGGGGCGATGATCCCGCGGTCGGTGATGATGGCCGTCACCAGCTCGGCCGGCGTCACGTCGAAGGCCGGGCAGTAGGTCTTGACGCCCTCGGGGGCGGTCCGCCGCCCGAACGCCGAGGTGATCTCCTCGCCGTCGCGCTGCTCGATGGGGATGTCCGCCCCGCCGGCCAGGTCCATGTCGAAGGTGCTGTAGGGGGCGGCCACGTAGAACGGTATCTCGTGGCGTCTGGCGAGCACGGCCAGGCCGTAGGTGCCGATCTTGTTGGCCACGTCGCCGTTTGCGGCGATTCGGTCGGCCCCGGTGATGACCATCTGCACCCGGCCGTCGCGCATGACCGTCGCGGCCATGTTGTCGGTGATCAGCACGGTATCGACGCCGGCCCGCATCAGCTCCCAGGCGGTCAGTCGGCTGCCCTGGAGCAGCGGGCGGGTCTCGTTGCAGTAGACGGTGAACTTCGCCCCGGCGGCGTGGGCGAGGTATATGCCCGCTGTGGCCGTGCCGATGCCGGCGGTGGCGAGCGCCCCGGCGTTGCAGTGCGTCATCACGCCGCTGCACTTGCCGACCAGCTCTACGGCCTGGCGCCCGATCGCCAGGCACATCGCCGAATCCTCGGCGTGGATGTCGCGGGCCTCTTCGAGCATGGCCTGGCGGACGTAATCGGTCTGGCCGCTGATGGTCCGCTGGGCGCGGTCGAGGACGCGTCTGGCGGCCCAGGCCAGGTTCACCGCCGTCGGGCGCGAGCCGCCCAGGTACTCCACCGCGGCCTCCAGGCCGGTGTAGAAGTCCGGCCCGTCGGGCAGCCACTGGGCGGCGATCACCATGCCGTACCCGGCAGCTACGCCGATGGCCGGGGCGCCGCGGACGACCAGCCGGCGTATCGCTCCCCAGACGGCCTGCGTGTCGCGGCAGTCGACGTAACGCTCCTCGCCGGGCAGCGCGGTCTGGTCCAGCAGGCGCAGGTGCCCGCGCCTCGCGTCGCCGATCCACTCCACGACCTTCGCCGGCGGCGCGACAGGTTGTGCCTCGTCAGTCACTGGCTCGTTCCTACACATCTCGTCCGATGGCCTGGGCGATGCGCTTGAGCGACGGCATCAGGCCGCCCAGGGCAGCCGGCGTGATCGACTGCGCCCCGTCGGACAGCGCGTGCTCGGGGTCGATGTGCGCCTCGACCAGCAGCCCGTCTGCCCCCGCGGCCACCGCCGCGCGGCACATGGCCGGCACGAGATGCGCGTGGCCCGTGCCGTGCGACGGGTCCACCAGCACCGGCAGGTGCGTCTTGTCGTTCAGCTCCGCGACCGACGCCAGCGGCAGCGTGTTGCGGACGTAGTCCTCGAACGTGCGGATGCCCCGCTCGCACAGGATCACCTGCTCGTTGCCGGAGTTGATGACGTACTCGGCCGCCAGCAGCCACTCCTCCAGCGTCGCGCTCATGCCGCGCTTCAGCAGCACGGGCTTGCCGGCCTTGCCGACGGCCTCCAGCAGCGGGTAGTGCTGCATGTTGCGGGCGCCGATCTGGAGCACGTCGGCGTACTCGGCCACAGGCTCCAGCGACTCCAGGCCGGTTACTTCCGTAACTACCGCCAGGCCGGTCTTGTCGCGCGCCTCGGCCCGCAGCTTCAGGCC
>CAYUYH010000066.1:0-12071 GCA_964449175.1 uncultured Planctomycetaceae bacterium
CGGAACAACCTGATCGGCTTCCGCCTAGTCCAGGCCGTGATGCCCGCGACCGCCCCGCTGCCGGCGACGCGCCCGCGGCGGTGGGCCCGCGACGTCAGCCAACATCGCCACGACTGGCCCGCCCGGGCGGATATGTCCAAGTCGTATTTCGCCGGCCCGCGCGAGTACGTGAAGATCCCGCCCCGCTCGAACGGCCCGCTGTACTCCTATCACAACCACGACCCCGCCATCGCGGCTTGCCCAAACGGCGACATGCTGGCCATCTGGTATACCACACGCGCCGAGAAGGGCCGGGAGCTGACGCTGGCCGCCGCCCGCCTGCGACTCGGCAGCGACGAGTGGGAGCCGGCCGAGGCGTTCTGGGGCGCGCCCTGCCGCAACAACCATGCCCCGGCGATGTGGTGGGACGGGCGCGAGAGGCTGTACCACTTCAACGGTCTGTCAGCCGACGGCGGCTACCGCCGCCTGGCGCTGGTGATGCGTACCAGCGACGACAGCGGCGCGACGTGGTCGCCCGCGGAGCTGATCGGCCCGGAGCACGACGAAGAGCACCAGATGTCCGAGCCGGTCTTCGCCACCAGCGACGGGGCGATCGTGATCGTCGCCGACAGCGGGCGGATATACCTCAGCGGCGATCGCGGCGTCACGTGGGATGCTCGCGGCGAGCAGTCGCGGATCACCGGCATCCACGCCGGCGCGGTGCAGTTGGCCGACAGGCGGCTGTTTGCCATCGGACGCGGGAAGAACATCGACGGCCGCGCACCCATCAGCATCTCCCAGGACATGGGCCACACCTGGACGCACAAGGCAAGCGAGTTCCCGCCGCTCAGCGGGGGCCAGCGCGGGGTGCTGAAGCGGCTGGCCGAGGGGGCGCTGCTGTACGTCGCCTTCACCGACGACCGCAAGACGCCGCACGCCAACGGTATGATCATCACCGACGCCGCGGGCAAGAGGCGGAAGGTCTTCGGGATGTTCGCGGCCGTGTCGTTCGATGACGGCGCGACCTGGCCGATCCGCAAGCTCGTCACGCCAGCAGGCCCGCCGCGGCAGATGCCCACGACCGACGGCAACCGCCCCGACGGCAGCAGAATCTTCACCATGGACGCCTGCCACGGCGAGCCGATGGGCTACCTCGCCGCCTGCCAGACGCCCGACGGAATCATCCACCTGATCAGCAGCGTCCACCACTATGAGTTCAACCTGGCGTGGCTGCGGGCGCCGATGCCGGCTGAGGGAAAGTGATGGCACACACGCCGCCCGAACCCCGCCCCGCCGTGCTGAAGGCCGACGACTTCCGCCACTACATCGAGCAGTTCAACGCCGGCGACGAGGAGCTGTACGTCCAGCACATCCCCAACGCGGCGGCGTGGGATTTCCTCGCGGCCAACATCCCCCTGCTGGACTGCCCGGACCGCGACATCGAGCAGATCTACTACTTCCGCTGGTGGACGTTCCGCAAGCACATCCGCTCGACGCCGGATGGGCTGGTGATCACGGAGTTCCTCGCGCCGGTCAAGCACGCCGGCGTTCACAACACGGTAAGCTGCTCGCTGAACCATCACATCGACGAGGGCCGCTGGCTGCGAGACCGCCGCTACCTGGACGAGGACGTGGTGTTCTGGCTCCGCGGGCACGAGGGCGGCCCGCAGCCGCACCTGCACAAGTACAGCAGTTGGCTGGCGCACGCGCTGCTCGGTCGATGCATGGTCAACGGCGACCGCGGGTTCCTGACGGGGATACTCGATGACCTGGTGGCCGACTACCGCGCTTGGGAGGCCGAGCGATTGGGCGAGGATGGGCTCTTCTGGCAGTTCGACGTGCGAGATGGGATGGAGGAGTCGGTCAGCGGCTCGCGGAGGGATCGGAACGCCCGGCCGACCATCAACAGCTACATGTACGGCAACGCCCGCGCGCTGGCGACGATCGCGTCGTGGGCGGGGCGGTCGGACGTCGCGAGGGAGTTCACCGACAAGGCAGACCGGCTGAAAGAGCTGGTGCAGACGGAGTTGTGGGATCAGGCGGCGGAGTTCTTCAAGGCCCGGCTGGCCGGGGGCGGCCTGGCCGACGTGCGCGAGCAGATCGGCTACACGCCGTGGTTCATGGGCCTGCCGGACGACGGCTACGAGGCCGCCTGGCGGCAGCTCGTCGACGAGGATGGTTTCGCGGCGCCGTTCGGGCCGACGACGGCGGAGCGGCGGCATCCGGGCTTCACCGTGATGGAGGCCGGCGGGGACGACTGCCAGTGGAACGGGCCAAGTTGGCCGTTCTCCACGTCGATCACGCTGACCGCCCTGGCGAACCTTCTGAACGACTACACGCAGGAAGTAATGACGCCGGCGGACTACCTCGCCGCGCTGAAGACCTATGCCGCCAGCCACCACCTGCGACGCGACGACGGCAGCGTGGTGTGCTGGATCGACGAGAACCTCCACCCGTTCACCGGCGAGTGGCTGGCGCGGAAGCGGAAGAGGGCGAAGGCGGCGAGCTTCTGCGAGCGCGGCAAGGACTACAACCACTCGACGTACTGCAACCTGGTGATCAGCGGCCTGGCCGGCCTGCGGCCGCGGACCGACGAGACCGTCGAGGTCAACCCGCTATTCCCAGCTGAGTGGGACTACTTCTGTCTGGATGACGTGCGTTATCACGGCCGGCGGCTGACGATCCTGTGGGACCGCGAGGGCAGCCGCTACGGCCGAGGCAAGGGCCTGTCCGTCATGGTCGACGGGCGGGAGATCGCCCGCGGCTCTTGCGTAGGCCGCCTGACCGCCCCGCTGCCGCCGGCGGCCGGCTGACAGCATCTCGGCGCGGTGGATCTATCATCTTGGCGCGGTGGAGCTCCTGCTCCACCGCGTGTGGCCCGTCAGTCTTTCGCGGCGGAGCAGGAGCTCCGCCGCGCCCTGTGGGCCGCCGCTCCGGCAAGCTAGTCGGGCCATCCAGTCCCGCTGCGCTCATTTGGCCGATACAATGGTGTAGATGGACACGCCAAGCCATGTGTTGCTGGGGGCCGTCACCGCCCAACTAGGCTTCCGCCAGCGGATCGGGCGCGACGCCACGTGGGTCGCCGCGGCGACGTCGCTGCTGCCGGACCTGGACACGCTGGCCGTGCCGCTGATGTCGCTGACGTCGACGGAGGTGGACGACCTGGCCCGCATCACCGTCCACCGCGGGCTCAGCCACTCGCTGCTGGTCGCGCCGCTGTTGGCCCTGCCTATCGCGGCCGTCTGGTGGTGGCTGCGGCGGCGATGGGCCAACTCCAGGCGACCGGCCGACGATAACTCCAACGCGGGCCGACCCGCGCGGTCGGCTGCTCCGTTCGGGTGGATGTATCTCTGCGTGCTCGTCGCGGCGCTGGTCCACCCGCTGCTGGACTGGTGCACCAGCTACGGCACGCAGTTGCTCGCGCCGATCACCAACGCCCGCTTCAGCCTCGACGCGATCCCGATCGTCGACATCTTCCTCACGCCGCTGCTGATCGTCACGCTGCTGGTGGGCTTCATCGTCCGCAAGGCTTCTCGCGGCGGCGCCCGCAAGGCGACGCTGGCGGTCGCGTGGGCGGGCTTCGCCCTGTTCGTCGGCTACATCGGCGCGGGGCGGGTGATGCGCGGCGTGGCCATCCGGCGGGCCCTGGCGGTCGCCGGGGAGGGCAGGATCGTCCGGGCCGACGCCTACCCAACCATCGGCTCGATACTGCTGTGGCGGGCGGTCATCCGCACCGACCGCGGCTGGCAGGTCTCGCGACAGCACATGCTGTCGGACCGCCCAGGCCGGCCGAACTTCGCGCCGCAGGTGTCCAACGAATACGTCGCGCGGGCCGAGCAACTGGAGGCCGGGCGAACGTTCCGCTGGTTCGCGCAGGGGCGGATTCGCACCGCCTACGACCGGCGCGACGGCTTGCACGTCGTCGAGCTGCACGACATGCGCTACGGGCCAAGCCCGGGGGCGGTTGATTCGCTGTGGCGCCTGCGGGTCACGTTCGCCGGCGAAGACGACCCGTCGCCGCACACCGAGATGGTGACCGGCTTCCGCCGCGGCTCGTTCCGCGAAACAGCGGCGCGCTTCTGGCGCGACATGTGGGAATACTGACCGTCGCCGCCCTCCTCTGCCGCGCCGCGGCGCGACTCTTCCGCACATCCGTGCTTGCAGGCCCCTCGCCAGGCGGCAACAATCCGCGGTCAGAACACAGGCAACCTCCGCTGATAAGGAGATCGTCAGATGACACTCAAGAGATTTCGCTCATTGTTCGGCGAGTTCAGGCTCTTCGCGTTCAAGGGCAACGTGATCGACCTCGCCGTGGGCATCGTGATCGGGACCGCCTTCAACACGGTCGTCAAGTCCGCGGTGGAGAACATCATCATGCCCGCCGTCAGCTACTTATCCGCCGAGACTGAAGGCTACACCGCCTGGACGGTCGGCAGGCTTCAGGTGGGCAAGTTCGCCGGTGAGCTGGTCAACTTTCTTGTAGTCGCGGCGATCATCTTCATCGTGGTGGCGAAGGTGATCAAGCCGCTGATGGCCGCGGCGACCGAACCGGCTCCCGCGCCGGCGGCGCCCACGACGAAGCAGTGCCCTATGTGCTGCTCGGCCATACCCCTGCAAGCCAAGCGCTGCCCGCAGTGCACGTCCGATCTCGCTGATCAGACAAGCGGTTAGCTGCCGCGGAGCAGGCGCAATCACCGCTCCAGCGGCCACATCAAATTGGCGGGAATCTCGCGAGCCGGTGACAGACCGGTAACGGGGGCCTGCGATCATACCCAGTGTCCGAGGGCGGATTGAACCTCGGGCGACGCTGCATCGCGGACGTTTTGAAAACCGAAACGAAGCGACCATGCGAGATGGGTTGATCATGACCGAAGGCACCAACCGTTTGCTGCTCTCTTGGCCGTCCCGTCGACGGCCGGCGCAGTTTGAGATCAGCAAACAGACGGACCCAGCCCCGCGAGGGGCGATAAGAAGGAGTCAGGCCATGCGCGAGAAAGAACTGGCCGACATGCGTGAGCGGATGATCAGAGAGACTGAGGACTTCCTCAGCCGTCACCTGACCGGCCGCGAGGTTGACGGCGGCATGCCTCTCACCTGCCGTCCTGCGAGAGCGGGCAACGGCCGCGGTGCGGCTACTGTCGCCGCGTTGGCCGCCCGGATTGGCGAGAAATCTGCCGGCTTGGTGACAGATCGGTGACATTCGCCGTCTACCCTACCTGTGGCTCAAGGGCCAGATGGGCCCTTGGGTAACTGCACTTGAGCGAGTACATTTGAGCAATGGAAAGGAAGCGACCATGAAACACGGCACAATCACAATCGCTGTGGGGCTGGCAGTCCTGCTGGCCGTCGTGCCGGCAGCGAGAGCGGAGACGCCCTCGGTGCTGCTGGAAAAGGGCATCTACACCGAGGAGACGCTCGGCGATCCGTCGTCGGCGATCGGGATCTACGAGCAAGTGATCTCGGACGCCGAGGCCGACCGCCGCGATGCCGCCGAAGCTCAGTTCCGGCTGGCGAACTGCCACATGAAGTTGAAGCAGGACACCGAGGCCCGCGCCGCCTTCAAGGCGCTACTGAGCAAGTATGGCGACCTTGAAGACCTGGCCGACAAGGCCCGCCCGCTGCTGGAGTCGCTGCTGGACTTCGATCCGGCCTCGCTGATGCCGCCCGACACTCTGATGTACGCCGAGATCGGCTCGCCCGGCAGGCAACTGGAGAAGATCCTGAATATGCTAAAGGGCACGCCGCTGGCCAACCCGCTGGGAATGATGGGCGGGGGCGGCGCCGCGACGCAGCCCGCCAACGGCTCGCAGCAGTCGGCCCGGACGCCCATGCATATGGTCGGCGCGCTGCTGAATCCGAGCATGCTCAAGGAGCTGAAGAAGCTCCGCTCGATGGCCGTGGGCATCACGGGCATCGGTCCGAACGGTCAGCCGTCTTTCGTGGCGGTCCTGAGGCCCGGCGAGAGCGACGCGGTCCGCGGCCTGCTCACCGCGGCCGTGCTCGGCGCCGGCCAACCCATGGAGCCAGTCCACGATATGCAGGCGGTCGTGATTGAGCGGCAGGTGGCCTGCGCGTTCGACGAGGACGTGTTCATCGTGGCCATGCCGCCGGACCGCCTGGCGTGGTCCGTCGGTCAGTACAAGCTCCACGAGCCCCAGCCCAGTCTGCTCACCGAGAACGCCTCCTTCGCGCGGTTCGCCCCGGCCGCCGGGCGAAAGGGCGACGTCTTGACCGTCTGGGGCAACCCCGCCAAGGCCTATGCGCTCGCCCAAGAGCTCGTCCCGCCACAGGACATGTTCGGGATGAGGATGGCTAACTCGTTCATGGACTTCGAGAACATGGAGGGTGCAGTCGCCCGGCTGCGCCTCAGCGAGACCAGCCTGGTCGCCGAGGCGAACCTGGCGTACCGCCAGGGCCATCACTCTGTTGTCCTTGATATGGCCCGCACGCCGCCGCTGGACCAGACAGCCTTCGCGGCCGTGCCTGCCAACGCGGTGGGCGTGGCGGCTGTCGCGCTGCTCGGTCCCAACGACCCCGCCGCGGGGGCAATAGCGGCTGTCGGGGCTCAGGCCATCGACCGCGTGACGGGCCTGGATCTGGGGCGCGAGCTGTTCAGCAACATCCAGCAGATCACCGTGTTCCTGATGCCGCCGAGCGAGGCCGTGATGGCACACCCGCTCTACAGGGAAGCGCCGCCGCTGCCGGCGCTGGGAGTGGCCATTAAGTCGCGCAGTCCGGCGCACACGCTGGCCGTGCTGGACGCGCTGCTGTCGATCCCACACCGCGCCGCGGCCGCTGAGCGTGGCGAGGCCGTCGAGCAGGACCGGACGGGCAGGCGCAGGTACGTCCTAGGCACACAGGGCCGCGACGAGCTGGCGGTGCACCTGGCGCAGGAAGGCGACACGACGGTGGTGGCCTTGCTGCCGGAGGTGATCGACGCGTCGCTGGCGGGGTTGGCTTCGGGCGACAATGCCCCCGCCACCGGCCCGCTCAGCCAAGCCCTCCACGAGGCAGGCGGCAAGAGCAAGCTCGTGCTGGTCAGTGCCGGCGGACTGGTCCGCTGGCTCGACGCGGCCGTCGTCGGGCGTGATCAGAGCGAAACGGATTCGGAAGGCAAGCCAATCGGCGAGCAACTGGCGGCTGCACTGGACGACATGTCTATCCGCCTGGAGACGACCGAGCAGCCGAACGCCATCACGGCCAGGTTTGAGATCGCCAACATCCCGCCGATGGCGGACGTCTTCCCCCTGGCCATGCGGTTTGGCCAGGAGATCGAATCTCGGTTCGCCAGGGCTGCCACGCCGGCCAGGCCGAAGATGCTCCTCAGGACCGCACGCAAGTTCGTCGGCGCGTTGGCGAAGGGCAAGGATATCCACATCACGGAGCTGATCATGCCCGGCTCGCCGGCGGAGGCGAAGGTCGCCGGCATTCGCCAGACGCACGACCTGACGGCCTTCAACACCCGCGACGACCTGATGCGGCGCGTCGGCAACGAGGGGCTAGTCCTGGCCACGGCCACCGACGACCCCGCGCCGACGCGTGCACTGGTGGTCCACCTCCGCATGAAGGATGACGGCGCGTGGCGAGTGGTTGACCTGGACAGCCTGCCCATGGACGAGGCCAAGCAGCGACTGACCCAGTTCGGCGAGCAGCCCAGTGCTGTCCCTGCCGCCCCTGAGCCGTCGCCCGTCGCGCCTGAATAGGAGGCAGTGACGGACGACGGGGTGGTCGAGTAGGCTGATGTGGACATGAAACCTGCCGAAAGACAATCAAGCAGCAGCACGGGCCGCGGCGTGAGGCTGTGGCCTGTGCTGGCTGTTTTGCTGGCGACGGTGCTCGTGCCGTCGGGGTGCATGCTGTGGTTCATGCACGCGGCCATGCAGAACGTCTCGCTTGCCACGCGGCAGCTTCTGGCGGATGCATACGGCAAGGACGCCGAAGACGCCGCCGCCGCCGTTCAGACGTATTGCTCGGCCAAGGCCGACGGGCTCGTCGCGGCGGCGGACCGCTCGCCGGCGGAGACATTCCACCGGATGGTCTCGTCGGACGTGGCCGACGCTGTGATTGTTCGCGACTCGGGCGGCCGGCTGCTGTACCCTTCGCGGGAGCCGCCCGCCGCAGCGGCAATCGAGCGTCCGCCCGCCTGGCAACGGGCCCAGGCGATGGAGCACGAGCCCGACGGCGCCGCCCAGGCTGCGGAGCTGTATCACTGGATAACCGCCAATGCCGCACACATCGACCAGCAGGCGCAGGCGACGCTGGCCGAGGCGCGCTGCCTGGCCAAGGCCGGCCAGCGGGACCGGGCCGTCGCGCTGCTCGTCGAGCTGGCCGGCAGCGAGGATCTCCGTGCGGCCAGGGGCGACCAGGGCCGACTCGTCACCCCCGGCGCCGCCCTGTTCGCCATGCAACTGATCGCGCGGACCGACGACGAGCGGTTCCGCGCCCTCGCGGCGGACCTGCGGGCCCGCCTGAACGACTACGGCGAGCCGGCAATGCAGCCGAGCCAGCGGCGGTTCCTTATGGGCGCCCTGGCCGAGCTTGACCCGTCCGCGGCGCCACTTGCCACCAGAGACGCCGAGGCCCTCGCGGCTGACTACCTCAGCCAGCCCCAGCCGGCCGCTCGACCCGCGCGGATGTCGCCGACGTCGCTGCCGGGCGTCTGGCAGATCGCCGGGCCGGGCGGCGAGATCGTCGGCCTGTTCAACCATCAGAGGCTGCTGGCGGATTTGGCCGCCGCCGTCGAAGGCGAGCAGGCCACGGACATGCATCTCGGCGCGTATCCGCCGGGCCAAGGAGACGCTTCGGCGTTCCTGTCCATCCCGGCCGGGGAGGCACTGCCAGGCTGGACGCTCCAGGTCAGGCTCATTGGCGACGATCCCTTCGCCGCCGCCGCCCAGCGCCGCAAGGCCGTGTACTTGTACACCGCCGCCGCCGGCATCGCGCTGGTGGCGGCGCTGGCCGTCGGACTGACCTATCACGTCAGCCGGCAGGTTCGCCTGACGCGGCTGAAGAATGACCTGATAGCCACCGTCTCCCACGAGCTGAAGACGCCGCTTGCGTCCATGCGCCTGCTGATAGACACGCTGCTGGAGCGGCGCTACGGCGGGCAGCAGCAGGCCGACGAGTATCTCACGCTGATCGCCAAGGAGAACGAGCGGCTGACCCGGCTGATCGACAACTTCCTGAACTTCTCGCGGATGGAGCGCAACAGGCGGGCGTTCGTCTTTGGTGAGCTGACGGCGGCCGAGCTGGTCGACGCCGTCGTGCGGGCGCTGCCGGATCGCATCACTCAGCCGCCGTGCGAGTTCACGGTGGAGGTGGCCGACGATTGCCCGTCTGTTTTCGGCGACCGAGACGGCCTCACGACCGTGCTGCTGAACCTTCTAGACAACGCCTACAAGTACTCCAAGGCCCCCAGGCACATCACCTTGCGGGCTCTCCCGCGCGACGGGCGGCTGTGCTTGGCGGTCTCGGACAACGGCATTGGCCTGTCGCGCGGGGCGCAGCGGCGGGTGTTCCATCGCTTCTACCAGGTCGATAGCAGCCTGTCGCGGTCGGTCGGGGGTTGCGGACTGGGGCTGAGCATAGTCAAATTCGTAGTCGACGCCCACGGCGGCATGGTCGGCGTATCCAGCCGCCCGGGCCAGGGAAGCACGTTCACCGTGCTGCTGCCCGGCATCCCGGCCGGCGACGAGAGGCAGGCAGACGACAATGACTAGCGACGCGCCAACCGAAACGGTCCTCATCGTCGAGGACGACTCCACGATGCTGCGGGGGTTGAAGGACAACTTCAAGTTCGAGGGCTACAAGGTCCTGACGGCTGCCGACGGGGAGCGCGGGCTGGAGCTTGCCTGCGACAACAAGCCGGACCTGATCATCCTGGACATCATGCTGCCGGGCGTGAACGGCTATGAGATATGCCGCCTGCTCCGCAGCGAAGGCTTGGCCATGCCCATCATCATGCTGACGGCCAAGGGGCAGGAAAGCGACGTCGTGCTGGGGCTGAACCTCGGCGCCGACGACTACGTGACCAAGCCGTTCAGCATCAAGGAGCTTCTGGCCAGGGCCCGCGCGCTGCTTCGCCGCCGCCGCACGGACCGCGAGACGGTTGTCGAGTTCGGCGACTGGAGGCTGGACATCGCCAGCCATAGGCTCAGCCGCTGCGGGCAGGACGTGCCGCTGACGGCGAAGGAGTTCGCCCTGCTGGAGCTGTTCTGCCGGCGCGCGGGGCGGGCGCTGACGCGCGATGAGATACTGCGGAACGTCTGGGGGCTCAACGTCTTCGTTACGTCGCGCAGCGTGGACCGCTGCGTGAACACGCTCCGCGGCAAGATCGAGGACGACCCCGCCCGCCCGCGGTGGATCAGGACCGTTCGCCAGATCGGCTATCGTTTCGAGACGGAGTAGCCACCGCGCGCGGCGGCCTTGTCCGCGCGGCGCAGCGGGGGTAGAATCATCTGCACCGTCGGAGGTGACAGGCGGCCTGGTGGCGCTCCTGGTCTTCAAAACCAGTGTGGGGCTCAACAAAGTCCCGGGTGGGTTCGATTCCCATTCACCTCCGTGGCCGGCGACGACCGATTGGCAATAAGCAGGCACGCCGGCCTGCGCAGGGTCACGTATGGCAGGCAAGGGCAAGTTCATTCCGCAGCCGCCGATCGACCGGCTCGGCCGACGGACGGGCCGGGTCGCGCGACTGGTCGCGGCACTCGCGGTCATCGCCGGGGTGGCGCTGCTGGCGTGGGGGCTGCTGCGGACGCACCCGCTGGCCGGCGACGAGCGCATCGCCGAGTGGGAGCTGGTCGAGCTGGTCACGCACGCCGGCGTGGCCAGGGCCGAGCAAGCCGCCGGCGGCGCCGAGCCGGTCGGCGAGCGGCCAGGCGGCGCGATCAAGCGAGTCGAGAAGCCGCCCCAAGCCTGCCCTACCTGAGTGGAATGACCGCCGGTCATGCGTGACATGGCCAACGCCAACCGAAAGCCCGCCCCCAAGCCCGCAGCCGCCCGGCGACGTCTGCCGCGCATCCGCCCGTGGGTGCAGACCGCGTTCCTGGCCGTCTGGCTGGGGCCGTTCGGCCTGCGCCTGAACTCGGTGCCGGGCTGCGTGTTCCACTGCTACGCCTGCCCGCTGGCGTCATTCGCGTGTCCGGTGGGGCTGGCGGCCCAGTTCGCGGCGCTGCACATCTGGCCGGTGCTGGTGCTGGGGGTCGTCGTTACGGTCGGCGCGTTGGTCGGCTCGTTCGTCTGCGGCTGGGCGTGCCCGTTCGGGTTCCTGCAAGACCTGCTGGCGAAGATCCCCGCGCGCAAGCTCCGCATCCCCGCGTGGATGGGCTACGGCCGATACGTCGTGCTGGCGGCGCTGGTGGTGGCCGTGCCGTACTTCTGGGGCGAGGGACACGTGCTCTTCATCTGCCGGGTCTGTCCGGCCGGGGCGCTCGAGGCGGGCGTGCCGCACATGATAGGCCAGGCCGTCGCCGGCGAGCCGATCGCATGGATGAGCTGGTGGAAGTTCGCCATCCTCGGCGGGCTGGTTGTGGCGGCGATCTTCTCGTTCAGGCCGTGGTGCACGGCGCTGTGCCCGCTGGGTGGGTTTCTGTCGCTGTTCAATCGCGGTAGCTTGCTGCACATGCGGTTCGACCCGGTTGGCTGCACCGAGTGCAACCTTTGCCGCTCGCGATGCCCGGCCGGCGTCAAGGTGGAGACAGACATAAACTCCAGCCGTTGCATCCGCTGCACCGAGTGCACCGTGTGCGGGGCGATTCGAGTATCGACCGTGCTGAGCGGCGAGGCCGAGCCTACGGACAGCACCCCCTAGACCCCCCGGCGGAGCTGTCTTCCATCGCCGCTTGGTAGAACATCTTCACCACCGCGCCGCCCATGGCTACGGCGCACCAGGCGGCCTCGTCGAGCTGCTCGCGGGTGAAGCCCATGCCGAGCGCCTTGGTGAAGTGCGACTTGAAGCACGGCCCGCACCGCAGCGCGACGGCGAGGGTGAAGTTGATCAGTTCCTTGGTTCTCTCGTCGATCGTGGCGGCGGCGCCGGTGACGCGCATCAGCGTGCCGAACGCCTGGGCGGCGTGGGCGGAGCTGCCGTCGTG
>CAYUYH010000067.1:0-11890 GCA_964449175.1 uncultured Planctomycetaceae bacterium
GCCATGGAGCACACAGGTGGGCTGTCTGCGATGGCCGAACCCGCCAAAAGTGTGAAGCTCGACTCACGGGCCGACCTGCGGCAGGCGATCATATGCCACGAGGTCTTCTCCCTGCCCAAGGCCCTGAAGGCCACACTTGAGCCGTGGGAGTTGTGAGGGCCGACCAATGGCCGACGGCGAAATCACGATATCCAAGATCCTCTATCCGACGGATTTCTCCGACCTGTCGATCCGCGCGATGCGCTACGCCGAGCAGTTCGCCGTCAAGTTCGGCGCCGAGCTGCACTGCCTGCACGTCGTCGACGACTCGCTCCAACAGGTCTGGCTGATGACGGAGATGCCCTCCGTGCCGGTCGGCCCGCCGATCGAGGAGATGCTGGCCGCCGGCGAGCGGAAACTGAGCGACTTCACCAGGGCCCACCTCACCGGCGAGGTCAAGTCCGTCAACGTGATCCGGCGGGGGCGACCGTTCCTGGAGATCATCAGCTACGCCCGCGAGCAGGGCGTCGAGCTGATCGTCATGGGCACGCACGGGCGGACCGCGCTGCGGCAGGTGCTGATGGGCTCGGTCGCCGACAAGGTCGTCCGCAAGAGCCCTTGCCCGGTGATGACGGTCCGCTCGCCCGGCCACGGCTTCGAGATGCCGTGAGCGTCGCAGCCGCCGCGGTCTAGGTCGCGGCCTCTGCGTGTTGGGGGGCCTCGGCTGGGGCGTCCGCCGCGTCCACTACCCCTTCGGCCACCAGTTTGCCCCAGTGCCTGTCGTTGAAGATGCACCCGGGGTCGCCGGCGTGCAGTTGGCCGAAGTAGGCGTCCGCCCGGGCGCGGCAGCCGCCGCAGTAGCTGCGAAACGCGCACACCTCGCAGTGGCCGGTCCGCCGCGTGCGGTCGTTGAGGATCTCGGCGAAGGAGTTCTGTTGGAAGATGTCGATCAGGCCGGCTGAGCGGACGTTGCCCATTACGCGGTGGGGCAGGTAGACGCAGGGGGTCACGTCGCCGTTTGGCTGGATGCACACGTAGGTCCGCCCCGCTCCGCAGCCGCCGAGATACTTGGCCACCACGCGGGCCTTCGCGCCGCTGCCGCTGCCGGCGTGCGAGCATGTCACCCGCCCGCCGTCGACAGCCGCCCCGGCCAGGCACACGCGCCCAAGCTGCGGGGCGGTTGATATCACGCCGATCCCGCCGGCCTGCATCTTCGCGTTCAGCGTCGCCAGCAGCCGCTCGCGCTGGGCGGGAGAGATGTCGCCACGGACCATCCTCAACCCCCGGCCGACCGGGATGAAGTTGAAGTGCGCGAAGCAGCCCGCGCCCAGGTGCTCGGCCAGGGCGATCATGTCGCCCACCTCGTCGATGTTGCCGGCGTGGACGCACATGGCGATCCCCAGCCGCAGGCCCGGCGTGGCGACGACCGTTTTGGCGCCGGCGACCGCGCGGGCCCACATGCCGCTCTGGCCGCGGAATGCGTCGTGGCGGTCGGCGCGGACGCTATCGAGCGAGATCTCCACGTAGCGCAGCCCAGCCTCGGCCAGCCGCCGGGCCAGGTCCGCCGTCATCGTCGTGCCGTTCGTGGCGATCGTGACGTGCATGCCGTACCGCCGGGCCCGCTCGATGACCGGGATCAGATCGCCGCTGACGGTCGGCTCGCCGCCGGACAGCGCCAGCATGGGCATGTACGCTTGGCCCATCTGATCGACGAGCTCGAGCTTGTCTGCTAGGGGCAGTTCGCCGTCGATGGCCGAGCGGTCGCTGTCCTGGTAGCAGTGGCTGCACGCCAGGTTGCAGCGGTTGGTGAAGTTCCACACGGCGAACAGCGGTGCGGCGAACCGCTGCGGGACGGTCAGCCCGTAACGGGCGATCGAGCGGGCGACGATCACGATGCCCCGCAGCGTGGCCGTGTCCTCAGCCAGGCGCTTACGGAAGGCCGCGACGTCCGCGCCGCCCCTCAGCCAGTCGAGGACGCGGTGGATCGGCCAATACTTCACGCGCTGGACGGCGGCGCAGTCGTCGCTGCGGTAGGTGGATATGATCCGCTCCAGCGGCGTCCGCCCGTCGCTGCCCTCGGCCGACAGCATGCCCAGCAGCCAGCGGCCTATTGCGTTGCCGGCCAGTCGCTCCAGCGGGTGGTGGAAGTCGATCTGCAGCGGCCGGGCGGAGTTGTCGCCGGCATTGGCGAGGCGCCTGACATACTCGCCGCTGCTTATGGTCCCGTCGGTCCGGCGGCTGGGGCTTTTGTTCAGGTCAGTCGATGGCGGGAACTGCTCGTCGTAGGTCTTGCCGATGGCGGCGGCCGTGCTGTGACTCGCCGGCGCGGTGTACGAGCGGACTGGCCCGCCGCAGCGACTGTGCGTCAGTCCCATGACGTCGCGCTCCCGTCGGCCTGCTCGGCGCCGCGGGGCGGGGCGCCGGCCGCGTAGCAGCTCTCGACCGCCTGGCGATACTCCGGCCCGCAATTGTACGTGCAGAACGGGAAGATGCCCGCCGGCGTGGAGTATAGGATCACGCACCGCTTGGCCCGCTCGACGTCGTAGTTGTAGCGGTCCTGGAAGTGCATGCCCGCGCACAGCAGCGTCTTATACGTGGACTTCTCGCCGTCGCCCCGGCCTAGGGTTTTGTCCACCAGGCCCTGGAGCGAGCGGACGAACCTCTCGACGGTCAGGCCCTCCGGCGCGGCGGCGGCGTTGAAGTGCCTCTTGAACATCCTGATCGTCCGCCACTTGTCCAGCCAGTTGGCCCGCCCGCGGCGGCGGATGCGGGCGGCGATGCGGTGCATCTCCGTGAACATGCCCTCCACGTTGATCACCTGCGGGAACGGATACGCCCGCCCGTCCGGCGAGACGAGGAAGTACGTCCCGAACGCGCAATCCGGGTGGCAGCTCGCCCGGACCTTCGACTTGCCCGTCAGCGCCTCCAGTATCTCCGACAGGGGCACGACGATCGTCAGCGGGAACATGTCGCGAAGGGCGCTGGCGCCCGAGGCGGCGGCGATGTCATGCCCGAGATCGCCGAGCGTGTAGCGGATCTTCGCGCGCTGGTCGGCGTCGATTCGCCCGGAGATGGACACCGGCTGGAAGCTAATTGCGCTGACCACGTCGATGTTGGCCGTCGCGAAGCGGAGAATCTCGCCGACCTGGTCGTCGTTGACGCCCTTCAGGACCGTCGGCACGAGGCAGACCTTCATGCCGGTCGCGCGGCAGTTGTCGATGACGGCCAGCTTGGCCGCCCAGATGCCGGGGTAGTTGCGGATCTCGCTGTAGGCGGCCTCGCCGACGCCGTCGAACTGGAGATACAGCACGTGTAGCCCGGCCGCGGCGCACTGCTCGGCGAACTGCCGGTCGGCCAGCGTCAGCCCGTTCGTGGCGAGCTGAATGTGCGAGAAGCCCATGTCCCGCGCCGTCACGACGATCCGCAGGAAGTCCGGGTGCAGCGTCGGCTCGCCGCCGGTGAACTGGATGGCCGTGCAGGGCGTGGGGCGCAGGTCGCGCAGGGCCTGCAACTGGCGGACGACCTGCTCGTACGGCGGCTGGCAGACGTAGCCCGCCGCGCCGGCGTTGGCGAAGCAGATCGGGCAGGTCATGTTGCAGCGGTTGGTGAGGTCGATCTGCGCCAGGCAGGGGCAGGAGATGTGCTGGTCGCACAGCCCGCAGTCCGACGGGCAACTGCCGCTGCCGCGGACGTGCGGCGAGGCCAGCCCCGGCGGGTCGGGGAAGCTCCACCAGCTCGCCTTGGCGTGCAGCAGTGCGTCGGAGTTCACGCAGTCGCGGAAGTAGCCGTGGACGGGACAGGCCTTCTCGACGAACACCGCGCCGTCCTCGACGAACTGCCGGCCGAGCACGATCGCCCCACAGTCGGGGCAGAGGCTCTCGACGGTCTTGGGCAGTCGGCGGATGGGCGGGCGGATTCGTTGGCCGGTCAGCGTGCGTGTCGGCCCGCCGGCGGGGTCGGCGATATCTTCGGTCCAGATCGCGTCGTGGTGGACCTGGCGCGTCGGGCCGCAGCGGTCACAGCGAAAGGTGAGCACGATCTGCCGCCCCAGGCGTTCGAAGGTGGCAGGGGTGACCTGGCGGCAGGCGGGGCAGGTGGCCTGCGTATCGACGGGCAAGGCGGCATAGCTGCCGGTGAACCGCCGAAGCTCACGCCTAACCTCGCCCAGCGGCCCCCAGGCGTCGTCGCGCTGCGGACGGACAACATGTCCGACGCTGTCGCCAACTATGGCGCGGCGTCTGGCTGTGCTGCTAGCTATCGATCCGTCAACTGCCATCTGCCGGACTTCCGGTTGATAAGCCTGCTTGTTCATCCCTTCGCGGCGGTGCCGCACGGCATGTGTGCGTCCTTGTGGGTCAATCGCCGAAGTACGCGGGCCAGCGGCGGACCTGCTTCTTCCGCTTGCGATAACCATCGGCCAGCTCCATGAAAATATCCAGGTCGCGGTCCATGTTGGAGCTGGTCGCGTCGAAGTAGAAGTTGCGGATCGGGATGTCGTCGTGGTCGGCCGACAGCGAGTGGTACACGCCCTCGGAGACGATCCCGTTCATGCACGAAAACGGGCTGATGTCGATTATGCCGTCGACGCCCTTGGCGTGGAGGTACACGCTCTTGCCGATCGACAGGGCCATCTCGCCGAGCGCGCCGTCCGCGGGCAGATAAGGCCAGCCCGGCTCGAGCACCTCCTCGTATATGTCGTGCGGCTCCTCGTAGCCGACGAACTCCTCGGCGAACGGGGCAAGCAGCTTCTTCTCGTCGCGGTGCTGGACGGCGTTCTTGACCAGCGCGCCCAGCATCGACAGCGAGATGGTCTTCCCGTCGCGTTTGAGCAGGTACTTCTGCGACCAGTTGGTGTACCAGATCCACTCGGTCACGTCGCTCAGCCAGGCCTCGCCGCCATGGGCCTCGATTCTGCGCACGGCCTCGTTATTGCTGAATGTGTTCAGCCGGCAGAATATCTCACCGACGACGCCGATCAGCGGGCGGTCCTTCGTGTATTTCGCGGGCACGGCCCGGAACAGCTCGCGCGCCTGGAAGAGCGCCGAAACCATCCTGCCGAAGCGCTTCGACGGGCGCCGCGGCGACTCGACTATCTTTTCCACCAGCTCGATGGCCTTCTCGTACGCCTCGTCGGCCGCGCCGGGGACGGTCTCGTAAGGCCGGGTCTTCAGCAGCATCTTGTGCAGGATGTCCGCCGAGACCAGCCCCCACCACAGGTGGCGGATCATGTACGGCGCGTGGTCGGCCAGGCCGTCGTAGCTGTTCTTGCTGGTCGGCGAGAGGACCGGCACCTCGGCCAGCCCCAGCTCCTGGAGCACCTGCCGCAGGTACGGCCCGTACTGGCCGAAGCGGCAGGGGCCCTCAGCCGTCGGCATGAAGAAGGCGGTGCGGCTGGGGTCGAAGTCCGGCGAGTTGACGATCCGCAGGAAGTCGCCGAGCGTGACCTTCTGCGGGTAGCATTCCTCGCCGCTGCTGTGCAGGGCGCCGAGCTCCAGCGTGCGGTCGTCGCTTTCGGGCGTGACGGCGGCGTCGATGCCGATGGAGCGGAACGCGGCCGCCATCAGCCTCGCGCCGATATAGGACATGCGCGGGATCCACAGCGTTCGGCCCCGCAATATTTCCGTGACAGTCTCGGTTGCCATACTCATTTGCCCGGATGACGAATTCCGCGTGCAACCCGCCTTAGGCGGGCCTGCGGGAAGTTGCACGCCTTACACCCTGAAGCCGCATAGCATACACGACCGGCGCGGGATTTCCATGCGCTTTGTGCCCGCACCGCCGCGGAGGTTACAGCCGTAGGGCGTCCATCTTTGATGCACGCGGGCCCTCCTAGGTATCCCGCGTGCAACTAGTCGCACGCCCTGCTTTCTAGCCCTGCTGCCGCTTGGCGATCTTAGCCCAGGTGTCCTTGAGCGTCACGGTGCGGTTGAAGACGAGCTTCCCCGGCCGCGAGTCGGTATCGACGCAGAAGTAGCCCAGCCGCTCGAACTGGTACCGCTCGCCCGCCGTCGCCTTCGCCACGGAGGGCTCGACGTAGGCGGGGGACACCACCTCCAGCGAGTTGGGATTGATGCTGGCCTTCCAGTCCTGCCCCTCGGGCACGTCCAGCGGGTCGGCGGCCGTGAACAGGTGATCGTACAGCCGCACCTCCGCGACCAGTGCGTGCTCGGCCGAGACCCAGTGCAGCGTGGACTTGACCTTCCGCCCGTCGGGCGCGTCGCCGCCGCGGGTGGCCGGGTCGTACGTGCAGTGCAGACACGTCACTTCGCCGGTGGCCGGGTCGGTGTCCGCGCCGACGCATGTGACGAAGTACGCGTACCGCAGGCGGACCTCGCGCCCGGGCGCCAGGCGGAAGAACTTCCTCGGCGGCTCGGCCATGAAGTCGTCCCGCTCGATGTAGAGCACCTTGCCGAACGGCGCCTGCCGCGTGCCGGCCGAGGCGTCCTCGGGATTGTTGACGGCCTCGATCTGCTCGCTCTGGCCGTCGGGATAATTGTCGATGACGACCTTCAGCGGCCGAAGCACAGCCATCACGCGCGGCGAACGGCGGTTCAGGTCGTCGCGCAGGCAGTGCTCCAGCAGTTGGACGTCCACGATGCTGTCGTACTTGTTGATGCCGATCCGCCGGCAGAACTCGCGGATGGCCTCGGGCGTGTAGCCTCGGCGGCGCAGCCCGGCCAGCGTCGGCAGGCGAGGGTCGTCGAAGCCGGCCACGACGCCCGCCGCCACCAGCTCGATCAGCCGACGCTTGCTCATCACCGTGTAGGTCATGTTGAGCCGCGCGAACTCGATCTGCCGCGGGTGGTAGATGCCGAGCGCATCCAGGAACCAGTCGTACAGGGGGCGGTGGTTCTCGTACTCCAGGCTGCACAGCGAGTGCGTGATGCCCTCGATGGAGTCCTCCAGCCCGTGCGCCCAGTCGTACATCGGGTAGATGCACCACTTATCGCCCGTGCGGTGGTGGGACTCGTGCAGGATGCGGTACATCACCGGGTCGCGCATGTTCAGGTTGCCGCTGGCCATGTCTATCCTGGCCCGGAGCGTGCGGCTGCCGTCGGGGAACTCGCCCGCCCGCATGCGCCGGAACAGGTCGAGGTTCTCGTCAGCGCCGCGGTCGCGGTAGGGGCTGGCCTTGCCCGGCTCGGTCAGCGTGCCGCGATAGGCGCTGACCTCCTCGGCCGACAGGTCGCAGACGTAGGCATTGCCCGCCGAGATGAGCTGCTCGGCCCAGCGGTACATCTGCTCGAAGTAGTCGCTGGCGAACAGCAGCCGGTCTTCCCACTCGGCGCCGAGCCAGTGGAGGTCCTCGATGATCGCGTCGACGTATTCCTGCTCTTCCTTGGCGGGGTTTGTGTCGTCGAACCGCAGGTTGAACTTGCCGCCGAAGTCCAGCGCGACGCCGTAGTCGATCCAGACGGCCTTGGCGTGGCCGATGTGAAGGTAGGCGTTCGGCTCGGGCGGGAAGCGCGTGTGGACGTGGTCGAATCGCCCGGCGGCCAGGTCGTCGGCGACGGCCTGGCGGATGAAATCGCGTGCGGTCGGCTCGGCTGCGGCGCCGGCGGGCCCTGTGTTGTCGGCGGTCATCACGTACCTCGGTGCGGGTGAACGGTGAATAAGACTCTCGCCGCGCCCGTCAAATCGGTAGGCGAGGCCGGCCGGGTGGGCCGACGGGACGATTGTACAGCCGCGGGCGGCACTGACAAGGCCCGGCCGGCCTCCCCCGGGGAGGCGAGTGCCCAGAGCTTGCCACAGCTGGCGGCGTCAGGACAGTTGAGGCGGTCTGTCCAGGTCGGCGGGTGTTGCCTCGCGGAGCAGGGGGGTAGCCAGTCGCTCGTCGCGTCCCATGCCGCCGCCAGTTAGGACGTCGTAGGCCTCGCACCGATCGCCGTTGCGGGAGACGGCCCGCCCGATCAAGCCAACGTCGGCCACCGCGCTGTGTGCGCAGCCGTTCGGGCAGCCGGAGATGCACACGGTCGCGCCGGCGGGCAGGTCGGTCCACCGTTCCTGGAGCCGCTGAGCGAGCTTGCGAGTGTCGGTCAACGCCCGCTTGCACCACGTCCTGCCCGGGCAGGCGACGATGCTCGGTTGCGGCCTGGCCGCCTCGGCGAGCGACTCGTGGGAGGCAACGGCCCGCCGCAACGCGTCCGCCGACGCGCCGAACAGCACGACGCGGTGATGGTTGGCGATGCGCACGTGGATGTCCGACCGCCCGGCCAGTAAGCCGAGGGCCTCGGCGGCCTGAGGATTCACGTCGCCGGTGACGAAGTTCAGCACCATCGAGGCCTCGAAGCCGCCGGGGGCGGCATGCAGGTGCACGTCGGGCCAGGCGCGGTCGGCTCTGGCGCGGCCGAAGGCATCGTCCAGCAGCCGCCTAAACGCATCATCGCCGAGACGCTCGCGCACGTGCCGCAGGCGGGCGCGCGTGCGGTGCTCTCGGTCGCTATGCTTGGCGTGGACCTGCATGATGGCCAGCGCCAGCGGCAGGGCGTCGTCGGCCGGTATCCACTCATATAGCTCGATCCCGGTCGCGGGCTTGGCGCCGAGCGAGCCGGCGCCGATCGCACGAAAGCCCCACCGCCCGTCGCGCTGCCTCGCGACAAGCGCCAGGTCGTTGATCCACGGCTGGCCGCAGGCGTCGCCGCACGCCAAGGCGATCTTCAGCTTCCGCGGCAGCGCGTAGATCCCCTCGGCCGCCTCCAGCGTGTTGCGAATCTGCCAGGCCAGCGGCTCGAGGTTCACCAACCCGCCGGCCGCTCCGCTGCATGGGCAGATCGTGATGTTGCGCAGCGTGTCGCCGCACGCCCCGACGGTCGTCAGGCGGGCATCGGCGATGTCCCGTTGCAGGGCAGGCACGCGGTCGGCGCGGACGTCGTGGAACTCGATGTCCTGCCGCGTCGTCAGGTGCAGGTCGGTCCCGGGCGTGTGCATGACGGCCGCCAGCGCCATCGCCTGCCACTGGCCGGTGGTCAGTCGTCCGCCGAGCACCTTCACTCGCTGCATCCACAGGCCCTCCTGACGTTGTGCGTACAGCCCCGTCAGACGCGCCGCGTTGGCGTCGGGCGGTATGGACTCGCAGGGGAATTGGATGTCCGGCTCCGTCCGCGGTGCCTGCTCGTGGTCCATCGCAGTCATCCTGTTCAGATCTCGTAGTCGACCGCCCGCAGGCGGCCAAAGCGAATCTTCAGCCACATCCGCTCGTGGACGTAGAACGCCGCCAACTTCACCAGCGTGTCCAGCAGGCCGATGGAGGCGGCCGCCCGCCAGCTGCCTGTCAGCAGCAGCGCGATCAGTGCGGTGACGACCAGCCCGCCCGCGCGCCACGTCAGGGCCTTCACCAGGCTGCGTCTTCGCGATTCCATTCCTCAACCTCGCAGCTCCGGTCGCTAGGTCGCTTCGTCAGCCGCCTTCAGCGGGCGGGTATGGATGCCGCACTCCCCGCCGCACTTGCTGGTACCGATCCACCTGCCGGCCCGCTCATTGGTGTCGGTGGTAATCCGCGTGCACGGGGCGCAGCCCAGCGACCTGTAGCCCAGCGCGTACAACGGGTTCACGTCCACCTTGTGCAGCGCCAGGTACTGCCACACCTCGCGCTCATGCCATATCAGAATCGGGTTGAGCTTGAGGAGACCCTCGTCGCGATGCTCGACCTCGCGGAAGTCCACTCGCGTGCGGCCCTCCGTGCAGCGCAGGCCGGTCACCCAGCACGTCACGCCCATTTCCTCGATAGCCTGACGCGTCGGCTGGACCTTCAACAGGTCGCAGCACCGGTCGGGCTCCGTCTCGTACAGTTGCTCGGGGATCTCCGCGTCATTGCTGAACACTTGAAGCTCCGGGTACCTGGCCACCTCATCGCGCATGAACTCCTTGGTGGCGGGCGGCTTGAAGCGCGTGGTCACGATGAACCCACGGATGTCCGGCACCACGCGCCTGGCAAGGTGCCAGACGGCGACGGAGTCCTTGCCGAGACTGTTGGCCACGACGAGTCCATCGTCGTGCTCGCTGTGCGCTCTCCGTATCAGGTCCAGCGACCGGTCGACCTTCTCGGCGAAGTTCAGGCTGTCAACCAGTTCGGCCATGTCCTGCTCAATGAACTGCTGCAACATCGGCTTCTCCTTCGTTTGCCTGTTGATGCTTACTTCAATGGGGGGCTCGTTAGCCGGGTACTACCGGGAAAGGACCGCCCCGCGTTGAATTACTGTCACATCCCGCCGCTCTGGCCGGAGGCGCGCGACAGGCGGCGGTCAGATACAGTACGCGGGGACCCGCATGGCGACCTGTTCCTGGTCGAGAAGGTCCTGGAACGTCGTGCCGTCGTAGACCTCCGCGACCGCGGCCGCTGCACGCTCCCAGAGGCCAATAAAGGCGCAGGAGCCGCCGCGCATCGGGCATTCGGCACCGTCCTCGCCGAGGCACTTCACGGGGGTCTGCGGACCGTCGAGGGAAGAGATGATCTCGCCCACCGTCAGCTCGCCGGGAGGCGTCGCCAGCATGTACCCGCCCTGGACCCCGCGGCGGGACTCGAGATACCCCGACCGTTTCAGCTCGCCGAGGATCACCTCCAGGAAGCGGGGCGGGATCGCCTGGGCGTCTGCGATATCGCTGATACGCACGGGGCCCTGGTTGTAGCGCTTGGCCAACTCGAACAGGCCACGCAGGCCGTACTGGCATTTCTGTGACAGGGTCATAGTCGACCGCTCCTGTGCTAGAATAGGCAAGTACCTCGATTGAGATTATCGGCAATGGGCTGGAATGCGTCAAGCACATTCCTAGGAATTCCGGAGAAATCTCTGCAGGAGGCATGTCGAAGAGGCGCAACAGCTTCTAGGAACGTAATATAGGGGCTGGCTCTTGCACGGGGGCGGATTTGGTGGCTGGAGGGGCGCTACTCGACGCGCGTGCCGTCCGCGTACTCTGCCGAGTCGAGGGGGGCGCCGTCGATGTCCCAACGGCGGGCCGGGCCGTCGGCAAGCAGGCCGCGCCAGTTGGACTCGGATCTAACCTGCCCGTTGGCCCAGTACTGTATCCAGGTCCATCGGCCGTCGCCGTGGTGAGTGCGGGTCCAAAGCACGCTGCCGTTCTCGGCCCAGAACGTCTCCGTGCCGACCTTTCGGCCGGCCTGCCATGTGACCTCATACTTCGCCTGGCCGGTCGGGTAGAACCACCGCTCGACGCCGTCGAGGCGGTACAGGCCGTTGTCGCTCGTCCGGGCGGTCCAGGAGGCCTGGAGTTGCCCGGAGGGGTAACGCTGCTCGATTGTCGGCTGCTTGGCGCCGTTGTCGACGGGCAGGTGGTTCACCTCGCCCGGCTCATCTGAGAGTATCCACGCTTCGTTCATCTCGAAGTGCATCGCGGGGCGCCCCTTCGAGGTGAACAGGTGGATCACGCCGCCCGGCCCCTGCGTCGCGGCGCAGTAGCCGAGCGTGCCGGCGTCGGTATCGACCTTGTTGGTTGGCTTGCCGTTCCAGTCGTTGTGCGACGGGGCGAGGGCGAGCTTCTTGACGTGCCAGGTCTCGCCGTCGTCGTCAGAGAGTGCGACGAACGCGCCGCGCTCGATAATGTCCGCGGGCGGAGGGTTGCGCAGGCACGCGAGCAGTTGGAAGTCAGCCGCGAAGAAAAGCCGCCCACTGGCCAGGCGGATGAGTGCCGGCCTCTGGTTGCTGCCTTGGGAGGCGAAGGGCGTCTTCGTCGGCTCGGACCACGTCTTGCCCCAGTCGGCCGAGGTGCACTGCGGCATGTAGCCGTCGATCTTCGAGCCCTTGCCGCCCATCGCCAGGATTCGCCCGTCGCGGAGCACAGCGAAGGCGGAGTGTCGCCCAGCCGTCCGGCCGCCGGTGTCGTACCAGGTCGCGCCGTCGTCTTCGCTGGCCCACAGCAGCGACGTGGGCCCGCGCCCGTCGCAACTGACGTAGAT
>CAYUYH010000068.1:0-11866 GCA_964449175.1 uncultured Planctomycetaceae bacterium
CGAGGCGCTGTGCGACCTCGTAGGCCGACTGGGCGAACAGGCTGCCGACAGCCCCTTTCAGCACGTGTACGGCCCGCTCGAAGTCCTCGCCGCTTCGCTCGTGGGTGGCGCGGCGGATTTCAGCCACGAGGGACGGGCTGACCTCCAGGAATGCCTCGATCATCTGGCGGATGAGGTCACTGTTGCCGTCGAACCGGTCCATCAGGGCGGCTTTGTCGACGATTGTCTCGATCATGGTCTCGTCCATGACACACTTCCGTCCCCGCCGCTGGAGCGGGCATGCTCCGCCCCGGCCTCAGGCTTCCGTCAGGCCACACACTGACCGTGGGCAGAGGGCCCCGACCGCCTCCCGCATACACCTCATCGGCCCCGGCGGGTCGGCCCTTTAGCAGCACGGCAGGGGTGGGGGAGCCGGAGGCGATAATCACCGCCGGGTGGGGTAATAAAGTCCGCCCCCGCGGGTTCCGATAGCTCCAAAGGTCAGGGTCGGACTGCACGGAAGCAGCAATGGTCTATGCGGGCGGTCTGCTGGCGTTGGCGATTGACGGCATGGCGAGACCACAGCCGTGCCGCCGCCGGCCGCGACGACGTGTGCGGGTCGTCTGTTGCCGACGGGGCACCACGACCGGGACGGGCCGAACGTCGCCGCGCCATGCCAATGACAAGAGACCTGCCGCCTAGGCCGCTGGAGACAAGCACATGAAGAACGTGGGCACAACTGGCCGGCCGGACATGTCGAAGAAACGCCTGCTGCGGAGATCGCTGCCGGGCTGGAGCATCATCGGGCCGATTCTGCTGGCCGGTGTTGTGACGGCCTCCATCGTGGCGGCGATGGCCTGGCACCATGAGAACTTCAAGAAGGGGATCTTCGCCAGGTTCCAGCAGTACCAGCTGGCGTCGGCGCACACCAAGGCCGGGGCGATTGAGTCGATCTTCGGCGCCGCGGTCCGGGACCTGAACGCCTTGGCGGCGTGTCCGAGCTTGCCGGACAACTCAGCCCTGGCGTCCAGCCTGGTCAAGGGATACTACGCGACCCACGGCGAGGTGCTCGACAGCATCGAGGTCATCGACGCCAAGGGCAAGGTCCTCCTGAGTCAGGGGAAGGTCCGCCCCGTCGGGGAACACTCCGCCGCCCGGGGCGACGCTCAAGGCGCGATCGTCTACGTCACCGTGCCGGTGCAGAGCGCCACGCGACCGGGCGCCGTGGTCCGGGCCGGCGTGAGCGTGCGGAAGCTGTGCGCCAAGAGCCTTGCCGGCTCGGGCGCGCTGAGGCAGAGCTTCATCGGGCTGATCGACACCGAAGGCCGGTTCGTCTACAGGAGCGGCCTGGGCGCCGGCCCGTCGCTGGCCGAGTCGCTGCACGCCGGCACAGCCGCTCCCTCGCATGGGCGCCTGTCCGGCATGGCCATGCTGGACGAGGTGGTCGACGGCATCTTTGGCTGCGAGACCGGCGTGACCACGCTGAACGGCGGCGAGACCAAGGGCGGCGGCGTGCTGATCGCCTTCTCGCGAGTCCGCCTCGGCGAGGACCTGTTCAGCATGGTCTTGGGCACGAGCGCCTCGGAGATATCGGTTCCGATCACCGCCTACGAGCGACTGACCTTTACGCTGATATGCGCGATGGCCGTCCTTTTCTTCGCGGTCGGGTACCTGACGTATCGCAGCGCCCAGGGCAACGTGCAGATGGAGAAGGAGCGCCGACTGGCGGCTGAGTCCGCAAACCAGATGAAGAGCCAGTTCCTCGCGAGGATGAGCCACGAGATACGCACGCCGATGAACGGCATCCTCGGCATGACGGAACTAGCGCTGGGCACGGACCTGACCGCCCGCCAGCGCCGCTACATCACGCTGGCCAAGCAGTCCGCCGACGGGTTGCTGACGGTCATCAACGACATCCTGGACCTGTCCAAGATCGAGGCCGGCAAGCTCACTCTGTCGGAGGAGAACTTCTCCCTGCGCGACTGCCTGGACAACAGCCTGGAGATCCTCAACGTCCAGGCCAGGAACAAGGGCCTGGAGCTGACGTGGAACATCTCCCCTGAGACGCCGGACTGCCTGACGGGCGACGCCGGCCGGCTGCGACAGGTGCTCACCAACCTGGTGGGCAACGCCGTCAAGTACACCCCGACCGGCGCCGTTCTGGTGACCGTTCGCCCCGAGCAGTTCCCGCCCGGCAAGGTCATGCTGCACTTCACGGTGGCCGACACCGGCATCGGGATACCCTCGGAGCGCATGGCTGCGATATTCCAGCCGTTCGAGCAGGCCGATGAGAACCCGTACCGCAAGAGCGGCGGGACCGGCCTGGGGTTGGCCATCTCCGCGCAACTGGTCAATCTGATGGGCGGACGCGTCTGGGCCGACAGCGAGGTGAACGAGGGCAGCACGTTCCACTTCACCGCCTGCCTGGCTGAGTCCAAGGCCGCCCCGGCCGTCGAGCCGGACCAGGCCGTCAGCGACCCCGGCGCCCTGATCGGCATGAGGGCGCTGCTCGTGGACGACAATCCGACCGCCGCGCAGGACCTGCGCCGGACGCTGGCCGGGTGGGGCATGAGGCCGACCGTCCTCGACGCGCCGGCCGAGCTGGCGAACATCTTCACCCAGGCCGCCGAAAGCGGCGACCCCTACACGCTGGTGATGGTGCAGGCCGCCATCGACGGGCTGGACGCCTTCGCACTGGCATCCGGCGTCAAGCAGGTCGCTACGGCCGCGCCGCCTGCCGTCGTGATGATCTCCGCCGCCGGCATGAGGGGCGACATGGCCCGCTGCCGCGAGCTCGGCATCGACGGCTACCTCACCAGGCCAATCCAGCCGAAGGTGCTGCTGGAGACCGTGATGTCGGCCGCTTCCGGCGGCGCGTGTGGGCAGCAGCCCATCAGCCGTCACCGGCTCCGGCAGGCCCGCAGGCGCCTCCGCGTGCTGCTGGTCGAGGACAATCCGGTCAACCAGGAGCACGGGGTTGGAGTGCTGGAGAAGTGGGGCCACTCGGTGGTTGTCGCGGGCACAGGCCTGGAGGCGCTGGACAAGCTGAAGGCGGACAAGTTCGACCTGATCCTAATGGACGTGCAGATGCCGGAGATGGACGGGTTCGAGGCGACCGGCGAGATCCGCAAGGCCGAGGCCTCCGACGGCGGGCACATCCCCATCATCGCGATGACCGCCTACGCGACCGAAGACGACCACCGTAAGTGCCTGGAGGCCGGAATGGACGCATACGTATCCAAGCCGATCAGCAGCAAGGCCCTCGAGGAGAACATCGACGCCCTGTGCTGCAGGGATGATGCCCCAGCCGATTCTCGGGCCGACGAGGCCGCGGCGGTGTCGGCGGGCGTGCCCGGCTTCGACCTGGCCTCGGCGCTGATCCGATGCAACGGGGATGAAGAATTGCTGGAGAAGGTGACAAAGATCTTCTTGGCCAGCATTCCCGGCACGCTGGACGAGATCAATGGCGCGATAGGCGCGGCCGACTGCCCGGCGGTCCGCCGCGTGCTGCACAAGCTCGAGGGGTCCGTGGGCGTCTTCGCCGACCACGGCGTGCTCCAGGCGGCCGACCGCCTGCGACAGTTGGCCGTCGCCGAGCAAACCAACTCCCTGCGGGATGAGTACGAGACCCTCGAACGCGAACTGAACAGACTGGCGGCCTTCCTCAGGCCACTGGTTAAGGAGCGTGGCTGATGAAGATTCTGATTGCCGACGACGACCCTGTCTATCGCAGCCTGCTGGAGAGCATGCTCAAGCAGTGGGGCTATGAGGTCATCGTGGCGTGCGACGGCAAGGAAGCCATGGAGGTCCTGAGCCAACCGGACGCTCCTATGCTCGTCATCATTGACTGGATGATGCCGGAGATGGACGGCTTCGAGGTCTGCCGACAAGTCCGGCAGCTCAGGCCCGAAAGCAACTGCTACATCATCCTCCTCACAGGCAGCAGACAGAAGGAAGAGATCATCAAGGTCCTGGTGGCCGGGGCGGACGACTACCTGCTGAAGCCCTTCGACCCGCTCGACCTGAAGATCCACCTGAGGGCAGCCCGGCGGATCATCGACCTCCAGTTGGCCGTGGCCGCTCGCTAGTGAGGGCATTCGGAGACGTCTTGCGCACGGGCGCCCTCGCGACGCCTGTGCGCGCCCGTTGGCCTGGCCGGTAGGGCGCAGATGGGGACGCGCCCTGCTCGGCCGGGGGGGGAAGCCCGACCGCCCGCTCCCGCCACATCTCCCGCCCCGATCGCTAATCGCCCACGATCACGTATCGATCGTCCAGTCGCCAGTTGTAGTCGAACATCCCGCAGGCCACGACCCTCCGGGCGTTGTCCTCGCCGCCGGCCGTCTCGATCGTGAAGTCCATCTCGTCGTCCAGCTCGCCCGCCAGTAACAGCCCAGCCGTCGACGTGCCGGCGAGGGTCTCCACCCGAATGTCGGGGTTGAGCGGGTAGCGATAGCGCAGCCGCACGGCCGCGTCCTTGGCCTCGAACGTCCGACCGCAGATCGTGACCCGCCCAGGCGCGATCTCCAGCGGGAGCCTCCTCACGGGCGCCTCGCGCGTGATGCGGTGCGTGATGAGGTTCTCGTCAGGCCCGCCGATCAGCGTCAGCGAGTACTTGCGGAGCTGCTCGCCCTTGATCTCGGTATCCAGCAACACCCTCGGCTCGACGTGCTGCCACTCGACCCACTCCTGCCGCATCTGTTCGGCGACCTGGGCGCACGCCGCCTTCGCCGACGGATCGGCGGACGCCGTGCCGACGACGATCGCGCGCGGCGTTGGGTAACTGGCCTTCTTCACCAGCGGCCCCGGCGCGTAGCCCTCCGCCCGCAGCGTGATGTGGCGGGAGAGCGAAGAGTAGGGCACGTACTCGATGCTCCTGCCGTTCCACACGATCCGCACTGGCGAGTCCAGGTCGAACAGCCGCGAACTCGGCGACAGGCGGATCTGGAGGACGTTCTCGCTGTTCACCTTGATCGTGTGACTGTCGACGATCCACGCCTCGGCGTACATGGCCTCTAAGGGGTTTTCCTGCTGCTCCAGGTGCAGCCAGTGGGCCGAGGCGCATTCCAGTGACTCCGCCCGCACGCGGACGTGCCGCGGATTGCGCTTCAGCTTGTGGCACAGAAACCACGGGATGAGCGGATCGGCCATGCCCGCCGAGTCGTGCCCAACGCCCGGATGCTCCCAGTAGCGGATGTCATAGCCCCAGCGCTGGAGCATCCGCACGACGTAACGCGAGTTGGCCACATCCACCCTGTCGTCGACGTCGCCGTGCTGCACGAACACCGGCGTGTTCAGCAGGCACTCAGCCCGTGCGAAGCTGCTCTGGCGCTCTAACTGGAGGCGGCGGTGTCGAGGGAGCTCGGCGATCTCGGCATCGCTCATCACCGCGTGGTAGTCCCAGCCGCCGAACACCGGTGCGATGGCCGCAAAAAGGCCGGCATGGCGCGTGCCCAGATGCCACGTGCCGTCGCCGCCCATCGATTGGCCATACAGGTACACGCGGTCGCGGTCGATGTTGAACGTCTTGAAGGCCTCGGAGATGGCGCGCATCACGTCGGCCTCGCCGATGCCGCGGTACTGCGTGTTGCCCCGCCCGTGCGGGCCGACCAGGATCACGTCGTTCCGCTCAGCCAGCGGGTTGTGGCGGACGAACTGCGGGCCGTAGCGGACGTATTCCGGATTGCCGGACCTGTATCCGTGCAGGTAGACCACCAGGGGGTATTGCTTGGCGGGGTCGAAGTCGGCCGGCAGATACGCCCACGCGTACTGTGGCGAGCCGTCCACCTCGTCCCGCCAGGCCAGGCGATAATGCCCGCCCGCGCCGGCTGCTCCGCCGGCGGGGGGCTCGGCCTCGCAATACTCCATGATTGCGCTGAACACGTCGGGCATGAACGTCGGGTCGATGTCCACCTGGCCGGTGCGCGGGTCGCCGCCGAGGCGATACAGCAGCAGCCGGCCGGCGAGTTGCTTCCGAAGCACGACCGGATCGTCGCTGTCCACCGGCAGGGCGTCGCATTCGTTCAGTATCTCGACCACGCGGGCGGCCCAGTCGCCCTTGTACCACGGCAGCCAGTACGCCTTCGGGTACCCGTCATACGTCCGCGCGATGATGCGGACCTCGTACGGCCCGTCGGGCCAGCTTGCCGCGTCCACGGTCACGTCCTCGCCGCGGTCGCCCTGCGCCGAGGCCACAACCGCGCCCGCCGGCGCGAGCACGGCGACGCTCACCCGCTCAGCCGGCGGATCGGCGCCCGTGTCCGTCGAGATCGTTAACTGGCCTGTCTTGCTGACGGCCAGGCGCGGCGACATCGGCCAACAGGCGCCCTCGCCGAGGTCCGGTTCGTCGACGCGCATGGCGAAGCCCCACTCCCGCCCCGACCGCTCGACCCTGACCAGCACGCCGTTGACGCCGGCCTCAAGCTCCACGGGCAGGCGAAAGCCCTCCTTGTCGGAGTATTTGACGTTCTCCGTGCCCGGCACCGGCCGCCCGTTGCAGTAGACGGTCAGCACGGCTCGGCCGCGGAGGTACAGCAGCGCCTTGCCCGCCGCCGGCCGCGTGACCGTCGTGTAGGCATAGGCCACCGCCTTGCCCGCCGGCTTGTGCCCGAGCGCCATCTCGAAGTACAGCGTGTCAATGTCCGAGTCATACTTGGTCCACTTGACGGCCGATCCGTCCGGCTGACGAATCTCGTCGCCCTCAGCCGGGCGGGCGTCGCGGGGGACGGGCTCGGCGGCCATCTGGCAGGGCCCGCAGATCAGCCACTGCGTGATATATTTCGACTCCGGCGGCGACGGCGGCAGCCTCATCTGCTCCCTGAGCGGCACGGCCGCGGTGGCGGGGGGCGCGCTTCGAGTCTGCTGTCCGCAAGCGGAGACGGCCAACGGCCAAGCGACGGCAAGTGCGCACGAAACGATGAGACCTCCCCTGGGCGGCATGGTCTGCTCCTTCGTGTTTGGGCAGGTATGCGGCGTCTAGGCGACCGGCTGGGTGGAGAAGTATTCCTGGAGCGGGCGGACGGTCCAGGACTCATCGACGTTGTCCCCGCCGGCCAGGCCCGCCCGCAAGGCGGCGATGCCGCCAATGGCCGCATCCGCGCCGGTCATCGTCGTGATGATAGGCACGTTGTTCAGCGCGGCCAGCGCGCGGATCTTACCCTCGTCGGTGGTGGGCCCGCGATGAGTCGGCGTGTTGATCAGCAGGGCGACTTCCTTGTTGGTGATCATGTCGGCGATGTTGGGCCGGCCTTCCCTGAGCTTGGCCAGGCGTCCGACGGCCACGCCGGCCTTGCTGAGCACGGCGTGCGTGCCGTTGGTGGCTACCAGGTGGAAGCCCATTGCCGCCAGGCGCTGGGCCAGCGCGACGACGTGCGGCTTGTCGCGGTCGTTGACGGACAGGAACACCGTCCCGGCGATCGGCAGCGAACAGCCGGCGGCCATCTGAGACTTGGCGAACGCCACGCCGAAACTCATGTCGATGCCCATCACCTCGCCGGTCGATCGCATCTCCGGGCCGAGTATCACGTCCACGCCCGGGAACTTGGCGAACGGGAAGACGCTCTCCTTCACCGACGTCTGCGCCGGGCGCGGCGCCTCGCGCACGCCGAGTGAGTCCAGGCTCATCCCGGCCATCACCTTCGCCGCCAGCTTCGCCCACGGCACGCCGGTGGCCTTGGAGACGAACGGCACGGTCCGCGACGCACGCGGGTTGACCTCCAGGACGTAGACCTGCCCGTCCTTGACGGCGAATTGCACGTTCATCAGCCCGCGGACGGCGAGCCGCTCCGCCAGCCGACGGGCTTGGCGGGCGATCTCGTCGGCCACGCCCTCGCTCAGCGAGAACGGCGGCAGTGCGCAGGCCGAGTCGCCGCTGTGGATGCCGGCCTCCTCGATGTGCTCCATCACGCCGCAGACCACCGCCCGCGGCTTGGCCTCGGCCGAGCCGTCCGGCCGCGGGCCGAAGTCCGCGATGCAGTCCACGTCCACCTCCGTCGCGGCGGCGAGGAACTTGTCCACCAGGATCGGATGCTCGCGCCCGACCATCGAGGCGTCGACCGCCTTGGCCATGTACATGTCGAGCTGCTGAGCGTCGGAGACGATCTCCATCGCCCGCCCGCCGAGCACGTAGCTGGGGCGCACCAGCACCGGATAGCCGATCCGCTCGGCGATCTCGCGGGCCTGGTCGATCGTGAAGGCAGTGCCGCTGGGCGGGCTGCGAAGCTGAAGGTCGTCCAGCACGCGGGCGAACCGCTCGCGGTCCTCGGCCAAGTCGATGGACTCCGGACTCGTGCCGATGATCGGCACTCCGGCGGCGGCCAGGCCTCGGGCGAGGTTCAGCGGCGTCTGACCGCCGAACTGCACCACCGCGCCGTGCAGCAGACCCGGCTGGCCGAGCGGCGCGCCGTTCAGCTTCGCGCAGATGTTGACCACGTCCTCCAGCGTCAACGGCTCGAAGAACAGCATGTCCGACGTATCGTAGTCGGTGGAGACGGTCTCGGGGTTGGAGTTGACCATGACCGCCTCGTAGCCCATCTCCCTGGCCGCGAAGGCTGCGTGCACGCAACAGTAGTCGAACTCGATGCCCTGGCCGATGCGGTTCGGCCCGCCGCCGAGGATGACGATCTTCTTCCGATCCGTGACGCGGACCTCGTCATCCACGAATTGCGGATTTCGGATTGCGGATTGTGGATTGACAGCAGATGACGCTCGTTCCGCGGTCCCGTCGCCAACCTGCGCAATTGGTGTTTCGTGTGTGGAGTAGTAGTAGGGGGTGTAGGCCTCGAACTCGGCCGCACACGTGTCCACCAGCTTGTAGACCGGCTCAATTCGGTGAAACTCGCGGAACGCGCGGACCTGACCCTCGGTGGCGCCCCAGATCGTCGCCAACTGCACGTCGCTGTAGCCCCATTGCTTGGCACGGCGCAGCAGATTCACCAGCGAGTCGGCGGCGCCGGCCTTGCCCTTCTCGACGGCGCGCAAGGCATTGGCGGCGCCCTCGCCCGCGGCCGCCAGCTCGGACTCGAAGTCCGCCAGTTGCTTGATGTTCGTCAGGAACCACGGGTCGATCTTCGTCGGCTCGTGGACCTGCTCGACGGACCAGCCCATCTTGAAGGCGTAGCGCACGTAGTACAGCCGGCCCTGTGAGGGGACCGACAGCTTCCGCACCAGCTTGGTCTCCTCGACGGGATAGGCCGCCGCCTCATCGTCGGCCGCCGCAGTCGCCGCGCCCTCGCGCTGTGGGCGGACGGTTGCGTTGAACCACTTGTCGTTGCGGTCCAGACCCAGGCCGAAGCGCCCGACCTCCATCGACCGGATGCCCTTCTGGAGCGCCTCCTTGAATGTTCGCCCGATGCTCATCGCCTCGCCGACGGACTTCATCTGCGTGGTGAGCGTCTCGTCGGCGTCGGGGAACTTCTCGAACGTCCAGCGCGGAATCTTCACCACGCAGTAGTCGATGGTCGGCTCGAAGCACGCCGGCGTCTTCCGCGTGATGTCGTTCGGTATCTCGTCCAGCGTGTAGCCGCAGGCCAGCTTGGCGGCGATCTTCGCGATGGGGAAGCCCGTCGCCTTGCTCGCCAGCGCCGAGCTGCGGCTGACGCGCGGGTTCATCTCGACCACCACCATTCGCCCGCCGGCCGGGTCGATGGCGAACTGGATGTTGCTGCCGCCGGTCTCCACGCCGACCGCGCGGATCACGGCGATGGCCGCGTCGCGCATGAGCTGGTATTCCTTGTCCGTCAGCGTCTGGGCCGGGGCGACGGTGATCGAGTCGCCCGTGTGCACGCCCATCGGGTCGAAGTTCTCGATGGAGCAGACGATCACCACGTTGTCCGCCCGGTCGCGCATCACCTCCAGCTCGTACTCCTTCCAGCCGAGGACCGACTCCTCGATGAGTATCTCGCTGATGGGCGAGGCGGCCAGCCCGCGAGCGGCGATCGTGCGGAACTCCTCCATGTTGAACGCGAACCCGCCGCCGGTGCCGCCCAGCGTGTAGGCCGGGCGTATGCACGCGGGCAGGGACACCTCGGCGATGACATCCATCGCCTGCGACATGTCGTGGGCGACGCCGCTGCGGGGCACGTCCAGCCCCGTGGCCAGGCAGATGTTCTTGAACTCGGTGCGGTCCTCGGCCCGGTGGATGACCTCGCGGGTCGCGCCGATCATCTCCACGCCGAACTGCGCCAGTACGCCCGCGTCGGAGACGGCAGCCGCCGTATTGAGCGCCGTCTGCCCGCCGAGCGTCGGCAGCAGGGCGTCGGGGTGTTCCTTGGCGATGATCTTGGCGACGGCGGCCGGCGTGATCGGCTCGATGTACGTCCGGTCGGCGAAGTCCGGGTCGGTCATGATCGTCGCCGGGTTGGAGTTGATCAGCACGACGCGGTAGCCCTCCTCGCGGAGCGCCTTGCACGCCTGAGTGCCGGAATAGTCGAACTCGCAGCCCTGGCCGATGACGATCGGACCGGAGCCGATGATCATGATCGTCTTGATGTCGTCCCTGCGGGGCATTCTGGCGATTCCCGTGCATCTCGGCCGGGTCAGGCCCTCGGGCCCGTCCAAAATCGCAGGATGCTAACATGCCAGCCGCCGCCGAGCAAGGCCCGTGCCTATGTCGCGGGCGTCCTGGTAGAAGGTCAGCGGGTCTCCGGTGTGTCGCGGGCGTCTCGCCCGCGCGTGCCGTGGGCGTCCCGCCCACGGCCGGGCCAGTGAGGCCGCGGCCGCCGCACAAACCGCGCGCAGAAAGCCGGCGACACGAAGGCAGGTCCAAGCGGTGTGGACTTGGCCCGCCCGCTGGGATAGACTCCCTCGCTCCGGAGGCTCAACCCGCGGCCTGGAGACGCCAAGGCGGAAAGGATCGGGCGATGAACATACTGATTGTCGGAGGCGGCGGACGCGAGCACGCACTGGCCTGGAAGATCGCACAATCGCCCCTGTGCGAGCGGATGTGGGCGGCGCCGGGCAACCCGGGCATCGCCCAGCACGCCGAGTGCGCCGGCGTCAAGGCTAACGACGTCGACGGCATCGTCAAGCTCGCCAAGGACGTCGCCGCGAACCTCGTCGTCGTCGGCCCGGAAGAGCCCCTCGCCCGCGGCCTGGGCGACGCCGTCCGAGCCGAGGGCATCCTGTGCTTCGGCCCCGGGGCCGACGGCGCAAGAATCGAGTCCGACAAGGCATACGCCAAGAACCTCATGCGCGCCGCAGCCGTCCCGACGGCCGAGGCCAGAATCTTCACCGACCTGGGCCTGGCCAAGGAATACGTGCTCTCCCGCGACCACGGCGTGGCCGTCAAGGCCGCCGGACTGGCCGCCGGAAAGGGCGTGGTCGTCTGCCCCGAGCCGTACCAGGCGGTCAAGCCGCTGGAGGACATGATGGCCCGCAAGGCCTTTGGCGACGCCGGCAACACCGTCGTCGTCGAGGAGATGCTCACCGGGCAGGAGGCGACGGTGCTGGCCTTCTGCGACGGGAAGACCATCTTCCCGATGCCGCCGCTGCAGGACCACAAGCCCGTCGGCGACGACGACACCGGGCCGAACACCGGCGGCATGGGCGCTTACAGCCCCGTGCCGTTCATCGACGAGAAGACCACCCGCCACATCGAGCGCGAGATCCTCGTGCCGATCGTTGACGCGATGCGGCGAGACTTCGGGCGGTACGAGGGCGTGCTGTACGCTGGGCTGATGTTCACGCCGGCAGGGCCCAAGGTCATCGAGTTCAACTGCCGATTCGGCGACCCGGAATGCCAGCCGCTGATGATGAAGGTCAAAGGCGACCTGCTAGCCACGCTGGTCGCCGTGGCCGAGCACCGCCTGGGCGACGCGACGATGGACTTCGACCCGCGCCCGGCCGTGTGCGTGGTGATGGCCTCGGGCGGATACCCGGGCAGCTACGAGAC
>CAYUYH010000069.1:0-11821 GCA_964449175.1 uncultured Planctomycetaceae bacterium
GATGTACGCCAGGTGGAAGACCTGTCTGCCCATCTTCCGTTCGGCCTTTTCCACGTCCTCCAACTGCTTGGCGGTGTAGACGTAGATGAAGCCGTCCTTCTCCCTGTACACGAAGCCGCTGGCCTGCAGCACCGCCTCAAGGGCCTGGGTGAACGTCACGCCGTAGAGGTCGGCGGTAACCGTGCCGGCGACCTCCTTGGTGGCGACGATGTTCTTCCGCCCCTGGGTGCTGAGAAGCTGTAAGACGCCTCTCAGGTCCGCCCCCTGCACGTGGATTTCGAACGTGCCTGGGCGCGAGACGCGGATGCCGTCTTGCCCGGCGCCGGGCAGTCCCGTGGGCGAGCGACCATCAACTTCAGCGCCCGCAGCCGCCGGCTGGGAAGTGACCGCGGCGAGCAGTTTCGCGGGGAAAGAAGGCGCCTTTTCTTGTGCCTGTGACACACCCACACCGGCGACAAGCACCACAGCGGCTGTGATAGCCGCACAGAAGCGTAGGATTGCAGCTTGGCTCCTCATTATTGTGCTCCTTACTAGGGTCGGCCGGCCTCTTTTGGCCGCCGCAGTAGTAATGTTCTTCGACGCCTCCGAGGGCGTACTGAAGTTGCTATTCTTGCTTCATCTCGAGGTTTATTCTCACACCGTCCTTGAGCAGCGTGACGGAACGGGACTGGATCTCCACAACCTGGAATCCGTTTATCTGGTCGCCGATCCTGACCAGCTGGCCGGCGATGATCGCCTGCGGGGGATCGGACAGCAGCGTGGACTCCAGGATCATCTCTCTGCCGTCCTTCAGAATGGCATCGCGTCTGAAGCCGAAGCCGTCGCCCGATCTGCCGCCGAGGCGCCCCTCGCCCCCGGCTACCGGGAAATGCTCTGCCGCCGGGAAGAAGACGTCCCGCGTGACGGTCCGGTCCATGTGCTTGATGTATGTGTCGGGGTCGACGTCGAGGTTGAAACTATCGAGTACGGAGGCGTCCGCCTCGGCGGGCACGCTCCGCGAGGGGGCTTGCGCCGTCGTCTCAGCAGCCGCCGGGGCCGGCCCGGGCCTGCTCAGCGCCAGGCGGGCCACCAGCACCAACCCGACCGCCAGCAGGGAGATCATGATCGCGGACTTCTTCTTGTCCCGCTTCAGTTCGGCGAACAACTTGGCCGTAAGGTCTTGCATATCCGCGGCTCCGTCGCAGTCCTGCTGATTCGTCAGCTCTTGGTGAAGTAGATGTTCATCTGAAGTTCGATGTCCAGGTCGTCGGGGGCCTCGCCGCTGCTCTTTATGACCAGCCTCTCCACGCGAGTGAGGCGCTGCATGCCGTCAAGCCGGCGGAGCAGCTCCGCCAGCGCCAGGTATCGGCCTCGGAACCGCATGCGTATCGGCATGGTGTTGAACAGCTCCTCGCTGACGGGCGTGCCGGTTTCCATCCTGGCTTCCGTCAGCTCCGAAGCCGCTCTCACGGCGGTGATCTCCTGAAGGAACTCGCCCATCTCCTTGCTCTTGGGCAGTCGGCGGTCGAAGTCCTTGTAGCGGCTCTTCATGCTTTCGACCTTGCGCACCATCTGGGGCACGACGGCAGCCTTCTTCGTCCCGTCGGCCAGCGCTATCTTTCGGGCGGCGATGCTCGTCTTGATCGAGTCGAGCTTCTTGCCTTGCGGGATGAACACGGCAAGGATCATCACGACGACCACCGCCCCCGCCAGGCCCAGCATTATCCAGTTCTCGCGCGACCACTTGATCATGAGCCATTCTTCTCCGTCTAGCGAACCACGTAACAGCTAGCCTGGAACTCTCTGACCGTCCGCCCCCTGAATTCCGTGTTCTTGGCGTAGCCCATGGACACGTCCTCAAACAGGGGCGCCGACGACATCTGCGCGATGAAGTTCGCCAGGTCCACGTCGCTGGGGGCCACGCCGGTCAGCGCCAAACGCACCCGCCTGACCACTTTGTCCCGGGGGGTTCTTCCGGAGGAGTCGGCCTGGTTGGCGTCCTGCTCGGCGGGCTCGACCTGCTCGTGGACGTCCACGGCCTCCAGGGCCAGATTGACCAGGAATATGCTCTTCGGCAGCGTCCGCTCGAGCTCCGCGAGCACCTCCAGTGCGTACACCCGGCTGCCAAGCCGATCGTCGATGCGCTTTTTGATCATCAGGTCGGCCTGCTGGCGGGCGAGGTCGTGCCTCATCGCCAGTTGGCTGTTGACGTTGGCGACCTGGTCGTCGAGCCTCAGCAGCTCGCCCTTGGCGCCGGATATCATGCCCTGGCGGACGTAGCCCAGGATGAACAGCGCCAGCGTGCAGGCGCCTATCAAGTAGGCCTGCCTGACCAGGCTGCGACGGCGGGCGCGTTGAATCCTGATCCGTTCAGGCAGAAAGTCTATGTGTTCCATGTTCGACCTCGCTGGCCGGCGTCCAGTTCGCCAGGCATCTGACAGCCAACCCCGCACAGACCGCCCACTCGGCAAAGATCCCCCTGCCTTCGCTGTCCATTCTCACGTTCGCGGTGTCGAGCTGCCGCAACGGCCGACCCACGACACACGGCAGATTCAGACGTTCGGCGAGCAGCTTCGTGACGGTCGGGTCATACGCCTCGCCTCCACACAGGATGACCTCCGATGGGCGCAGGCCTCTGAACGTCACCGAGCAGTACCGCAGGCAGAGGGCCAGCTCCTTCGCCAGCGACTCCAGCACGCCGCGCAGCGCGTCGTGGATGTTCAGGTCGACCTGGTCCTGTGTGGGATTGGCCGACTTGTCGGCGTCCACGGCGCTCTGGGAGCGGATATTGCGCTGGCGGAGCTGCCAGGCGTCGTCGGCGCTCAGGTTGAGCTGCTTGGCCACGGCAGCAGTCAGGGCCGCCCCGCCCATGTCCAGGCTCTTGACGAAGACGATCTGGCCTCCCCTCGCAACGACGACCCGCGTTCCGTCCTCGCCCACTTCCACGACGATCCTGGAGCCTTGCTCCTCGCTGCCCGCCGCCTCGAAGGAGTCGAACATGCGGAACATGGCGATGGGCGCGGCGTCTATGTGAACGGGACGGAGCTTCATCGCAGCCAGCAGCGAGACGTGGTCCTCTACCACCTGCTTGTCGGCGGCCAGCAGGACCACCTCCTGGGCTGTGTCGTTGCCGCTGCGGACCTCGCCCGCGTCGATGTAGTTGAGCTGGTCGTCGCCCACCTCGAAGCTGAAACGCTCCTTGGCCTCCCACCTGACGGCGTCGCGGAGTTCCTTGGCAGGCATCTGAGGCAGGCGGACGTTTCTGATGCCCATCTGCGAGCAGGGCAGGGCCGAGACGACCTCCCGCCTCTTGAAGCCCCCGCTGCGCAGCATTCTGGCGACGGCGTCCATGGCCTGGGCGCGGCGTTGGGACGGGTCGTCGCCCGAGGGCCTGGGGAATCGCCAGATGGCGGCTGCTGCCACAGAGACGGCGCCTGATGCCGCCTGCTGGAGCTGCATCATTCTTATGCTCTGGCTGCCTATGTCCATGCCGATAGGCAGCCGCTTGCGGGATCCCCAAACGCGACGAATCGCGTTTGCGGCCCCGTTGGCCGGCAAACCAAGCATGTCCGCATGCCCCTTCCTAGCTGTCAGGAACCGCTCGCCGTTACCCTTCCCGTTACTGCCGCAACAGTTACGGTATAGACGTGCGGGCCCGCCTGCATCACCACGTCTCCCGCGGCACTGGGAGTGCCCAGCTCATCAAATGTGACCTGGGCCGCTCCGTCGAAGTCAGCCGACACGATGTCAACGGCGCTGAAACCCTGCGTGGCGCCGAAGTTGACCGTGTAGGCGTCCTTTGTGATCGGATGTATCAGCGTGCCACTTGCGTTAGTCAAAGAGTATGTCTCGCTGGCCGGCGTGAAGGTGACCGTCACGGGCAACTGCGACGTAATCGCGGTGTCCTGGGCGTATTGCAGGTCCGTCGCCAGCATTCTCGCCGCGGACATGACCTGTAGGTCGGAGGTGTTCACCGCGCTTGGGATGACCATCGCCGCGGCGATGCCCACGATCAATACGACCATGAGGACCTCGACCAGCGTGAACGCCCTAAGGCGTGGCGCTCGTGCCGCCCTCCGTGCTGCTGATTGGCTTGACATTCGTTACGCCTCCATCGCTCGTGGTCGGCTGCTCCACGACCTGAACCTTCACGTTGCCGCTTTCCAGGAGCTTTTGGATCTCATCGAGCTTGGCGATGGTGCGCTCTTGCACGCGCACCATGTCGCTGAGCCCCAGCACGCTCTGGCGCTGGTATCGCTCGGCGGCATTGGCCATGTCGCCAGTGGGGCTGCGCTCCGCCCACAGACCCACGATCATAATGGTCATCAGGACCACGATGGCCGTCAGGCAAAACCTCGTGTAACCGTCCACCCACAGGTGTATGTTCCGCACTCTGTTGTCCATCACAGGCTCCTTGTTCTGCGAATCAGTTGCCGCAACTGCGTATCTCGAGCTTCTCGACCGCCAAGCCGGCCTTGTGCAGCGCATTGATCTCGGCGGGTGACAGTTCCCTGTCCATCAGGGCCAGCTCGTCCATCTTGCCTTTCATGAAGTCCTGAATCCCCCAGGCCGAGCCGACGTACAGGCCGGCCTTCTTGCCGGCATTGGGTTTCGGCGGGCCGGGGCTGCCGAATGTCCAACTGGCGACCTGCTCTCCCTCCATGTAGATTCTGATCGTGGACTCCCCGCGGTTCCTGGTCAGCACCAGGTTGTGCCACGTGTCCTTCGATATCTGGACCTCGTTGAACACGTGCAGCTGGTCATGGCCGGAGCCGTACTCCTGGAGATACTCGATCCCCCCGTCGGAGGTGACGGCGACCTGGTAGGCCGCGTTGTCCAGCGGGTTGTCGCCTTCCTCGCTACAGGTGACCAGGAACGCCTTCTTGCCGCCGTCGGGCATCTTCTCCAGCTTGAACCACACCGAGACGGTCAGGTCGGACTGGATCTGCAACTCGCTGGTCGGCGGGCGGTAGAGGTAGTCGTTCTCGCCGTCCAGTCGCATAGCCGTATCGGAGCTGGCGATGGCGGGTTCTTGGCCCAGGCCGACGCCGTTGTGGTAGGTCAGGTCGAACCCCTTGCCGGACGAGTCGGTCGCCGTCGTGCCCGAGCTCTCGCCGAATCTCCAGTAGCCGGTGGGATTCATGCTCATCATCAGGTCGCCGTACGGGGGGCTGCGGAACACGTGCCACGTGACGTCCTGGGTGACCCCGCCCGAGGTGGCGCGGGCCGTGAGGTGGTACAGCCCCACCTCGACGGCATCAGGCGTCGCCCAGAAGACGTAATTCTCGCCCGTGTCGTCGGCTGTGAACGGGCCCGCGGGGCTGGACTCGCTGGTGGCGTCCAGCGATGCGGGGTTGGTCCACAGCTCGTACAGCGCGTGCTGCATGCCGGACTCAGCCAGGTATCGCGCCCTGGCGGCCCGGAGGTGGTTGCGTCCGCTGGCCGTCCTTATGGAGGCGCTTGAGACGTAGCTCATGCCCATGATGACGCCGATGGCCACCGCGATCAGCACAAGGACCATTGCCAGTCCGCGCGATCTGTTTGCCGCCGTTTTCATCTGCACTCTCCTGGGGCCCGGGGGGCAGTCGCCTTCTCGGCGCGCCGCCGCTCCTCGGGCGCCGTCGTCCTCAGTTGGTCGTGAGCACCCACTTGCCGTCGTGCACGCCCACTTTGCCCGTCTTGTCCCCGCGCATGGTGGATGCACTCCGCAGCGTCACCTGCTGTATGCCCGTCCCGACCGACAGGCGGATGTCCGCCAGCTTCGTCAACGGCGGATTGGGTTTGGCGGTGACCAGAAAGTCCGACACGTCCACCGCGAGAACCGTTGTCTGGGTATAGCTGCTGTAGTCCAGGTCGTTGTCCACGTTCCCGGCATCGGTGATGTCCGAGAGCTTCAGTTCCACGTTCAGCGCGGCGGCCAGGGCCGCCGGGAACGCCTGCCTCATCAGGACGACTTCCCGATTGTCCGCGTCCAGCTTGATCAGCGCGACTTCGTCGGCATTGATCTTGCCGTCGACGTTGGTGTCCTCGGCCCAGAGAACGACCGTCGTGCCCGTGCAGGCGGTCAGGAGCTTGGCCTGATAGATCGTCCTCTGTATGCGCATCATCGCGCTGCGGGCCGTGTGAAGCGACTGGTAGAACGTGTTGGTGTCTTGGTTGGCGCGGGACAGCGCCACCGTGGCCCCGGCTATCGACAGCCCGATTACCGAGGTGATCGTTATCGCGATCGTCAGCTCGACCAGCGTGAACCCTCGCTTGTTCTTCGTCGGCATCATTGGGCGTCTCCTCCCGGTCACGGCATGTCGTAGACGAGCCTGGTGGCCTCGATGAGCGGGACGTTGTCGTGGCTGACCGTGACGACCACCCGTATGAAGTTGTACGGATCGGTGATGTCCTGGCCGGCCACGTGGACGTATTGGGCGGTGACCGATCTGGACAGGCCTTCCGACGCCGGCGTGGTTATGACGGCCTGGTTGGCGTCGGCGATTTGGCCGGGGCCTTCGTAGTAGCCGTGGTAGTCGTCTATGTTGTCGAACCTCTTGCGGCTGGTTTCGCCGAACTCCGGCCCGGGGAAGCTCATGCCCTGCGGGTCGTGGAACGGTTTGGCCAGGATTTCCTCCATCATCTCCTGGGCCAGGCTGACGGCCAGGCTCATCCTGGCGTCAAGCTGCTCGCTGCGCGCGCCGGCGGCAAATGGCAAGGTGATGGCTGAGATAGCCGTCACCAGAACCACTGCCGCCAGTAGTGCTTCGGCCAGCGTGAAAGCTCGTCCGCATTCTCTGCGCGGTCGATTCATGGTTCGTCGCCCCTCTTAGTAGTCGAAGTAGGCTACTCCGTTCTCGTCGGCGCCTTTGCAGTCGGCCTTGAAGATGCCGGTGGCCGGCTGGAACATCCATCCGTGGGAGCCATCCGCGGCCGACGGAAACGATCCGGCGTCGGGGATGATCTGAACCGCGGTGTTGCCGTTTATCGGGTTCTGAGGTATCGTCCGCAGGTATGGCCCAAAGGGGAACCCGGGCGTGCCGGGCTCGGCGGTCTCGCCCGTGGCCTTCGATGCCTTCGTCATGTACGTGACGAACGCTGCTTCGGTGGGTGCGGCATTCGGATCGCAGCTGGGGTAGCCCGCCGCCACGCCATGTTGCCCGTCGAACACGCCAAGTTGCATGCGGATCGTCCGCAGATCGTCGGCAAGCATGCTGGCCCTTGCAGCGCTTGCCGCGTTGGAGAACCGCGGCAGCGTAATCGCCGCCAGGATCCCGAGGATCACGACGACGACCAGTATTTCGATTAGTGTGAAACCCCTATCCTTCATGATGCTCCGGCTCACTTTCCTTCACGGCTGTTCCCTGCTCTCCACTGACCCCGTGCCCTCCCAGGACGCGCCGAACACACTTAGTGGCCGCGGCTACGACTCCGGGCCGGGGTCGACTCACGTCAACCCCGGCCAGGAGGTAAGCCGTCACGATATGTGCCGCATGCGCCACGTTGCGCTACAGCGCGGCGTGAGCGGCATTGTCGTCAGCCGACAAACGGCCGGTCGTCGAGTTGAACTGCCACCCGTGGGTGTTCGCACCGGCAGCAGCGCCGTCGACGCGGACCGTGGCCAGGCCATTGATCGAGTTCGTCGGGAACGTCTGCAGGTACGGGCCGAACGTCGAGCCGCTCAACTGGCCGTACTGATCGCTCGTGCCGGTCATGCGGCCGACGAAGTTGCCGGTGTCCGCCGTCCAGGTCGCACCGCCGTCGGTCGACTGAACGTTGGGGTACTGGTCCAGGTGCTGGATGTTATACAGTTCCAGCTGGCTGCGCAGCGTCTGGAGGTCGCTGGTCAGCGCCGAGACGCGCGCATCACCTGATGCCGAGCTGAACTGCGGAATCACGATCGCCGCCAAGATCCCTAGGATGATCACGACGATCAGAATTTCCACCAATGTGAAGCCTTTGTTCCTAGTCATGAGACTAGCCTCCGTACGTTGGTTTCGCTGTTTCTCTTATGCCCTCTAAGGGCGACCCTTCTGGTGCATTCCTCCGTGAGGGATACTTCAGTCCGTTCATCGTCGGTTGTGCTGGCTTTGGGTGTCAGTTGGCATTCTGAGGCGACTCTTGGCCGGCGCCGCACCGGTCAGTTCCGCGTTGGCCTCATCAGCTCCGATGTCACCACAACGTCTGGCCGGCCGGTCCTGCCCTCACGTCACCTCCCTTCGCGGACAGCCATGCGGTCCAGAGTCATGCCAGGTCTGGCTCATCCCGAGCTGCCAGCACCCGCGCGATAGGCGTTCGCGTCAAGCCACACCTCTGTTATCGGTTGGCTTCGTGGGGGCCTTAACTAACTCAAAGAGCCGTTGGTACGGTTGTGAGAGGCCGGTGCCGCCATCTGCCGGAGATGTGATGCCGACGGCCCGGGCCAGGCCCGGGAAAGACCGCCTTGGCAGTGCGGTTCCCCCCACTATCACGGGGGTTACACCTTGCCTGTCGCGCCTCTTAGGCGCGGATTGGACGTATTATGGAGGCCCTCAGGCCGCAGGGGCGAGGGTCTCAGACGGAAACGTAGTATCCAGCGCGGACTGGGGCAAATCCCCTGCCCCCCTACAGGCCCAGAATCTACGAAAAACCGCTGCCCGGCCGCGCGGGGTGACGACATCGCGCGGACCGAGTTCACGGAGGCTCTGCGAAGGAAATGCTAGTTCCGCAGCGCGTAGCGGCTGCGCAACTCGCCGCGGAGCGTCCCCGTGACGTACTGGTGCAGGGCCGAGCCGGGGCATTCCGTCGAGGCGTTCGGCGCGTCGCAATGGCCTATGACATTGTCGGCGTCGATGCGATACCTCGCCGCCAGGTAGCTCACCAGCCGGCGGAGAGAGGCGAGCTGCGCCGACGTGGGACGCGTCTTCGTGAAGTCACCCACCAGGCATATCCCTATGCCGTATTCGTTGTACTCGTTGTTGGGCGTCTTGCCGCAGTGCGCCCCGCACTTCTGCGACCGCCACCGATAGCCGACCTCGACTCGGCCGTCGGGCCCGCCGTGGCCATTGTCTATGACGAAGTGGTACCCCAGCCCGTCCCACCCCCGCCGGCGATGTTCCACGTCGAATGTCGCGGCGTTGCCGTGGTCGGTGGCGCTGTGGTGGATCACGATGTAACGCCATTGACGTGGCCTGGCGACCGCCCACGGGTCGGCGGCGGCGGTGATCCGCGGCTCGGCGTATCGGTACGTGTCAGGGGCCTGAGGCCGATGAGCGGCGCGGACGGGCGGGCGCGGCGGCACGGACAGGTCCAGATCATGGGTGGGCAGTTGCGCCAGCGGGCCCGGCTGACTCGCACAGCCGGCCAGGAATGCCAGCACCAACGCCGCTGGTGGAAGCCTGCGGATATCGACGCGGTCCATCGCGCCCTTCCTCCCTCCTCTCGCCGACGCGAGGCAAGTCAACGGGGTAATCCTATTGCCATATCGGCCGGGGGACCACGCAATCTTTGGCCATTGTGGCATGCGGCGCCCCCCCCGTCGACCCGCCGGCGGGCGCCTCACGTCACCAGCGACATCAGCCTGGCGATGCGGTCCTTGATGGGCGGGTGGGTGTTGAAGATGCCCTTGGCGCGGGCCTCGAACTTCTTGATCGGATGGACGATGTAGAGCGGCGCGGTGGCCCGGTTGGCCACCTCCAGCACCTCCTGGTCGCCCGACAGCTTCGCCAGCGCGCTCGCCAGGCCCTCGGGGTTGCGCGTCAGCTCGACGGCGCCCGCGTCGGCCAGGTACTCCCGCTGGCGCGAGATAGCCAACTGGATTATCTTCGCCAGGATCGGCGAGATGATCGCCAGGAGGATGGCGACGAGCATGAGGATAGCCATCGCCCCCCCGCCGCCCCCGCTGCCGCGCCTGCTCCGTCGTCGCCCACCGCCGAACCACAGGCTGCGCAGGAACACGTCGCACAGCAGCACGGCCACGCCGACCATCACGGCGATCAGCGTCGCGAACAGGATGTCGTAGTGTCGCACGTGAGAAAGCTCGTGGGCCATCACGCCCTGGAGCTCGTCCCGCTTCAGCCGCGTCCGCAGGCCGGTGGTGATGGCCACGACCGCGTGTCGCGGGTCCCGCCCGGCGGCGAAGGCGTTCATGGCCGAATCGTCGATCAGGAATATGCGCGGCAGCGGCAGCCCGCCGGCGATGCACATCTCCTCCACCACGTTGAAAAGCTGGGGGTCGTCCGCCTTGCGGATCTCGCGGGCCTTGCTGGACATCAGCAGCACCTTGCTGCCGCCGAAGTAGCTCGCCATGACCAGCACGAACGCCACAGCCGCCGCGATGCTCGCCGTCGCGTAGCTGAAGGCCATCTCCCCCCCGCCCCAGACGTAGCCGATCAGCAGACCCAGAGAGATGAAGAACGCCCCGAAGATCGCTATCAGCAGCCAGGTGTTCCGCTTGTTCCTGGCTATCAGCGTGTGAAATGTCTCAACGGCCATCGTGGCCCAATGAAGCCAAGTGTTTAATGTCGAATGCCAAATGCTAAATGCCGAATGTGCCTGCCGAAGCCCTGGGCTGGACCAGGCCCGAGAGTGGATGCCTGCCGCCTGGTCCCCAGTCCCTAATGCCTGCCGCTAGAAACTCACCTTCGGCGCCTCGCGCTCGGCGGCGTCCTCCAGCTCGAAGTAGTCCTGCCTCTGGAACCCGAACATGCCCGCGACGACGTTGTTCGGGAAGGTCTGGGCGGCGGTGTTGTAGACCGCGGCTGAGTCGTTGTAGTGCTGGCGGGCGAAGGAGATCTTGTTCTCGGTGCTGGCCAGCTCCTCCTGCAACTGGGCGAAGTTCTCGTTGGCCTTCAGGTTCGGGTAGGCCTCCGACAGGGCGAATATCTGGCGCAGTGCGCTGGTCAGGAAGTTCTCCGCCTGGGCCTGGTCCTTGACGCCCTGCGCCGAGATCGCCTGCTGGCGGGCCTGGATGACGCGCTCGAGCGTCTCCTTCTCGTGGGCGGCGTAGCCCTTCACCGTCTCGACGAGGTTGGGTATCAGGTCGTACCGCCGCTTGAGCTGGACGTCGATCTGGCTCCACGCCTCCCGGCAGCGGACGCGCTTCTGCACCAGGCTGTTGTAGACGCCGATCAGCGCCAGGACCACCAAGATGACAATCCCGACGACAATCCAGAATGCGATCCAACCAGTCATAGCTGTTCCCTTTCGCTTAGGGGGAATCCCGCGGGCGGATCCCGGTCCGCCCGTTTCTCGCGCCCGCCGCGCCGGGTCCAAGCGGACTTATACAGGCCAGGCGGGCAGGCCTCAAGAGATTAGATGCCCGCGGCCGGCGTCTATTCACGCGACGAATCCGCCTGGCACGAGCTTTTCTGAATCGCGCGATGTATAATGCCGATGAGGTTCAAGCGCTCCCGCGCAAAGTGGGCCTATCGTGGACTCTTTCACCCTCAATAAGATCGAGTTTGATGCGGTCAGGCGCGTTCTGCAGAGATTCTGCCGCTGCTCCTTGGGCCGGAGCCTGGCCGGGCGTATCGGCCCGTCGCGCAACCCGCAGATCATCACCCAGTGGATGGAGCAGGTCAGCCAGATGGTCCGGGCGATCCGCACCGTGTCGCTGCCGCCGTTCGGCGGGGTGACCGACATCTCCGAGGCGCTCTCGCGGGCCAAGCCCGGCGGCGGCGGCGGCGGCGAGGACTATGCGGCCATCGCCGCCACGCTCGAGGGCGCCGGCAACGTCCGCGACTACCTCAACGCCCTGCCGGAAGACCTCGCCGCTCTCCACGCGCTTGCCGGCGAGATCGGAGACTTCGCCGGCGAGATCCAGGCCATCCGGTCCATCGTCGCGCCGGACGGCACGGTCATGGACGACGCCTCGCGGAAG
>CAYUYH010000070.1:0-11774 GCA_964449175.1 uncultured Planctomycetaceae bacterium
CGACCGCACGAAGCGGCCTCGCATGGCACGCGTCGCCCAGGACCAGGCCGACGTGGTCGTGGTGACCTCCGACAACCCGCGCAGCGAGGACCCGACCGCGATCATCAACGAGATCGTCTCCGGCTTCGACCCTGTCGCGCGGTCCCGGGCGATCGTGGACGCCGACCGGCGCTCAGCCATCGGGCGGGCGATCGAGACCGCCGCCCCCGGCGACATCGTGCTGATCGCCGGCAAGGGCCACGAGACGTACCAGGTGATAGGCGAGACGCGAATCCACTTCGACGACGCCGAGGTCACCGCCGAGTGCATGCGCGTGCGGGAGGGCGTGTCATGAAGGCGATGACGCCGGCGAGAATAGCCCGCGCCGTCGGCGGGCGACACATCCCGCCGCCGGGCGGGGCCGCGCAGCCCGCAATCACCGCCGTCAGCACCGACAGCCGAACCGCCGCCGCGGGCGAGCTGTTCGTCGCCATTACCGGGGCGAACTTCGACGCCCACGACTTCCTGCCGCAAGCCGCCGACGCCGGATGCGCCGCGGCGGTCGTCGCCACGCGAGCCTCCGTGCCGGACGACCTGGCCGCCCTGTTCCCCGCCGGGCTGATCGCCGTCGCCGACACGACGCGCGCCCTGGGCGACCTGGCCGCACACAGCCGCCGGGCCGGGCGGGCGAAGGTCATTGCCGTCACCGGCTCGAACGGCAAGACGACGGTCAAGCTGATGATCCGCCACATCCTCAGCCGGCGACTTCGCGGCACGGCCGGCCCCAAGAGCTTCAACAACCAGATCGGCGTGCCGCTGACGCTGCTGGCCGCCGGCGGGAACGACGACTACGTGGTCTGCGAGATCGGCACGAACGCCCCCGGCGAGGCAGCGGCCCTGGCCCGCATCGCCGCGCCGGACGTAGCGGTGATCACGTCCGTGGCCGCCAGCCATCTGGAGCGGCTCGGCAGCGTCGAGCAGGTCGCCGTCGAGAAGGCGTCGATACTGGATCACCTCGTGGCCGGCGGCCTGGCCATGGTCACCGCCGACAGCGAGCCGCTGGACCGCGCGCTGCGGGGCTATGATGCGCACTTCGTCCGCTTCGGCACGTCGGACGGCGCGCAGTTCCGCATGACCGGCTACGAGCCGGCCGGGGTGGGCGCGCGGTTCGAGCTGAACGGGCGGGCGTGGGTATCGCTGCCGCTGCCGGGGCGGCACAACGCGCTCAATGCACTGGCGGCGTTGGCCGTGGCCGACCACTTCGAGATCGCGCCGGCGGAGGCGGGCGAGGCCCTGGCCGACTTCACCGCGCCGCCGATGCGCCTGGAGCGGATCGAGCTGGGCGACGTGACGATCATCAACGACGCATACAACGCCAACCCCGCCAGCATGGTCGCCGCGGCCGACGTGCTCGCCGAGCAGGAGAGCCAGCGGCGAGTCATGGTCGTCGGCGACATGCTCGAGCTGGGCGCCGCGGCCGAGGCGCTGCACACCCACGCCGGCGCGGAGATTGCCGCAAGAGGCGTGGATTTGCTGGTTTGCGTCGGGCGGCTGGGTCGATATATCGCCCTGGGCGCGGCCGAGGCGGGGCTGGAGGCCGTGGCCTTCGATACGCGCGACCAGGCGGCGGACGAACTGCCGCGAATGCTCCGCTGCGGCGACGTCGTGCTGGTGAAGGGCTCGCGGGCGATGGGCATGGAGAAGCTGGTCGAGTCGGTCCGCGCCGCGCTGGCCGCGCGGTGACGCGCGGCGGCAACGGCGGCGGCGAGAGGTCGATAGGTTTGGTATACCTGTTCTACAAAAGCCTCCTGCTACGGACGGCGGGGGCCGCGGTCGTGAGCTTCGCGGTGGTCATGCTGCTGGCGCCGAGGGTGATCCGCTTCCTCATCCGCAGGAAGCTCGGCGACCGGCCCGAGTTCGACCACGCCGACCTCAACGAGCTGACGCGCCACAAGTCCAACACGCCCACGATGGGCGGCGGCCTGATCGCCCTGGCCATCATGGCGTCCACCATCCTGTTCGCCAACCTCGGCAACGGCTACATCCGCATGGGGCTGCTGGCGCTGGTCTGGCTGGGCGGGCTGGGCGCCGTCGACGACTGGCTGAAGCTCAGGTACTCCGCCGGCGCCGGCTCGCGCGACGGGCTGAAGATGTGGGAGAAAATCCTCTTCCAGGTCGGCCTGGCCGTGATGCTCTCCATATTCATCTACAACTTCGGCGCCGAGAGCCACATCATCGACGAGGCCGGCCGGCGGATCAACCCGGCGCACAGTTTCTACTTCCCGTTCAAGTCCGACCCGATCGCGCTGCCGCTGCTGGCGTACATGGCCATCTGCATGCTGACGATGGTGGGTTCCTGCAACGCGGTGAACCTCACCGACGGCATGGACGGCCTGGCCAGCGGGTGCGTGATGTCGGTGGTCGTGGTGTTTTTCGTGATCGCCGAGATCACGGGCGTGGCCGACTGGGCGAAGCTGTTCCACCTGCCCTTCGTCGCCGGCACGGCGGAGATGACCGTCCTGTGCGGGGCCATACTGGGCGCGTGCATGGGGTTCCTGTGGTACAACACGCACCCCGCGCAGGTGTTCATGGGCGACACGGGCTCGCTGCCGCTGGGCGGGCTGCTGGGATACATCGCGGTGGTGACGCGCCAGGAGCTGCTGCTGCTGATCGCCGGCGGCGTGTTCGTGATGGAGGCCGTCAGCGTGATACTCCAGATCGGCTACTTCAAGTTCACTCGGCCCGCCAAGGGCATGCCGGGCAAGAGGCTGTTCCGCTGCGCGCCGCTGCACCATCACTTTCACCTCGGCGGCTGGGCCGAGTCGAAGGTCGTCGTGCGGTTCTGGGTGCTCGGATTCATCTTCGCGGCGCTGGCGCTGGCGACGCTGAAACTCCGATAGCGGTAATGGCGGCACTGTCGGGCAAGGAAGGCTGAAAGATGACACGGACGTCGCTGCTGGAAGTCGTCCCGCCGCCGCGGGCGCGGGCCAACGGGGGAGGGCTGATGCTGGCCACGCTGGCGCTGCTGGCACTCGGCGTGGTGATGGTGCACAGCGCGGTGGCATCGGTGGCCGAGCCGGGCGCCTGGTACGCCCGGGCGGACTACCGCCACACGCTGTTCGCCGTGCTGGCCGCGGTGGTGATGGTCACGCTGTGGAGGCTGGACTATCGGCGCCTTGCCGCCGGCGGGCGGGTTCCGATCATCCCCGCTGTGCTGCTGGGCGTGGCGATCGTCTGCGGGCTGCTCGTGTTCGCCCCGGGCATCGGCAAGACCGTCGGCGGCCAGGCACGGTGGCTGCGGCTGGGCCCGGCGAAGTACTCGATCGGCTTTCAGCCCTCGGAGCTGATAAAGGTGGCGCTGGTGATCTTCCTGGCGAGCTGGCTGGCCAGGCCGACCACCGACCGGCGCGACTTTCTCCGCACGTTCCTGCCGGCGACGGCCCTGATCGGCGTGTGCGTGGCGGTGGTCATCACGCAGGACTTCGGGGCGGCCGTCATCATCGCCATCGCCGCCGCCGCGACGCTTCTTCTGGCCGGCGTGCCGTGGTACTACCTCGCCACTCTCGTTCCGCCGGCGGCCGGCGCGTTCTACGTGCTGGTCGTCAACAGCGCGCACCGCTGGTATCGCATCACCGCCATGCTCGACCCCTGGTCGCAGACGAACCCCAGCGCGTATCAGCCGCGGCAGTCGCTGCTGGCGATCATGACCGGCGGGTGGTTCGGGCGCGGGCTCGGCGCCGGCATGCAGAAGCTCGGATACCTGCCGGAGGACAGCACGGACTTCATCTTCTCGGTATACTGCGAGGAGTTCGGCTTCCTGGGCGCGGTGCTGCTGGCCGGGCTGATCCTGATGTGGATCTGGCAGGCGCGGCGGGTCGTTTCGGGCGCGGGCGACCGGCTGGGGCGGCTGCTGGCAGGGTCGCTGGCGTTCCTGATCGCGTCACAGGCGGTGCTGCACGTAGCCGTCGCGACGGCAGCGGCCCCGCCGACCGGGGCATCCATGCCGTTCCTCTCCGCCGGCGGGACGGCGCTGCTGCTGCTGGCCGGCGCGACTGCGCTGATCATCTCCGTCGGCGCGCACAACCAGCCGGCCCACGAGCTGGAGGTCTAGCGCCTCGACACAGAGCCGCAGATTGTCGGACATCGAGATTGGCGTCCAGCGTTATCGACACAGAGACGCGGAGGCGCAGAGAGGTCAATCGGTCTCGTGCATCCGTTTTCAAAGCTCTCTGTCCCTCTGCGTCTCTGTGTTGCATAATTGTGCCCCGGCATGTCAGGCGAGATCTACATCTTCGCGGGCGGGGGGACCGGCGGGCACCTGTACCCGGCCTTGGCCGTGGCGGGCGAGCTGATTGCCCGGCGGGGCGGGGCGAGGATCGTGTTCGCCTGCTCGAACCGGGCGATAGACCGGCGGATACTCGGGCCCCTTCCGCACGCGATCGTCCCTCAACCGGTTCGGCCCTTCCCCTCCCGGCCGCTGGGCTGGCTGGGCTTCGCAGCCGCCTATGCGACCTCCGCGCTGCTGGCCAGGCGGATGGTGCTGGACCTGAGGCCCGCGGCCGTGCTCGGGCTTGGCGGGTTCGCGGCCGGGCCGGTGGTCTCGCGGGCGTCGGCGGCGGGCGTGCCGGTTGGGTTGCTGAACCCCGACGCCGTGCCCGGCAAGGCCAACCGCCTGCTCGCACGCCGGGCCGACGTGATCTTCACGCAGTTCGCATCCACGGCTGAGACGTTCCCGCCGAAGCTGCGAGGCCGCGTCCGCTGCGTGGGCTGTCCGGTGCGCGCGGGCCTGGCCGGCGGCGAGAAGGCCGAGGCCGTCGCCCACTTCGGCCTGCGGGCCGACCGCCGCACGTTGCTGGTCTTCGGCGGCAGCCTGCTGGCGGAGTCGCTCAGCCTGGCCGTCGCCGAGCTGGCCGACGACCTGGCCGACCTGGCCGAGCAGTGGCAGCTGCTGCATGTCACGGGTTCGCCGCGGGCCGAGCAGATGCACAGCGACCTCGCCGGCCGGGGCGTGAGCGTCGTGACGCTGGGCTACTGCGACCGGATGGACCTGGCCTATGCGGCGGCCGACGTGGCCCTGGCGCGGGCGGGGGCGGTGACGGTGGCTGAACTGGCGGCCACCGGCACGCCGGCTGTGCTGATGCCTTATCCCTATCACGCCGACCAGCACCAGCGGCTCAACGCGGCTGCACTGGTCGAGGCCGGTGCTGCTGTCATCTGCGACGACGTGAAGGCCCCGGCCGCAAACGCCGACAACCTCCGCCGCACGCTGCTGCCTCTGCTCCGCGACACGGCCGCCCTCGACAAGATGCGCGCCACCGCGGCCAATCTCGCGCCGAATCAGCCCGCCGCCGCAGCCGTGGCCGAGTGGCTCGCCGCGGCGGGAGCTTAGAGAGGCAGAAGACCCGCGTGCATCTGAGATGCAGGCCCTACGGGCTTCGCCTAAAGGGATTCGCCCCCTGCTGGCGATAACATAAGGGTATCGCACGACAGATGAAGAGCGCCTATTTCGGGCGAGTTTGACACCAGCAGCGGTTGAGAGATACCATGCTCAGCGGTATGGAGACCCGTACGAGGACAGACCCTCCGCGCGCGGAGGCAGTGAGGACCTACACCGGCCGGCAGTTCCACCTGATCGGCATCGGCGGGGCCGGCATGCGCGCGTTGGGTCAGATGCTGCTGGACCGCGGCGCGGCCGTCAGCGGGTCCGACATTGGCGGCGGCGCGCCGGTCAAGCGGTTGGCCGAAAAGGGAGCGGCCATCTTCGCCGGCCAGCGCGCCGAGAACATCCCCGATCCGTGCGACACGGTCGTCTACTCCGCGGCCATACGCGACGACAACCCAGAACTCCGGGCCGCCCGCAGCCGAGGCCTGGAGGTCATCAAGTACAGTCAGATGCTCGGGCGGCTGATGGCTGAGCGCGTGGGCATCGCGGTGGCGGGCACGCACGGCAAGAGCACGACCACGGCGATGGTCGCCTACGCCCTGACCGCGGCTGGGGCCGACCCCAGCTATGTCGTCGGCGCGACCGTCGAGCAGCTCGGCGGGCCGAGCGGCGCGGGGGCCGGCAAGCACTTTGTCGCCGAGGCGTGCGAATACGACCGCAGCTTCCTGAACCTCTCCCCGCAGCACGCGGCTATCCTCAACATCGAAGAAGATCACCTCGACTGCTACCGCGACATCGCGGCGATCGTCGAGGCGTTTCGCGACTTCGCGGGGCGAGTGGCCCCGGGCGGCGTGCTCGTGGCCAACGGGGAGGACGCCAACGTAACCTCGGCCGTCCGCGGCGCGGCGTGCGAGGTGCAGACCTTCGGCTTCGGCGAGGGGTGCGCGTGGCGGGCGGTGGACGCCGGCTGCGAGCGCGGGCGGTGGTCGTTCGACGCAGCCTACAACGGGCGGGCGATGTGCCGCGTGAGCCTGCAATTGGCCGGCCGGCACAACGCGGCCAACGCACTGGCCGCGGCGGCCCTGCTGCACCACGCGGGCTTGACCGGCTCGCAGATCGCCGAGGCCATGGGCAGCTTCATCGGCACGCAACGAAGGATGACGCTCCGCGGCCGGGCCGGCGGCGTGACCGTCATCGACGACTACGCCCACCACCCCACGGAGATTCGGGTCACGCTGACCGCCATCCGCGAGCAATACGACCCGGCCAGGCTGATCTGCGTCTTTCAGCCGCACCAGCACAGCCGAACGCGGTTCCTGCTGAAAGACTTCGCGCGCAGCTTCGCGGCGGCCGACGAGGTGATCCTGCCGGATATCTACTTCGTCAGGGACAGCGAGCTTGAGAGAAACCACATCTGCTCGGAGGACCTCGTGGCCCAGATACGCCTGAACGGCGGGTCGGCGAGGTACCTGGGCGGGTTCGAGCAAATAGTCAGCCATCTCGCCGAGACCGTGCGAGACGGCGACCTTGTCGTGACGATGGGTGCGGGCAATGTCTGGGAAATCGCAGACCAAGTTATTCGCCGGCTTGGAAGAGATAGTTAGCCTCGACGAGCCGATGGCCGGTCACACCTGGCTGCGGATCGGCGGCGCGGCGACGTATTTCATCCGCCCGCGGACCGTCGAGGAACTCGGCCAGGTCGTGCGCCGCTGCCGCGACGGCGAGGTGCCCATGTACGTCATGGGCGCGGGCGCGAACCTGCTGATCGACGACGCCGGCGTCAAGGGCGCCGTCATCCACCTCGGCCAAGGCCAGTTCAAGGACGCCTCGCTGGCCGACGGCGTGCTGCGGGCCGGGGCCGGCGCCGACATGGGCAAACTCGTCCTGCGCTGCGTCCGCGAGGGCGCAAGCGGGCTTGAGTGCCTCACCGGCATACCCGGCTCGGTCGGCGGCTGCGTGAAGATGAACGCCGGCGGCGCGTTCGGCGACATCGGCAACGCGGTCGACTCCGTGGAGGTCATGACCGACAGCGGCGAGGTCTTCACCCGCTACAAGGCGGACCTGGCCTTCGCGTATCGCTCCACGAACATCTCCGCGAAGTTCATCCTCGCTGCCGCCTTCCGCCTGGTCGAGGACGACCCGCACAGGATACTCAACCAGGTCAAGCAGATCTGGATATACAAAAAGAACACCCAGCCCCTGGGCACTCACAACGCCGGGTGCATCTTCAAGAACCCCCGCGGCCTGTCGGCCGGGGCGCTGATCGACCGCGCCGCCCTGAAGGGCAGGCAGATCGGCGGGGCGTACGTCTCGCACAAGCACGCGAATTTCATCCTGGCCGAGGCGGGCACCAAGGCCAGCGACGTCCTAAAGCTCATAAACGTGATCCGCGAAGAAGTGTACAAGAAGTCCGAGGTGTATCTCGAACTCGAGATAGAGGTGTGGTGACATGAATACGAACGCTCTGGCCACGGAGGGTCTGGGTCTTCAGTCCAAGCGAGTTCCGCTGACGTTGGATGTGACCGTGCTGATGGGCGGGCCCTCCGCCGAGCGCGACGTGTCCATCATGACGGGCACGGCGATCGCCGAGGGCCTGGAATCGCTAGGCCACCGGGTCACGCGGGCCGACATCTCGCCGGATGATACCTCCGCCCTGGACCGCGAGGGCATGGACATGGTGTTCATCGCGTTGCATGGCGAGTTCGGCGAGTCCGGGCAGGTGCAGGCGATGTGCGAGCAGCGCGGCCTGCGGTATACCGGCTCGCCGCCCAGGGCCAGCGCGCTGGCGATGGACAAGGCCGTCAGCGCCGAGCTGTTCACCGGCGCGGGCCTGCGAGCGCCCAGGGGCATGGTGGTCTACTCGACAGACGAGCAGGACCAGGTCGCCGCGGCGCTGAACCGCCTGCCGCTGCCCGTCGTGGTCAAGCCCGTCGACAGCGGCTCGAGCGTGGACATCACGATCGCGCCGAACGCCGTGTCGCGCGACGTGGCCGTCGAGGGCCTGCTCGAGAAATACGGCCGGGCCATGGTGGAGGAGTTCATCCCCGGCAGGGAGTTCACCGTCGGCATCCTGGGCGGCCGGCCGCTGCCCGTGCTGGAGGTCGTGCCCGCCAGGGAGTTCTACGACTACGCGGCCAAGTATTCCGACGACTCCGGCACGCAGTACGTCTTCGACCACGGCATGCCCGTGCCCGCGGCTGAGGAGATGCAGTCGGCCGCGATGAAGGCCCACGGCGTGCTGGGCTGCCGCGACATGTCTCGCGTGGATTTCATCCTCACGCCGGACAACGAGCCGGTGGTGCTCGAGGTGAACACGATACCGGGCTTCACCAGCCACTCGCTGCTGCCGATGGCCGCCGCGAAGGCGGGCATCAGCTTTCCGCAGCTCGTCCAGCAGATAGCGCTGATGGCGATGCAGAGGTAGGAAATCCGAAATCCTAAATCCGAATCTCGAAATCCGAAACAAACGGACAACACAACAAACCCATAGCGCACCTCTGTGTTGATCTTTCATCCGATTGTTCCTGGTTGTTTGGGTGTTTCGGTTCTTGTTTAGGATTTCGTGCTTCGAGTTTCGTATTTGTCGTGTCGGCAGGGAGGCCTTGATGGTGATTCGGCGCAAGAAACGCAGTCGCAGCCGTCCAGCCAGGCCGCCGCGCGAACTGTCCGATGCCCGGCGAAAGCTGATCCGCATGGGCGCGTGGCTGGCGCTGGTGGCCGCGGTTGGAACAGGCGCGTACGTGGGGCTGAAGTGCCTGGAGTCGCAAGTGACCCGCCGCGGGACGGCCGCGGTCCGGCGCGTGCAGGTCGCCTTCACCGTCAAGCCGGAATGGATGCCCATATCGCTGGCCCGGCAGATCGCCGCCGCACTGCTGCCGCCGGACGCTGAGTTCGCCGACGAGAACCTCGCCGCCGACGTCTATGCCCGCGCCGCCGCCGAGGCCTGGGTAGCCCGCGTGAACAAGGTCACCAAGAGGCTCACCGACCAGCCGCAGGTCGCGGTGGTGGAGATCGACTGCCAGTTCCGCAAGCCCGTCGCCCGCGTGATCAGCGGCGAGAGCGGCGAGCCCTACGCCTACGTGGACGCCGACGGCGTCCGCCTGCCGGGCGCCGACGTGCCGCAGTGGATGGTCCAGGCAGCCCCCTCGGACCTGGCGCCCTCGGGGCGACTCTACCTCCGCGACGGCGACCCGCTGCCGGGCGGAGCGGACGCGATGGGCGTGCACTACATCGGCATCATCGGCGTCGAGGCCCCGCCGCCGCCCGTCGGGCAGCGCTGGGCCGGCGGAGACATCCAGGACGGCCTGCGGCTCGTCAGCCTCGTGATGAGCCGCTCGTACGCCAACCAGATCACCACGGTCGACGTCCGCAACTATGACGGGCGGATCAGCCGCATCGAGCCGCACCTGCGAATGTACGCGCAGATCGGCGACGGGCCGAGGACCGACATCCGCTTCGGGCGATTCCCCGCGCCGGGCGGCGGCGACTATGAGGTGTCCCCCGAGGCCAAGATGTCGCACCTGGACGACTACTTCGTCAACCACGGCAGCCGGTTGGCCGGGCTGAACAGCTACATCGACCTGCAGTACGACCACCTCATCTACAGCATCAACTGACCCGCCGGCCCGCCGACGTGTCCGAGGGAGGCAGACGACCATGGCCAAGCTGGCCCGCACCGCACTGTCGCTGGAAGAAGACCTGCTTGTCAAGTTCGACCGCTGGATGGCCAACCACGGCTACACTAATCGCAGCCAGGCCGTGCGCGACCTGATCCGCGCCGCGCTGGTCGAACAGGAATGGTCCAAACCGACAGCCGCCGTCGTCGCCTCGCTGAGCATCATCTACGACCACGCCTCCCACGACCTGGCCCAGTCGATGGCTGAGGTCCAGCACTCCGCCCATCAGGCGGTGTTGTGCAGCCAGCACGTCCACCTCGACCGCCACCGCTGCCTGGAGGTGGTGCTCATGCGGGGCAAGGCCGCCACGCTCCGCAGGCTCGCCGACACCATCATCGCCACGCGAGGCGTGCGCGCGGGGAAATTGACCCTCCTCAGCGAGAGGGTCTAGCCAACCCCCGCGACGCCCCGAGCCGGGGTGGCCGTTGGAGCATAACCCTTGGCCTCACAAGCAATTGCGAATCGGGGGCAATCCTCTAGACAGGTTTTCGCGTTGCCAGCGGGGATTTGACGACAGACGGCACTGGCTTGTCCCGATACTGGTGTTGTGCATATACTACTCAGTGGCTGGCCCAACGGCTTGGGACGCTGCAAGCGGCCCGGCATTGACGGCCTAACTTACGAGGATCACGCCATGGTCGGTAGAGGAAGTAAGAAGGGAACGGCCCGCTTTTCGCTGATGGCTGAAGGCGGGGCCAAGAAGGTGCAACTGGTAGGGGATTTCACCAGTTGGAAGCCCACTGACATGAAGAAGCAGAAGGGCAACAGCTTCGTCGCGGTCGTGCCGCTGGGCCCCGGCAGCCACGAGTACAAGTTCATCGTCGACGGGCAGTGGCAGATCGACCCGGACAACGGCGCGTGGGCGATGAACCCCTTCGGCACGATGAACTCGGTGGTGTCGCTGCCGTAGGCGCCCGCAGCCGTACAGTTGATATCGGCTATGGTCGGCGCACGCGCTCAATGCGCAGCACAGCCGGCCAAAGCCCGTTTATCTTCTCGCGGCCGCATACCTCGGCGGGATACTTGCTGTTCAGCGGCTGGAGACGGACCGCGCGACTGCCGTCCTGGTAGTACCGCTTGAAGGTGGTGGAGTTGTCGTCCGCGAACCGGGCGAAGCAATCGTCGCCGCCGCGGGCCGGTGTGCTAGGCGAGAAGACCACGATATCGCCGCGGTGATATGCCGGCTCCATCGAGTCGTCCACTACGCGCACCGCGAACGCCTGGGTGTCGTCCACATCCGCGCAGCGGACGTATTCGTCGGCGACGCTCGCGGGATAGTCCAGGTCGGTGAAGTTGCGGGGGTATCCGTCGGTGGCCCTGTTCATCACGGGCACGGCCGGGCCCGCGGATATCGCGGGGACTCTGCCCGGCGCCAGCAAGGGCTTAACGAGGGTGTCGACGGCCGCCTTGCCGGTCCGCTTGATGCGCCCCCCGCCGGCCATGTCTCTCAGTACCATGCGCAGGCGCGCCACCTCGGCGGCCAGCATCTCCCGCTCGTCGCGGATGTCCGCGGGCGTCCGGGCCAGATGCGCCATCCGCACGAGCCGGCCTGTGTCCAGACCCAGCGCCTTCTCCAGGGCTATCAGCACCCTGTCGGTGGGGGGGTTCTTGGCCTTGCCGGTCTCGATGTGAGAGAGGTACGGCTTGGATATGTCCGCCTGGCCGGCGAGGCGATCCTGCGTTAGGCCCAGGTCTTCCCGATGGCTGCGTACTATTTCTCCTAGATACATTTGTCA
>CAYUYH010000071.1:0-11702 GCA_964449175.1 uncultured Planctomycetaceae bacterium
CGTGGAACGGCGTGCCGCGCTTGCCGATGATCGACGAGACGTTGAAGATGTGCCCACTTCGCCGCGGGATCATGACGGCCGCCGCGGCCTTGCAGCCGTGGAACAGGCCGAAGAAGTTGACCTCGAACAGCCGCCGCATGTCTTCTGCGGACGTCTCGTGCACGCGTGCCGACAGGCCGACGCCGGCGTTGTTCACCATCACGTCGAGCCGGCCAAACTGATCGACGGCGCGGGCGACGAGCGATTCGACCTGGCCGGCGTCGGTCACGTCGGTGGGCACGGCCGCCGCTTGCCCGCCGGCGGACTCGCACCTGGCGGCAACCTCAGCCAGACGCTGCTCCCGCCTGGCGGCCAGCACGACCGCCCAACCGCGGCGCGCGAACGCCAGGGCCGTCTCCATGCCAATCCCCGTGGATGCGCCCGTTATCACGGCGGTCGGTCCCTCATCCGACATCTTGCTCTCCTTGGCACAGACGCCCTAAGCTGGCGGCGCGAGCAGCGTCAGGACGACGTTGGCCGCCACTGCCGCCACTGCCGCCACCAAAGCCAACCACAGCGCCAGTTTGACGCGCCGCACGGCGGCGTTGAGCTTCTCCAGCGGCGCAGCCGTCTCGCCCAGGTACATCACATGGGCGATTCTCGAGGCGATCGAGCCGTGCCGCCAGTTGCGCTGGTGCATGGCAATGCCGTTCAGCCGGGCGACGCGCTGGAGGGCGCCGGCGAACACCATCGCGCCGCGCATCGTGATTCGCCCTTCGGCGTCGGCCGGGGGCAACTGACCGGTGTCGTCCGCCGGCGGCGGGTCGGCCTCGCTCCGGTCGGCCAGGTATGCAGCCGTGGCGTCGCTCTGCCACTCGAACCTCCTGCTGACCCATCCGAACCCCAGCCCCCAGGCCGCTGCCAGCAGCAGGAGGAACACGCCCTCCGCCATCGCGTAGTCCCAGCCCAGCGCCGCGGCCAGCGGGTCGGCGACCGCGGCGCACAGGCCCGCGCTGGCGACGGCGAAGACGACGGAGTGGAGTATGTGGTGGTATCGGATGTGGCCGACCTCGTGGGCGAAGATCGCCCGCACGGCCGGGCCGTCTAGGTTGGCCAGCAGCGCGTCGCTGAGGAGTATGTACCTGATGCGTCCGGCAAGGCCCATGACCGCGGCGTTGGCGACCACCCCGCCCGAGTGCCAGATCAGTATGTCGCGGTAACGCAGTTTCATCCGCCGGCAGATGCCCTCCAACTGCTCGCGGAGGTCGCCGGCGGGCAGCGGGCTCGTCCGCCAGATCCGCACGATGATCGCCGGAGCGACAAGGAAGACCGCGCCGGCTGAGGCCAACGAGCCGATCATCAGTGTGGCGTCGGCCGCCGCGGCGGGCAGATGAGGATAGAGGTACAGCCACAAGGCGTCGTGCGCGAAGACGATCATGCTCACCGGCACGATGACCAGCAGCAGGTGGTGGCGGGAGTTGAACAGCAGGTACTCCCCCAGCGACCAGACGGCGGCCGGCGGCGTGCCGGCCTCGGCGGCTACGGTCCGCAGCCGCATGGCCCGGTAGACCGGATAGTCCAGTGCCCACATCATCAGCAGTGCAGCCGTGAACGGCAGCCAGGCCGCGAGCGCCGCGGCCAGGGGCACGTCGGCCAGCCGCAGCACGTCCACGACCAAGGCCCCGTACCCCAACAGCACGACGCCGGCTGAGCCGACTATCAACAGGGCATGGTTCATCGCCGCCACGGTTCGGTGTCTCCTGGCGGCGGCAGCGGCTACGGCGGGGTCGGCTGTCCCCAGCGCCCGGAGGGTCAGGAGAGTGTTGGCCGCGGCGATGGCGGCAACGGCGGCGAGGTAGACAGCCGCCGCCGGGCCGGCCTGCCAGGGCTGCGGTTCCCACGGCAAGCCAAGCGGCTCGGTCAGCACGGCCAACGTAACGCTCAGACCTAGCAGTACGACGATAAGCATGTCTCACTGCTGGGGGATTCTAGAATTGCCACAGTCAGGGCGACAGGCAATTCCCCGCGGCCCGGTGGCTGAAGCCGACGCCGACCGCCATCATGGCCGATGAAAGCGCTTGAAAACGTCCGGGCCGTTCGGCAAGATTGTAGTTGCCGCACGTGGCGGCGTAGCTCAGTTGGCAGAGCAAGGGATTCATAAGCCCTGGGTCACTGGTTCGAGTCCAGTCGCCGCTATTGCTGATTTGCACGGATGTAACAGTTGCCGAGACGGCGGCTGATTTTTCCGCCGGCGCTCGTTTTTGCTTGAAGGCAGTCTGGCTCGCTGCTATAAGCGTGCCTGTCTTGTGGACGCTTGCAGGTTCTGTGACAATCATCGAAGGAGACATGGGTATGTCCATGCCGGTTGCCGAACTCTGGGGTAAAGAGTGGTTGTTCTGGTGGCAGATTCCCCTCCTGGCGCTCCTGATTGTGCTGCTGATAGCCTGGAAGATGTATCGCAACAAGCAGATGTGATTACCCCGCAGTCTCCTCGCCTTACGGTCAAACGCATCGCCAGGCTGGAGGATACACGGAGCGCGGCGGTCACGTCGGCCGCTGTGTTTCTGTAGTGTGCGATCCTTCGCCTCCGTCGGCAGGCAGGCCAACTCCCCTTTCGTTGGCGATCGCCGATGTCAAGGAGCGTACGGCGCCGTGCGTGCCAGGTGCGAGGCGGTTGCCGGTGGCATAGAGGTCAACCCATGCCCGCCAAGAACAAGAACACTCGATCATTGGCCAGGGTCTTTCGTCTCCTCGGCGATCCGACAAGGCTTGGCATCCTCATCCTGTTGGATCGCGGCGAGATGAACGTGGGGGAGATCTGCCGAAAGCTGAAACTCTCTCAGCCCACGGTATCGCACCATCTGGCGATCCTTCGCTCCGGCGAGATGGTCTCCGCCAGGCGAAGCGGCAAAGAGGTCTACTACAGCACGGACGGCGCGTCGCAGGGCGTGGCCGGGCAGACGATTCGCACTGCCGTCGGGCGATCGTCAGGCCTCCGCCTGGGCGCGCTGCTGATGCAGTTGGCCAAGGCGTCGAAGCGCTCCTAGGGCGCCGACCAGAACGGCTGTGCCCGCTCGGCCCCGCGCCGGCTTGCCCACTGCGCCCGCGCATCCGCCTTCCCAGTGTCGGCCGCAACGGGTATCGGGTATAAAGATGCGCCGCGTCAGGAGAACCAGCAGTGGGCCAGAACTTCGCCGATAGACTCACCGAGGCCATCGACGCCCGCTCGCCCGTCTGCGTGGGCATCGACCCGATCTACGATAAGCTGCCCGCCTCGCTTCGCCGCAACGGCGCCGAGGAGCAGGCAAGGATCGAGGCGATCAGCGGATTCTCCCGCGGCGTGCTGGATGCCGTCGCTCCCATCGTGCCGGCGGTCAAGTTCCAGATCGCCTACTTCGAGGTCTATCGCGACAAGGGGGTCAAGCTGTACTTCGACCTGGTCGCCGCCGCGAAGCGGGCCGGGCTGATCGTCATCGGCGACGTGAAGCGCGGCGACATCGCCTCGACGGCGTCGGCCTACGCCGCCGGGCACCTCGGCCACCCGCAGGCCCCCGACGCGATCACCGTCAACAGCTACTTCGGCTCCGACGGTCTCGAGCCGTTCGTCTCCGCCGCGCGCGACAGCGGAAGCGGCCTGTTCGCGCTCGTGCGGACCAGCAACCCCTCAGCCGCAGCCATCCAGGACTTCGCCGACGGGGCAGGCAAGCGACTCTACGAGCACGTGGCCGAGTGCATCGCCGCCCTGGGCGGCCGGGAAGGACTAGTCGGCTCGCGCGGCTTCAGTTGCATAGGGGCGGTCGTCGGCGCGACCTACCCGGACCAGGCCCGCAAGCTGCGGAAGATCATGCCACAACAGATATTCCTCGTGCCCGGCTATGGCGCACAGGGCGCGACCGCCGCTGACTGCGCCGCCGCCTTCCACACCGGCGGCACGGGCGCGATCGTCAACGCCAGCCGGTCGGTGATCTACGCCGGCAGTCGCGGCACGGAAGGCGACGACTGGAAGTCAGCCGTCGCGCAGGCCGCCAGGACCTTCGCGGACGACATCGCCGCGGCCGTCCACCGGTGAGCAAGATGGCCCGGCGATCAACCAACCCCAGCATGTTCGCCTTGCCCGCCGCCCCGCCGAGGGAGATCCAACTCCGCGACTTGACCTATCGCCTGACCAGAGTCTTCAAGCACGACTTCTGGGCGGCGACGTGCCTGTACCAGGCCGAGCTGCCGGCGGACGCGGAGGCATTGCCCGCGGACGCCTTCGGCAGGATCGTGGTTAAGTTCGGGCGCGGGCAGGATTTCTGCGGCCTGCCGCTGGCGTGGGTGGGTGCGATGCTCGCCGACCGCGAGCAGGCGGTCTACCGGGCCCTGGCCGGCGTGGCGGGCGTGCCGCATTGGGCGGGCAGGCTGGGCCCGGCCACCTATGCCATCGAGTACGTCGACGCCCAGCCGCTGGACCATATGGACGCCCCGCCGCCGGGCTTCTTCGACGCGCTCCGCGAACTCTTCGAGGCCGTCCACGCTCGCGGCGTAGCCTATGGCGATGCCAACAAGAGGTCCAACATACTCGTCGGCCCCCGCGGCAGGCCGTACCTGGTGGACTTCCAGATATCCCTCCGCCGGCGCGACGATCTGCCCTGGCCGATCTCAGCCGCGAGCCGGCGGATCGTCGCGTACCTGGCCGCCAAGGATATCTACCATATCTGCAAGCACAAGCGCCGCCTAGCGCCCGAGGAGCTGACGGGCGAAGAGGAGGCCATCTCCCGTCGGCGAACGGGCCTGCACCTGCTGCACCGCAAGATCACCAAGCCATACCGGTCGCTGCGGCGGTGGCTGCTTAACCGCCAGTTCCGCAAGGGCAGGCTCGTCAGCCCCACAGCCGACCTCGAAGACCACTACATGCCCGAGAAGGCGACCTGGCGACACGGCGGCAAGGCCCCCGACGCCGGAGGACAGCGCGATGAAGGCGATGGTGCTTGAGGCAAACGCCCCCATCGAGACATCCCCTCTGAAGCTGCTCGATGTCGACGACCCCGTCCCGCCGCCGGGCTGCATCCGCCTGGCCGTCAGTTGCTGCGGGATATGCCGCACGGACCTGCACGTGATCGAGGCCGAGCTGCCGCCGGCCAAGCTGCCACTCGTGCCCGGACACCAGATAGTAGGCCGGGTCGATCGGCTCGGCGAGGGCTGCACTCGGTTCAAGTTGGGCGATCGCGTCGGCGTCGCCTGGCTGAGGCACACGTGCGGGCGGTGTGAGTTCTGCACGAGCGGTCGCGAGAACCTCTGCGCCGACCAGCAGTTCACCGGCTATCACGCCGACGGCGGCTACGCCGAGCTGGCCGTCGCGCCGGAGCAGTTCGCCTACCCGCTGCCGGAACAGTTCAGCGACATCCAGGCCGCCCCGCTGCTGTGCGCGGGCATTGTGGGCTATCGCGCGCTGAAGCGGTGCAACCTTCCGGACGGCGGGCGGCTGGCCATCTACGGCTTCGGCTCCAGCGCTCACGTGAACATGCAGATCGCGCTGGCCCGCGGCTGCGAGGTGTACGTCGTCACGCGGGACGAGCGCCACCAGCAGCTCGCCCGCCGGATGGGCGCCGCCTGGGTCGGCGGCAAGGCCGATGGTCTCCCCGTCGCCGCCGACAGCGCGATCATCTTCGCCCCGGCCGGCGAGCTCGTGCCGCAGGCCCTGTCGCGACTGGCCAAGGGCGGCACGCTGGCGCTGGCCGGCATCTACATGACGCCGGTCCCCCAGATGGACTACGAGCAGTGCCTGTTCTACGAGCGCGACGTCCGCTCCGTGACGGCCAACACGCGAGCCGACGGGCAGGAGTTCCTCCAGGCAGCCGCAGCCGCGGGCGTGAAGCCCCGCGCGGTCACCTATCCGCTAGGCAAGGCCAACGAGGCGCTCCAGGACCTCAAGGCCGACCGGATCAGCGGAAGCGGCGTGCTGGTGGTGGCCGGCGACTGAGCCGTCCTGCATCGTTGCGGGACATATGCCGATGTGAGACAATGGCCTCGTTGGATCGGTCTATTGGCCGGTCCAGCGGAGTTGAGTCCAGGACAAACGGAATAGCGTGCGGCAGGCCGCGGGTAGGTCCGTTTTCGGGCGTATCCGGGTGTGATGCTGCGCGCTCGGTGAGAAAATGATCGAAAAGGCGGTCAGGAGCAGGCTTCTCCGGCGGGCGGCTAACCGCCTCTCGCCCGGCCGGGGCGTCAAGCTGGTCGGCGTGTGGGGCAGCTTCGCGCCCCTGGCAGCCGCCGCCATCGGACGCATCCGCCGCCAACCGGTGCTCATCGTCACCGCCCACCTGGACCAGGCCGACTGCGCCGCCGACGACGTGGAGGTGTTCACCGGCCGGGCCGCACAACTGTTCCCCGCCTGGGAGGTCGACCTCGCCGGCCAGCATGCCAACGATGACATCGCCGCCAGCCGGCTGCGCCTGTGCAACCTGCTCACCCAGCCCGCGAACCTTCGCGACGAGCCCGCCGACGTGATCGTCGCGCCCGTGATGGCGCTGATGCAGCCCGTTCCGGCGGCCGATGCGCTGGCCGCGGCCAGAAGGCCCCTGCGGCGCGGATTGGCGCTCGACCCGCGGGAGCTGATCGCCTGGCTGACCGACGCGGGGTTCGAGCGTGTCGAACAGGTCGAGCAGCAAGGCGAGTTCGCCAGCCGCGGCGGGATCGTCGACATCTTCCCGCCGGCGGCGAACCTGGCGGTGCGCGTGGAGTTCTTCGGCGACGAGATAGACTCCATCCGCCGCTTCGACCTCGACACGCAGCGCAGCAGCGACACACGCGAGGGCTACGACCTGACCGCCCTGTCGCTGGCGGATGAGTCGGGCGCCGACGAGACGGTCAGTCTGCTGGACTACCTGCCGGCTGAGACGGTCATCTGCCTCGTCGAGCCGTCAGCCATCGACGAGGTCGCCGGGGGCATCTTCACCCGCCTGGACGACACGGACGGCGATGGCCACGGCCCCGACCAGCCGGGCGAATCGTCCGCATCCCCTCGCTGGTTTAGCCCGACCGATCTGTCTGCAGCCATGCAGCGGTTCGCCCGGGCCGAGATGCACGCGTTCCGCCCGGTTGAGTCGGCCGGCGCCGTGGACATGGGCGTGCGGTCGCTGACTTTCCTTGCCGGCAAGGCGGACCAGTCGCTGGCTGAGCTGGGAGAGATGGCAGCGACCGACGAGGTGTGGGTCTACTGCGAGACGCCTGCCGAGGAGAAGAGATTCGGCGAGCTCCTGGCCGCCGACCACACGCCCCTGGTCGCCGCGTTCCACACGGCCATCGGCCACGTCGCCGCGGGCTTCCACTTCCCCGAGCTTCGGCTGGTGGTCGTGGGCCATCATGAAATCTTCCACCGCTACGCCAAGCGTCGCCGGCTGCGTCGCGTGCGGACGGGCAGGCCCATCGACTCGCTGCTGGACCTGCACGAGGGCGACTACGTGGTGCACGTCGCCCACGGCATCGCGCGGTTCCAGGGCCTGCGCCGCCTCGAGCAGGACGGGCGCAGCGAGGAATACCTCACGCTGCGATTCGCCGACAACGCCGTGCTGCACGTCCCGGCCGGCAGCATCAACCTGGTGCAGAAGTACGTCGGCGCGAGGAAATTCCGCCCGACGCTGTCCAAGCTCGGCGGCGTGGGCTGGTCGCGCCAGAAGCAGCGCGTGACCGCGGCCGTACGAGACCTGGCCGCCGACATGCTCCGCCTCCAGGCCGTCAGGGCGGCTCGCGCGGGCATGAGCTACCCCGCCGACAGCCACCTCCAGCGAGAGTTCGCCGAGGAGTTCATCTACGTCGAGACGGACGATCAGATCGCCGCCATGGAGCAGATCGGCTCGGACATGCTCGCCGCGCGCCCGATGGACCGCCTGCTGTGCGGCGACGTGGGCTACGGCAAGACGGAGCTGGCGATGCGCGCGGCGTTCAAGGTGGTCGAGGCTGGGCGGCAGGCGGCCGTGCTCGTGCCGACGACCGTGCTGGCCGACCAGCACTATCGCACATTCCGCGAGCGCATGGCCGACTATCCGGTGATCGTCGAGATGCTCAGCCGCTTCCGCACGACCGCCGAGCAGAAGGACGTCGCCCGCCGCCTGGCCGCCGGACAGGTCGACATCGTCATCGGCACGCATCGCCTGCTCAGCGGCGACGTGCGATTCGCCGACCTGGGGCTGGTCGTGATCGACGAGGAGCAGCGGTTCGGCGTGACCCACAAGGAGCACCTCAAGGGCCTGCGGGCCGAGGTGGACGTGCTGACGATGACCGCCACGCCCATCCCGCGCACGCTTCACATGGCCCTGCTGGGCCTGCGCGACATCAGCTCGCTGGCCACGCCGCCGATGGACCGCCGGGCGATCTACACCGAGGTCTGCCAGTACGACGAGCGGCTGATCCGCCAGGCGATCGCCCGCGAGCTGAACCGCCGGGGGCAGGTGTTCTTCGTGCACAACCGCGTGATGGACATCCTGCCGCTGGCGCAGCGAATCGCCGCGATCGCCCCGGAGGCGCGGGTGGCCGTCGCACACGGGCAGATGGGCGAGGGCGAGCTGGAGGGCGCCATGCTGCGGTTCGTCCGCGGCGAGTGCGACGTGCTGGTCTGCACGACGATCATCGAGTCCGGCCTGGACATACCCTCGGCCAACACGATCATCATCCACAACGCCGACCGCTTCGGCCTAGCCGAGCTGCACCAGCTCCGCGGTCGCGTCGGCAGGTCGAAGCGCCGCGCGTACTGCTACCTCGTGCTGCCCACCACGCGGACGGTCTCGGCGGAGGCGGCCAAGCGGCTCAAGGCCGTCGAGCAGTTCTCCGACCTGGGCGCGGGCTTCCAGATCGCCATGCGCGACCTGGAGATCCGCGGGGCGGGCAACATCCTCGGCCCGGAGCAGAGCGGGCACATCGCAGCCGTCGGGTATGAGCTGTATTGCAGGCTACTGGAGCAGGCCGTCGCCGAGATGCGAGGTGAGCCCGCCCCCGCGCCCAAGCCCGCTCACGTGGAGCTGGGCATCGACGCCTACATCCCCGCGACCTACGTGCCCTCCGAGCGGCAGCGGATGGAGGTCTACCGCCGCCTGGCCCGAGCGACAGGCAGCGAGGACCTGGCCCAGCTCCGCGGCGACCTGGCCGACGCCTACGGGCCGACGCCGCCCGCCATCGAGACGATGCTCCAGCAGGCGGAGATACGCACGCTGGCCGGGCGGCTGGACATAGACAGCATCGTGAGGACGGACCCGGACATAGTCTTCACCGTCCGCAGCCATGCCCGCCTCCAGCCGCTATTGGCCGACGCACAAGGCAGCGTCCGCTTGGCCGACGACCGAACCATCCACTGGCGCCCGCCGCGGGCGTATCTCGAGACGCCCACTCTCCTGGCCGTGCTGCTCAAGAGGTTGAGCCAGGCCAGCCTGGCCGTATAATGCCGCCTGCGGGTCAACGTCGGCCCTTGAAGGACTGAACATGCGAAAGCTCATTATTCCAGCGATGGTCTTGCTGGCGATTGCGGCGGGCTGCGGTGAGAAGCCTTCGCCCGAGGAGCAGCTCAGGGATGTTCCCGTCACGGTCCCCACCGAAACCCAGGCCCCGCCGCCGGCCCGCCCGGGCGAGAGCGAGGCGCCGCGCCCGACCGAGGTGGCGGCGCCCGCCAAAGCCGCCGACGCCACAGCGGAAGCAGCCGCGCCGCGCGCGTCGGGCCCCGCGCCCGCCGAGCCAACCCCAATTGCGCCGCCGGAGGTTGTCGGCGGCGCGCTGCTGGAGGTGAACGGGCAGTACTTCACCATCGACGACATCCTCACCGCCGCCGCGCTGGAGTTGGCGAGGATACCCCCCACCCTGCCGGCCGAGACCTTCCGCAACAACGCCGAGCAAATCATCGCCGCCACGACTCGCCGCCACGTGCAGCAGGTCCTGGTCCTGGGCGAGGCTGACAGAGTCCTGTCTGACGAGCAGAAAGCCATGGTCGACGCGGAGGTCAACGCGGCGCTTGAGGACATGATCGTGCGGGCCGGCGGCAGCAAGAAGAAGCTGGAGCTGGACTTCGCCAGCCGCGGCACGACGCTTCAGAACGTGCTCGACAGCTACCGGAAGGACCTGACGACGCGTTCCTACCTGCGAATGAAGTTCATTCCATCCGTGTCAATCAGCCGGTCGATGTTGTGGGACTACTACAACAAACACCGCCGGGAGTTCGCCAAACCCGCCAAGGTGCGGATGCAGATCATATTCGTGCCGACCGCGGCGTTCCTGAGCGGCGGCGCGGGCGAGCCGAAGGCCGAGGAGCTGGCAGCCGCCAAGGCCGCCGCGAAGGAGCGGATCGAACAGGCCCGCGCGGAGCTGTCCGAGGGCAAGGACTTCGCCGAGGTCGCCAAGACGTACTCCCAGGGCATCAAGGCCGCCGAGGGCGGGCTCTGGCCGCCCATGTCCGCCGGCAGCTTCCGCTATGAGCAGGTGGAGAAGGCCGCTTTCAGCCAGGACGTCGGCAAGGTCAGCGAGACAATCGAGACGGACGACGGATACTTCATCGTGAAGACAGCCGACGTCCAGGCCGGCTCTGCCGTCAGCTTCGAGGACGCCCAGGGGCAGATCGAGCAGATCCTCCGCGACGAGCAACTGGCTAAGATGTACGACGAGTACTACAAGAAACTCCTGACGGGCGCGACGATTTCTCAGTCACCCAACTTCCCTGCCGCCGCCGTTGAGCGGGCCATGGCGCGATACCGAGGCAAGTAAGCTGTCGCGCCCGGCGGTGGGAGGCTCGGCGAAATGGACTGGTTCTACGAGCTGAACCCGATCGTCCAGGCACTGGTGGCGACGCTCGGCACGTGGTTCGTGACGGCCTTGGGGGCGTCCCTTGTGGTATTCACCAAGACGTTCTCCCAGAAGTATCTCGACGCGTCGCTGGGCATGGCTGCCGGCGTGATGATCGCCGCCAGCTTCTGGAGCCTGCTCGCCCCGGCCATCGAGATGGCGGCAGACTCGCCGGTCTATGGCGAGGCCCTAAAGTGGATTCCGCCGCTGGTGGGCTTCCTGCTGGGAGCGGTCGTGCTGAGGACGGCGGATTGGCTGCTGCCTCACCTTCACCCCGACCTGGCCGAGGCGGAGGGGCTGCCTTCATCCTGGCGGCGGAGCACGCTGCTGGTGCTGGCCATCACGCTGCACAACATACCGGAGGGGCTGGCGGTCGGCGTGGCCTTCGGCGCGGCGGCGAGTCTCAGCGGCGACGCCCAGGCGGCCCAGACCGGCGCGGCGGTCGCGCTGGGGATCGGCATCGGCCTGCAGAACTTCCCCGAAGGCACCGCCGTCGCGCTGCCGCTGCGGCGCGAGGGCATGAGCCGGGCGAAGGCGTTCTGGTACGGGCAGTTGTCAGCCGTCGTCGAGCCCATAGCCGGCGTGGCCGGGGCGGCGCTGGTGATCGCCATGGCCGCCATACTGCCCTACGCCCTGGCCTTCGCGGCGGGGGCGATGATCTTCGTCGTCGTAGAGGAGCTCATCCCCGAGGGCCAGCGGCACGGCAACGTGGACCTGGCTACGCTCGGCGCGATCGTGGGATTCGCGATCATGATGACGCTGGACGTGGCGCTGGGGTAGCCGCAGGGCGTGCAACTCGCCGTAGGCCCGCCGCAGGCGGGTTGCACACGGAATCCTCGTCCTTTGAGCGGAGCCCGCGTGCAGCGAAGCTGCACGCCCTTCTATGAAGCCGGGCATGTCAAGTCCCAACATCTGATTCTTTG
>CAYUYH010000072.1:0-11538 GCA_964449175.1 uncultured Planctomycetaceae bacterium
GCTGGCGCCCCAGCGGCGGAAGGCGTAGTCGATCACCTCGTCCCGTAGCCGCCAGCAGAAGTCCACGTCCAGGTCGGGGAAGTCGCGCCGCCGGGCGTTGAGGAACCGCTCGAAGGGGATTGCGTATCTCAGCGGGCAGACGTTGGTGATGCCGAGTGCGTAGGCCACCAGGCTGCTGGCGCCGCTGCCGCGCCCGGCCACCGGGGCGCCGCGACGACGGGCGTATTGAACGATGTCGTGCACGACCAGGAAGTACTCGCAGAAGCCCATCCGCTCGATCAGCGCCAGTTCCTTGTCCAGCCGGGCCGAGACGGCCGCGGTGACCCGGCCATAGCGGCGGCGGGCGCCGCGCTCAGCCAGGTGGTGGAGGTAGCCAGCGGGCGAGAAGCCGTCGGGACAGGGAAACAGCGGGAAGACAGGCTCACGCGGCAGCAGGCGAAAGGCCGAACACCGCTCGGCCAGGCGGATGTTATTGGCGACGGCCTGGGGGAACTCGGCCAGTTGGCGCGACAGCTCATCCCGGCCGCGGAGATACGCGCCGCCGCTCGGCAGGTCGGCAGCGGCGACGGTGTCGAACGTCCGCCCCAGTCGGACGGCGGCGAGCAGCCGGGCGACCTCGCCGTCTTGGGGATCGACCATCAAGGCGGCGGCGGTCGCGACGGTCGCCAGGCTGAGCTGGCCGGCGCTGGCGGCGAGCTCGCGGGCCTTATCGCGGCCTTGGGCGGCGGGGTCGATGGCGACATGCAGCCGCCGGCGGTCAATTCCCGCGGCCAGCATCGCTTCGGCGACGGCAAGGTCGCCCGCGATGAAGGCCAATCCATCCGACAACCCCGCGACTTGGGCAACAAGGTCGGACGGATCTGCAAGCCCCGCGCGTGAGCACGGGGATGTGGTTGACTGCGATGATCCACAACATCCCCTCGCCGCGGCTCGCCACGGCGAGTCGCCTGTGGAGACGAGGGGCTTCATTTCATTTGATCCCACCGCGGTGCGGGGGGCTTCCCCGTGCCCCCCGCCGTTGCGGTGGATGTTGGTGATGATGCGGCAGAGGTTTTCGTAGCCGGTCTGGTCGGCGACCAATGCCGTCACGCGAACCGCATCGGCGGCCAGTTCCGCGCCGATGATCGGCGAGATGCCCGCCTCGGCCGCGAGCTTCCAGAACACCGTCGCGCCGCAGAGATTGTTCACGTCGGTCAGCGCGAGTCGCGCGTGGCCGAGTCTGCCGGCGCGGCCCACCAGCGCCGAGGCCGACTGCGTCCCACCCAGCAGCGAATAACCGCTGCGGACGTGCAATGGAGTCACGGCATCCTGCATGGTCCTATTTTTTCTCATGGGGTGGCGGGGCTCCCGTCCCGCCACCGTGTGGATCAGTCTTCCGCGCCGCGGGGGGGGGGCCCCCCCCCGCCCAAACCGGGTGGGAAATTGGTCGGGTGGATTTTTTAGACGGGGGGGGGGGGGGGGCCCCCCCCCCCCGCCAATCGCGGATCGAATATGGTCCTGTTCTATTTGGTCAGCGACGGCGTGCGGAGGACGAAGCCGTAGTCGTTCTGCTCCAGCCGCCCCAGCAGCTCCAGCGACTCGCCGGTCACCACGGCGGCGTGGCCGTAGCGGTCGCGGATGGTGTCGACCGTGCCGTGGAGCCGGCGGCGCTTGCCGCGAGCGGGCGGCTCGAACAGCCTGCCCCGCGCCCCAGCCGGTCGGAAGTTCGACAGCACGATCCCCACGTGCCGCAGCGCCACCCGGCGGCGGTGCAGCCGGGCGAGCAGGTCCGCTACTGCGGCGAAGGCCTCGTCATCGCTGTCGGTGGGGGCCGGCAGCGTGCGCGAGGCGGCGAAGTCCTTCCAGTCGTCGTAGCGGATGGACAGCTCGACGGTCCCGGCCAGCAGGCCCGCCCCCCGAACCGTCCGCATCGCCCGCTCCAGCAGGTAGAACAGCATGCCGCGGATTTCGCCCGCCCGGCAGGTCGGCTGATGGAATGTGGTCTCGCGCGAGATGGTTCTCGGCGGGCGCGGCCCCGGCGCGGGCAGGCGGGCGTCCCTGCCGCGACACCGCTCGAAGATCAGCTCGCCGCGCCGCCCCAGCATCGACGCCAACGCCTCGCGCGGCAGCCGACGCAGGTCGGCGACGGTCTTGACGTTCATGTCGGCCAGCAGCCGCTTGGTCACCCGGCCCACGCCGAGCAGATCCTCCACCGGCAGTGGGGCGAGGAACTCGTCGGCCTGGTCGGGGCGAATCCACACCACGCCGCCCGGCTTGGCCGCGTGAGAGGCCATCTTGGCCAGCATGCGGTTGGCGCCCAGGCCGACGGAAACCGCCAAGCCCACCTCGGCCAGCACATCCGCCTGGAGCCGTCGGCCCAGCGAAACCGGATCGCCTTCTCGCAGCGCGGGTGTGGCCGTCACCTCGCCATAGGCCTCGTCGAGATACGTCTCCAGCGACAGGCAATACCGGCGGCAGACGGCCCAGATCTGCTCGGCGAAGCAGCGGTAGCGGTGGCAATGGCCGGGCAGTATTACCGCCTGTGGGCACAGTCGCCGGGCCTTGCTCAGCGGCATGCCCGCGCGCAGGCCGAACTGGCGGGCCTCGTAGGAGCATGATGCGATGCACCCGCTGCCGACCACCACCGGCCTGTCCCGCAAGGCCGGGATGAGCAACTGCTCCACCGACGCGAAGAACGCATCGGCGTCCACATGAATGATGAAACGGTTAGAAGAAGGCATTAGGCATCCGCCTTTGGTCGCCGCTGCGACCTTCGGATTTCGGCGAGTGGAGTCGAGCCGCGGACCAGCCAGGCAATAGGCATTAGGGACCAGGGACCAGGGACTGGGCGGCAGACACGAAGGCCCCGGCCGTCGAATCCGCAATCCGCAATCCGCAATCCGCAATTCAAAATTGATCGGTTTGCTATTCCATCACCACCTCATCCAGCCACCACTGAAGCTCCTTGCTGTCAAAGTGCACGATGTACGTCTGCCCATTGCTTTGCAGGCTGTAGTACAGCGCGTACACGTCGCCTTGCCGGTCGGTCCAATCCGTGTTGACGACCTGGACGTTGTGTGTCCTGCCCTGCCAGCGGAATCGCACCGGCCTGGCCGTACCGCCGGAAAACGCCGCCAGCACGGCGATCGGTTCGTGTATCTTCTCGATGTTCATGGCCTGCCTCTGCCGCGCGGCGAACAAAGGCGCCTGTGGGTTTCGCTCGTTTTCAGTGACCTGCCGCCGGGCAGGGGCAGGGGGAAACCGGCCTTAGCGCCGGCCGGCGTATACCTAACATATACCTAACAAATATAGGGCATTCTCGGCGGGCGGACAAGGAAAAACCGGCCAATTTGCAGCCAATGTTTGCGGGGCTCGGCCGCCGGCGGGGAGCGCCTGGCCAATCGGTTGGACCGGCCCGGGCTTACTTGACGCGGCAACCGCTTGTAGCTAAGGTGCCGGAAGATCCAAACCGCCGGCTGCCGGCGATTTGTGCTCACTAGTGACCCGGTCGACGCGGGCCAACAAGAGGGGCTGTCCGGAGAGAGTGCATGCGATACGGCCTGGCTCAACTTTTCGGCGACGGATTGCTGCTCATCGCCGGCCCGTGCGTGATCGAGTCGGAGGGGCACGCGCGGATGATGGCGTCGGAGCTGAAGGCGATCGCCACGTCGGCGGGGGTGAGGCTCGTGTTCAAGGCCTCCTACGACAAGGCCAATCGCACCTCGATCAAGTCCTTCCGCGGCCCGGGCCTGGAGGCGGGCCTGGCGATCCTCGACCGCATCCGTACCGAGCTGGACGTGCCCGTCCTGTCGGACGTACACGGCGTCGGGGAGGTCGCCGCCGCGGCTGAGGTGCTGGACGTGCTGCAAATCCCGGCCTTCCTGTCCCGCCAGACGGACCTGATCGTCGCCGCCGCGAACAGCGGCAAGGTCGTCAACATCAAGAAGGCTCAGTTCGCCGCGGCCGGGGACATGCGGCACGCGCTGGAGAAGGCGTATTCGACCGGCAATCGCGAGGTGTTCCTGACGGAGCGCGGCTCGGCGTTCGGGTACGGCGACCTCGTGGCGGACATGCGGTCGCTGGCGATCATGCGCGGGCTCGGGGCGCCGGTGGTGTTCGACGGCACGCACAGCGTTCAGCGGCCGGGCGGGCTGGGCGACGCCAGCGGCGGCGATCGCCGCTTCGTGCCGCACCTGTGCCGGGCGGCCGCAGCCGCGGGAGTCGATGGCGTGTTCCTGGAGGTCCACGACAATCCGGACGCCGCCAAATCCGACGGGCCGAACATGCTGCCGCTGGCCGATCTGCCGAAGCTCCTGGCAGACCTGGTGGCCATTGACCGTCTCGTCAGGGCCGCGCCCGGCGCCGAAGGACGGTGACCGATGGACAAGAACTACACAACGGAAACGAAGCCCCGCGCGATGCTCGATCAGGCCCGCGAGGTCCTGAGGATCGAGGCCGACGCCGTCGCCCGCCAGATCGACGCGGTCGACGAGGCGTTTGTCAGGGCCGTGGATTTGATCCTCGGCTGCAAGGGCCGCGTCGTCGTCACCGGCATGGGCAAGTCCGGCCTGGTCGGCCGAAAGATCTCCGCCACGCTGGCCAGCACGGGCACGCCGTCATTGTTCCTCCATCCAGGCGAGGGCATCCACGGCGACCTGGGCATGGTGGCGTCGGGCGACGTGATACTGGCGGTCTCCCATAGCGGCGAGAACGACGAGATGCTCGCGCTGCTTCCGACGCTGAAGATCCTGGCCGTGCCGATCATCAGCATGACCGACCGGCGGGAGTCTACCCTGGGGCGCAGCAGCGAGGTCGTGCTGAGGGTCAACGTCGAGCAGGAGGCCTGCCCGCTGGGCCTGGCCCCCACGGCCAGCACCACCGCGGCGATGGCCATGGGCGACGCGCTTGCCGTGGTCGTGCTCAAGGCCAGGCACTTCACGCCGCGGGACTTCGCCCTGTACCACCCCGGCGGGGCGCTCGGGCGGAAGCTGCTGCTGACGGTCGAGCAGCTGATGCACACCGGGGAGGGCAACCCGCTGATTCAGATCGACCGGCTCATGCGCGACGCGGTGATCGTGATGACGGCCCGCGGCAACCACGGGGCGGCCGTCGTCGTCGACCAGGCCGGCACGCTCGCGGGGATCATCACCGACGGCGACCTTCGTCGACTCGTGGAGAGGTGTGCCGATCCATTGGCCCTTCGCGTGGCCGACGTGATGACGCGGAATCCGAAGTCCATCGCCGTGGACAAGCTGGCGGCCGAGGCCCTGCACGTGATGGAGGGCAGCAACATCACGGTGCTGCCGGTCGTCGACGCGGCCGGGAGGGCGATCGGCATCATCCACCTCCACGACGTGATCAAGGGGCTTACCGGCCTGCGCGCCGCGGGCGCCGGGGGGCCCGGCCAGTATATCCCCGCGGCGGCAAGCCGACAGCGCTGACCGCCCATCGCCTGGCTGGGCCGGCGTTGTTCCGATTGGCCCGACTGTCCTGTTGGAGAAAGAAAAAACATATGCGCCTGCCCGGAATCAGGGCCGGCTGACCTTGGCTGCGAAGGGGCGGGGGCTAATTGCCTAAGCGGTCGGTCGTTGCTGTCGTCGCCGGGGCCTGGCGGCAGTTTTGCCAGGCCCTGTGAGGGCATCGGAGGCGGCCTGATCCACAAGATGTGCGTGGTTGGCCTTGCCTTGGGCATGGCCAACATCTATTATATGACATATCACGTCTGACGCGTCGTCGGCATGGCAAGGCGGCCGGAGCCTTCAGGATTCGCACGGAAGTGGAGCTCGCCTGAGGCCACGAGATGAGCGACGCGAGGCATATCTGTAGGCAAGATTGACGGGTAGTGTCGTGCGCTTTCGGCGTGCCTGGCCGCGGGCTAGGCAATTAGGCGCCTGACCTCGACGGCTGGAAAGGAGAACGTCATGACGATGCGAGGACTACAGGTCTACAAGTGCCTGGTGTGCGACTCGGTCGTCGAGGTGCTCGATGCCTGCGGCGTGGAGCTGGTTTGTTGCGGGCCGCCGATGGAGCTGATGCCTGAGCAGTCGGCCTCGATCGGGCGCGGCCGGCACGGGCTCCAGATCAGCCGGACCGCCGGTTCGGTCCACGTGACGGTGGGTTGTCCGCGGCATCCGAGTGGCCGGCACGACCGGATTGCCTGGATCGAACTCCTGGCCGACGGGATGGTTCGCCGGCGGCTCCTGGCGGCGGGCGAAAGGCCCGAGGCGACATTCGCCACGACGGCGAGGGACATGACAATCCGGTACTACTGCACCAGCCATGGATTGTGGAGCTGGTCGCAGCCGCCGGCCGCCGGCGCCGCCCAGCAAGTCCGGGCGCATGCCGCCGCCGTGCCGTAGAGGCTGCCTGCCGCGGAGTTCCCCCAGCCGACAAGGCCCGCAGGTGCTCCGGCCGGCTGCCGAGTTACGAGAAAAACGCTGGCATCCGCTGCCGGCGAGGATCGATGACGGTACAATTCAAGTGACTGCCTGTCCGGTCCGATATGGCTGCTGACAACAGGTTCCGTCGCGACGCTTCATACGGATGAGCGACGGGGATCACCTCTTGGACAAGGATGTAGCCATGGTCAGCATCGACGGCGAGTGGGTGGAGTTCACGTTCTTCAGGCCGGGCGCTCGGCGCGTTCATCTGGCGGGGGACTTCAATAACTGGCGCTATGGAGAGCTGCCGATGGTGCGACGGGGCGACGGCTACTGGACCGCACGGATGCGCCTGCCGGCGGGGGAGTTCAAGTTCCGCTACTGCGCGGACGGCGAGTGGTTCACGGACTTCGCCGCATTCGGCGTCGAGCCGGGGCGATTCGGCATGGACAGCGTCCTGCGTGTTCCACCGCGCACGATACGCATGGCCCCGCCCGCCGCAGCCAAGCCCGCCGCTGCTGCCGGAGGCTTTGCCGCCGCCTGACAAGCCAACCGCGCGACGCGCGTAGCCGGACGGGTTGACCGCCGGCCGAGAACGCGAAACACCCCACAGGGCCCATCACGGGCCCTTTTCTGCTCCCCGGCAGGAAGCTACACAACGACGGCTGTAGACCTTTCGACTGCTAGACTGTTCGACTATTAGGCGCAACCGTGGCGGTGCCCCGAACAGTCGAACAGTCTAAAGGTCGAACAGCCTATTCGACGAGCACCAGCCCGAAGTAGTGCTGGGGGTCTGATCGCGTGCGGACGACGTTGATGGTGAAGCCGCGGCCGCGGGCGGTGGCGAAGACGTCGATCCCGACGGCCTCCATCGACGGGCGAGCGCGGTCGGCGTGCGTGCAGCCTTCGTCGAACGTGCATTCGCGGCACAGGTGGCACGGCCCGGCGCCCAGGCCGAATGCCTTGTAGTAGCCGGCAAGGAACAGCGTCCGCTCCAGATCGGCGGCGATCTCCTTGGCCTTGCCGCGCGGTGCCTCGAACAGGACGGCCCGCGTGTACTCGTCCAGCATCTTCCGCGTCTTGTCCGGCGTAGGCGTGTGCGGCGGACAGACCAGCGATGTTCCGTACCCGTCGCAGCCGTACATACACTTCCAGCGGACCCACTGGCCGGTGTGGACGGCTGAGGGCGGCGTCGCCTTGGCGCCCAGGGCGCCCAGGTGCATGGCCATCTGCTCGATCTGCCTGTCGCTCGGCAGTGCCGGCTGCTTCGCTGCGCGTGTGCGTTTTGCCATTCGTCCGAAACCTCCGAATGGAATGCCAAATGCTCAATGCCAAATGTTGAATGTCTGGAACCAACGCGGTGGTGCCTGTCATTTGGCATTTAGCATTTAGCATTTAACATTTGTATCCCATGCTCTTCGTGGTTCGTATCGGTCATTCATGTATTTCCACGACATCCTTGTCGCGCAGCGGCTCGGTTCGGTGGATCTGCTGGCCGTTGAACCTGCCGTCGCCCCAGATGCGCGCGAACTTCATCTTCTCGGGCAGCTCGCGATGTATCTCGCGGGCCAGGTCCTCGACGGTCGAGCCGATCGGCAGCGTGAAGGGCCTGCCCAGGTCGGGCGGCTTGCCGCGCTGCTTGGTGTAGACGCGGACCATGGCCAGCAGCCGCCACAGCCGCTCGGCCAGGGTGTCCAGACCCTCGCCGCTGAGCGAGCTGATGGGGCGAACCTCGATCCGCTCACCGTAGAGCTCCTCCAGCACCGCGACGTTCTCGCGCGGCGCGACGTCTATCTTTGTGGCCGCGATGATGCCGCACATTCGGCCGCGGTCGTCGGCCGGCAGCTCGTTCCGCGGGATCGACGCCAGCGAGATGTCCTTCTCGGCCAGCAGGTTGAGTGTCATCTCGGCCTGCTCGAGCGGCTCGGTCGCCGCGTCCACGACAACGCAGACGACATCGGCAGCCCGTATCGTGCCCAGCAGCCCGGGCGGGACGTGCTCTGGCGTCATCGGCGGCGTGTCCACCAGCTCGATCTGCACATCCTGGTAGTTCCACATGCCCGGCAGCGGCGTGGCGGTGGCGAAAGGGTGGTCGGCCACCTTGACGGCCGCCTTGGTCGTCGCCGCGACGAGCATGCTCTTGCCGGAGTTTGGCGGCCCGACCAGCACGACCTGCCCGGCGCCGCCCTTGGGCACGTGGAACGGGTCGAAGCCCTTGGCGTGGGTCTTCTTGGCCGCGGCCTTGGACATCTGGCTGATGCGGCGCTTGATGTCCGCCTGCATCTTCTCCGTTCCCTTGTGCTTGGGGATCGTGCGGAGCATCTCGCGCAGCGCCTCGAGCTTCTCGGCGTCGTCGCTGGCTTCGCGCAGGCGCTGCTCAGCCTTTTCGTAATCTGGCGTGAGATTAGCCGGCATGGGCTGGTCCAAAAGGGAAAGGCGCCCCCATAGGCTAAGGCGATGCGTCGCTGATGACAACCCCCAACGCCCCGCGGCGGCTCGGCAGTCGCCGTGCAAGCGCCTTGTCGCACCGGCGGCGTTGTGATATCCTGCCGCCCCGCGGACAGAGAGAAGGATGCCCATGGCAAGAAAGCAGACCGACGGCAACGCGGCGGACCAGCTCGCCTACGCGTTGATCACGCCATACAGCCTGTACAAGAGCCGCACCGGCGGCATCATAGGCCGACTGCTCGCGCACGCCAGGCTGGGGTTCGTCGCCGCCAGGATGTACGTGTTCTCGGACGCCTTCGTCGATGCCTACATGGAGATCATCTGCCCCAAGAGCACCGACGAGGCCATCCGGCGGGCGTGGCTGAAGTACATCGACGAATCGCTTCGCCAGAAGAACCCCTGGGGCTACCTGCCGCGGTGCATGCTGCTGCTGTTCCGCGGGCCGAACGCCGTGCGCCACCTCAAGGACGACGTCATCGGCGGCTTCACCGAGCAGCCCGTCGGCGACACGATCCGCGGCACCTACGGCGACTTCATGCGCGACGAGGCTGGCAAGATCCGCTACTTCGAGCCGGCGGTCATCACCTGCCCCGACCCGGAGCTGAACGACCGGCACCTCAAGCTGTTCGCCGACTATGCCGTATCGGACGGCGGCGTGCTGGCCGGGCGGATCAATTACGACCAGCCGAACGTGCAGGCGTCGCTGGTGATGCTCAAGCCCGACAACTTCTACCGCCGCAGCCGACTGCCCGGCAACATCATCGACACGTTCAGCCTGACCGGGCTGCGGATCGTGGCGGCCAAACTTTTCAACATGACCGTCGCGCAGGGCGAGGAGTTCTACGCGCCGCTGCGCAGCCTGTTCGTCGACAGGCTGCGGGGCAACGTAACCAGGGAGGTCTACCAGCGGCTGCACGAGGCCTTCAGCTTCGAGTTCACCATGGGCGACGCCGAGCATCTCGCCAAGCGCCTTGCCGACCGCAACGCCGCCAGCGAGTTCAACAGGATCGTCGAATACATGACCGGCGTGAACCCAGAGGACATCACCGACCCGGCCGAGAAGGCCACCGCAAGCAGGGTCAAGTGCCTCGCGATGCTCTACGAAGGCCCCGACGCCATAGAGAAAATCCGCGCCGTCCTCGGCTCGACCGATCCTCTCAAGGCCGAGCCTGGCACCGTCCGCAGCGACTTCGGCAGAGACCTGATGCGCAACGGCGCGCACGCCAGCGACAGCCCCGAAAACGCCGACCGCGAGCGGAAGATAGTAGGCCTCGTCAAGACGGAGGCCGACGACTGCGACGTGGCGAGGATCATCCGCGAGTACCTCAGCCGAGGGCGGTGATGAGCGAGGCCTCCCCGTTCAAGATAGACGTCTTCGTCACCGCTCCGCTTGAGACGAACACGTACGTGCTTCGCGCCGGGGAGGCGTGCTGGGTGGTCGATCCTGCCATGGGGCTGGACGAGCTGATCGGCATGCTCCGCGGCGTCGATGCCTCGCCGACGCGCATCGTGCTGACCCACGGCCATGGCGACCACATCGCCGGCATCGGCGAGCTGAAGGCGACCTTCCCCGACACGGCGGTGTTTTGCCCCGCCGGCGACGCCCACATGCTGGGCGACGCGGAGGCCAACCTCTCCGGCCTGTTCGGCTTCGCCATCGCCGCCGACCCGCCGGACGAGCTGCTGGAGCCGGGTGAGACGATGGCCATGGGCGACCTGACGTGGCAACTGCTCGACACGTCCGGGCACTCGCCCGGGAGCATCAGCTACTATTGCGCGGCCGCCGGCGTGGTGGTCAGCGGCGATGCGCTGTTCGCCGGCAGCATCGGCAGGACCGACATCGCGGGCGCATCGGAGCTGAGACTGCTGACGAACATCAGAGACCGTCTACTGACCCTGCCGGATGACGCGCGCGTGCTGCCCGGCCACGGCCCAGCCACCACGATAGGCCGAGAGAAACGCAGCAATCCGTTCCTGGTCGGCAGGATGGGCTCCTGACGACGTCGAAGGGGGCGTTAGCGTCGTTCGAGCCGCCTGGGCAGGCGCTTTCGGAAGGCGCTGGCGGAATCGGCCAATCCGTGGTATGATGTCAGCCTAAGTTCATCTCTATTGGTGCCAATCGGAGCGTGCGTGAAAGGAGCCTTGCCATGCGTATCGGAGGGCCACTGACGGCCGCCGTCGCCTTTTCCCTCATCGTGCTAACCGGCGTCGCCTCTGCCCAACAACTGTATGACGCCAACGACTGGGTGAAGTACGGCTGCACGACGTATCCGCTGAAGCGGAACACCTCGCCGCAGATGACCGGCACGCAGGACGCCAGCCTGATCTACAACATGTCCAAGGCGTGGGACACCGACCCGACCGGGGGATCCTTCGAGGGGTACGATTGGCTGAAGAGCACGTACACCGACTCAGCCGCCGCCGCGACGGCTATCTCGACCGGGCAAAAGACGTACTACAACGGACTGAACTGGAGCGACATGAACACGCCCATCACGCCGACGATCGTGGAATACGCCGACAGCATCGGCAAGCGGACCGGTACGATCACGAGCGTCGAATGGAGCCACGCCACGCCCGCCGGGCTGTCCAACGCCCACAACGTCTACCGCGGCAACTACAGTGCCATTGCCACGGAGATGGTCTACGGCCCCGGCGGCGATCCGAACTCGCCGGGCACGCCCGTGCTGGACGTAATCATGGGTTGCGGGAACCCCGACTACAATAACAA
>CAYUYH010000073.1:0-11523 GCA_964449175.1 uncultured Planctomycetaceae bacterium
GCCCCACGCCCGCGTGGGCCGTGTCGCCGGCGTCGGGGACGGTCGCCACGATGGCGGCCTTGGCCTCTCGCATCTGCCCGACGCGAACCTCCTCGACGTAGGCGGCCAGCAGCGCCAACGCCGTCAGGGCGGCCGAGCCGATGGCAAAGCCCTTGCCCGTGGCGGCCGTCGTGTTGCCGAGCGAGTCCAGGGCGTCGGTCCGCTTGCGGACCTCAGGGGGCTGGCCGGTCATCTCGGCGTTGCCGCCGGCATTGTCGGCGATCGGCCCGTAGGCGTCGGTCGCCAGCGTGATGCCCAGCGTGGCGAGCATACCCACGGCTGCGATGGCGATGCCGTAAAGCCCGAGCTGCATCGCTTCCCATCCGCCTGCGAACGTGTAGGCCAGCAGGATGCCCACGACGACGGTGCCGACCGCCAGCCAGGTGCTGTGCATTCCCTCAGCCAGGCCGGCGATGATGACGGTGGCCGGGCCGGTCTCGCTCTGCTCGGCGATCTCGCGGGTGGGTTTGTAGTCGTAGCTTGTGTAGTACTCGGTGCCCTTTCCGATGATCACTCCGGCGATCAGGCCGGTGACGATCGCGCCCCACACGCCAAGCCAACTGACGCCTGCGACAGCGTGGCCGTCGCCGGGCCCGATAAGAAAGTAGCACACGCCCAGCGACGCGAGGACGATCAGCGCGGTCGAGCTGTTGACGCCGCGGTTCAGCGCGCCCATCAGTTGCTTCATGCCCGCGCCTTCCTTCGTGCGCACCAGCACGATGCCGATGATGCTCAGCACGATGCCCACGCCGGCCAGGACCATCGGGGCGGCCAGCATGCGGACCATCTCGGCCGTGCCCAGGCCCAACCCCGCAGCCGCCGCCACGCCGAGGGCGGCGGTGGCGAGGATCGAGCCGCAGTAGCTCTCGTACAGGTCGGCGCCCATGCCGGCGACGTCGCCAACGTTGTCGCCGACGTTGTCCGCGATGGTGGCCGGGTTGCGGGGGTCGTCTTCGGGGATGCCGGCCTCGACCTTGCCGACCAGGTCCGCGCCGACGTCGGCGGCCTTGGTGAAGATGCCGCCGCCCAGACGCGCGAACAGCGCCTGGCTGGACGCGCCCATGCCGAACGTCAGCATGACGACGGTCACGTCCATCAGGCTCATCGGATACCCGAATGCGGGGGCGAGCTTGGTGAGGATCAGGAACCACATTGTGATGTCGAGCAGCCCGAAGCCCACCACCACCAGGCCCATCACGGCCCCGGCGCGGAATGCGACGGTCAGGCCGCGGTTCAGGCTTTCCTTGGCGCCTTGGGCCGTCCGGCTGGAGGCCAGCGTGGCCGTCTTCATGCCGAAAAAGCCGCACAAACCCGAGAAGAACCCGCCGGTCAGAAACGCCAGGAACACGATCTTGTGCTGCACGTGGAAGCCGAACGCCATGACGGCCAGGATGGCCGAGACCACCACGAAGAACACGGCCACCACCTTGTACTGCCGCCGGAGATAAGCGTAGGCGCCTTCCCTGACGGCGGCGGCGATCTCACGCATCTTCTCGTCGCCGTCGGCTGAGTCGCGCACCTGCTTGTAGAAGATATACGCGGCGATCAGCGCGACCACCGACGCGGCCGGGGCGATCCACCAGACAGCCGGGATCGTCACATCCTGCTCAGCGCTAATCTCGTCCGCCGGCTGCGTCGCCTCGACGGGGTGGTCCTGTGCGAGGGCGACACTCGGGGCGAGCGTCGCGGCCAGCACTGCTGCCAGAACGAACCACCCGACGCGGGATCCTTGGCGGGAACTCACTGTGATGCTCCTTCTTGCTGCACGGGTCATGCTAGACCCGCACTGATTGTGGACGCTTCTGGTTTATGGCGGCTACCCGGGGGTTCGACGCCGGACACGCTTGCGAACGCGGCCACCATATGTCCTGCCGCACTTTGGCGGGTAAGCTGGCGGCCGCTGCTGGACGAGCCGGCTGGGTTAGCATGCGTGAGGAGTTACGTCGGCGAGACGGCCCGCTTGAAGCTCTTGCGGGCGCGGCGACGGCGACGCTCGGAGGGCTTCTCGTAGTAGCTGTTGCGTTTCATGTCCTTGACCAGGCCTTCCTTCTCGCACATCTTCTTGAAGCGCCTGATCATCTGGTGAATTGACTCGTTACCTCTGGCCTTGACTTTGATCATTCGCGGCTCACTGTTCCTTTCTGACCTCGCCCCGCGGGGGCCGTCCCCCGCGAAGCGTCTGTATGATAGGGATTTCGCGGGGCCGATCAACTGTTTTTCGCCGCGATAACGGCCCGGGCGGCCCCGGGGCTCGCCACAGGGGCCGGTTCGCCCGGCACTTGACGGCCCGGCCAGCGAGGCTAGAATCCCAATCGCCAAGTCGAAATGGACAATCCCCCTCAATCCTGCCGGATCGACATCCGCGTCCGCTACGCCGAGGTGGACCAGATGGGCTCGCTGCACCACAGCCGCTACTGGGTCTACTTCGAGATGGGGCGGACCGAGCTGCTGCGGGCGGCTGGCATCGACTACAGCGACCTGGAGAGCACCGGCGTGCTTTTCGTTGTGGTCCGCTGCCAGGGGAAGTTCCACTCCGCGGCCCGTTACGACGAGCTGCTGACGCTGACCACGACGCTGGCCAAGGTCGGCCGGGCTAAGGTCGATCACGAGTACGAGCTCCGCGGCAAGGAAGACGGCCGGCTGATCGCCACGGCCGCCACCACGCTGGCGTGCGTCGACCGCCAGGGGCAGGTCATCCCCATCCCCGACGCTGTCGGCCAAGCCATGCGACCGGAGTGATTCCCGCTTCTGTCGTTGCTGCTGCTTCTACTCTGACCCCTCTGTGTCCTCTGTGTTGAATGCCGTTTGGTGTTGTCAGAGTCTGGCGATGACGCCGACGAACCGCCCTGCCTGCTCGCCTTCGGCGCGGAGGCTGGGGAACAGCTCGTTGTGGCAGACAGTGCACATCCCCGCGACGTGGATGTTGCCCCGGTGCAGCCCGGACTCCAGCAGCTCGTCCATGTTCCCGGCCCACAGGTCGAAGTACATCTTGCCGTCGCGTTTCTGGAAATACTGTTCAGCACGCAGGCCGAAGGCCTTGGAGGCGAGCTGGAAGACGTCCGCCCCCACCTCGTAGCAGCACGGGCCGATCGACGGGCAGATGCCCGCGACGATGTCCGAAGGCCTGCACATGTACCTGCTGACGAGCTGCGAGATCAGTTGCGAGGCGATCCTCTTGACCGTCCCCCGCCATGACGCGTGCGCCAGGCCGATCGCGCCGCTGACCGGGTCGCTGGCCAGTATCAGCGGGCAGTCGGCCGACAGGCCCATCAGCGCCACGGAGGAGGTCGACGCAATCATGCCGTCGCCCCGCCCGGCTGAGCCCGAGCGCCGAGGCGCGAGGATCTCGCAGCCGTGGATCTGCTTGCAGTACGCCACCGACCTGACGCCCAGCAGCTCCTTGAGGGCGTCGCCGGCGGCTCGCGGGTCGGCGGCGGCTGCGGCGATGTCCGGGCCCTGCCGCGTGGTCACCATGTGGGCGACGCCGGCCAGCTCGTCCAGGGCGGCGAATCGGCCAACCTTCCAGCCATTGTCCAGGTCCGCAAAATAGAACTCGTTAACGTCAGCGCACATCGATAAGCACCTTTATGTTGTCGGCACGCTCGGCCGCAGCGAGCGCTTCGGCGCCGCGGGACAGCGGGAATCGTTGCGAGATCAGACCGTACACATCCACCTCGCCGGCGGCCAGCGCCGTCAGGGCGTCGCCGAACGGCCCGCAGCGCGAGCCGATGACCGTCACCTCGTTGACCACCAGCGGCGAGAGGTTGACCGCCTCGCCGGCTGCGACCGTGCTCTTCAGAACGATCGTGCCCCTGGGGCGGACCGCCCGCATCGCCAGCTCGATGCCGGCGGGCGAGCCGGTCGCCTCGATCACGACGTCGGCGGCCTGCTTCGCGGCGAACCGCTGGGCCGTAATCGTCTCGATGCCGTGCTTCTCGGCCGCCTCGAGCTTGGCCGGGTGCGTGCCGACCATCACGAGCTTATCCAGCATCGGCCGAAGCACGCGGGCGACGAGCTGGCCAAGCCGCCCGTCGCCGAGCACGACGACGCGGTCGTGCCGCTGGAACGTCACCTGCCGCGTCACCTGGAACGCCGCGGCCAGCGGCTCGACGAACACGGCCTGGTCGTCGCTCACGCCGTCCGGCACGACGTGCAGGTTGGCCGACGGCACGGCGATCATCTCCGCGAACGCGCCATCCCGCCCGGCGATGCCCACGACCGTGCGGTCGCGGCAGTGGTTGCTCAGTCCGCCGGTGCACATGTCGCACTTCCCGCACGGGCAGTTAATCTCGCAGACCACTCTCTTGCCGCGCAGCCGCTCCGGCCCGGCCAGCACTTGGCCCACGAACTCGTGCCCCATCACGCCGGTGTAGCCCATGTAGCCCTTCATCACCTCCAGGTCGGTGCTGCACACGCCGGCGACGCGGACGCCCACCAGCGCCTCGTCGCGCGCGGGCGTCGGGTCGGGATAGTCGCTCCTCAACGCAACCTTGCCGTCGAAAACCAGCGCCAGCATATCGCTCTCCGCGCCCGCCTGGCCGATCCGCGGGACGGTGCAGACTTATCGCTCGGCCGAGCCGACCGCGCTGCGCAGCTCGTCGGTGCCGACCTGCTTCACGTCGTCCACGGCCCGGCCCCCGAACCGCTCGCTGAGGCGGGCGAACCGCTGCGGGTTGTCGGTGGTGAAGCAGCGCCACCGGCCGCCGTCGCTCCTGCCCCCGGCCAGCCCGGTCGCCCGCAGCCGCCGCTGGACCTCCAGGGCCACCGATAGCCCCGACTCCACAAGCTCCACGTCCGGGCCCATCAGCTTGCCGATCGCCCCGGCCAGCAGCGGATAGTGCGTACAGCCCAGCACCAGGGCGGCCGGCCTGCGACGCTGAAGCTCGTGCAGGTAGTCGCCTAGGACGTGCAGGACGATCGGGTCGGCCTCGTCGCGGCCTTCCTCGACGATCGGCACGAGTAGCGGGCAGGCCTTGGACAGCACCTCGCGCCGCGGGTCGAGGTCGTGGATGGCCCGCTCGTAGGCGCCGGACGCGATGGTCGCCTCCGTGCCGATCACGCCTAGGAGTGCGTCCGTTCGCCCCACGGCGAAGGCCACGCTCGGGCGGATCACGTCCACCACGTCCACCGGGCAGGCCCGCTGGATGGCGTCTATCGCGGCGGCCGAGGCCGTGTTGCACGCCACGACCAGCAGCTTCGGGGCGAACTGCATCAGGAAGGCGGCGTCCTCCAGCGCGTACCGGCGGATCGTCTCCGGCGAGCGGATGCCGTACGGCACGCGGGCCGTGTCGCCGAGATAGACGATTTCCTCGCCGGGCATGACGGCGGCCAATTGCCGCACGACCGTCAGCCCGCCGAGTCCGGAATCGAACACGCCGATCGGCGCGGCCGTGATGTCACTGGAATTGCCCTTCGCCACGCCGACAGCGTAACCCGCCCGGCGAATTGAAGCAAGCGGCGGGACGACAAGTCGCTCGCTCCGCGAGATGATGGGTATGGTAAGCCGCCCGCACTGCATCAGCGCGGCGGAGCTGGAGCCCCGCCGCGCCACCAAGGGTGCCGACGGTCGCGGAGCAGTCCGTCGCCCTCTGGTCAGGGTCAAGGCAAAGCCCTTGCCTCCGGCGGGCGGTTGCATATCATGTGCGAACCTGAGGCGTGAGATGACACCACGAACGAAATCCCCTCGGCGCGCGGTCGACAAGAACGAGCGGCGGCTGAAGTCGCTGGCCCGGCGGCACGGCACGCCGCTGGCGGCGATCAGCCGCTCGGCGCTACTGCGCCAGTTGGACCGCTTCCGCTCGGCCCTGCCGCGCGTCGAGCCGTTCTACGCCGTCAAGGCCAACGCGAACGGGGAAGTGCTCAAGACGCTCGCAGCCGCGGGGGCGAGCTTCGACGTGGCCTCGACCGCTGAGGTCCACGCCGTCCTCGCCGCCGGGGGGAATGCCGACCGCATGATCTTCGCCAACACCATCAAGCCGCCGGTCGCCATCGCCGAGGCCGGCAAGCTTGGCATCGACTTGATGACGTACGACAGCGAGTATGAGCTGGACAAGATCGCCGAGCACTGCCCCGGCGCGCGGGTGCTGGTGCGGATCAAGGTGCCGAACGTCGGCTCGATCGTTGAGCTGAGCCTGAAGTTCGGCGTCGAGCCGGCCGACGCGATGGCCCTGCTGATCAAGGCCCGCAAGATGGACCTGAAGCCCGTGGGCGTGAGCTTCCACGTCGGCAGCCAGTGCACGCGGATCGACAACTACATCCAGTCCCTGGAGATGGCCGCCATAATCGTCCGCGACGCACAGCTGAAGCAGCTGCCGCTGGAGATCGTGGACATCGGCGGGGGCTTCCCCATCGCCCACGCCGACTGGGAGGGGGATCCGTTCGACTCGGCCGCGGCGACCATCCGCAAGGAGATCAACCGTCTGTTCTCCCCCAACATCCGCGTGATCGCCGAGCCGGGGCGTTTCCTGGTCGGCCCGGCCGTCACATTGGTGATGAGGGTCATCGGCAAGGCCATCCGCGAGAACAAGCACTGGTACTACCTCGACGACGGGCTGTACGGCTCGCTCAGCGGGCAGGTGTTTGACCACGCAAAGTACCAGTTCAAGGTCACGCGCAACGGCAGGCGGCAGCTTTCCACGCTGGCCGGGCCCACGTGCGACAGCCTGGACATAATCGCCGTCGGCGAGGACCTGCCGGAGCTGGAGATCGGCGACATCGTATACGTCGAGAACGTCGGAGCGTACAGCACGGCGACGGCTACGAACTTCAACGGCCTGGCGCCGGCGAAGGTCGTCATGGTTCCGTAGGGCGGCCGCGCCGGACCGCCAAGGGTGCACAATGAAACGACAACCCAGAGTGCGAACAAACCTGAGCGAGGCGCCGGACTGGCTCCGCAAGAAGCGCTGCCCCCACAAGGACAGGTACCTGTCCGGCAAGCGAATCCTCCCCCCGCCGATCACAGGTCGGGAGAAGCTCAGCCGGCTGATGGACGAGACATTCCTTGCCTACAACGCCGCGCGCCTGCGCGAGGGCGTGCAGCTGTTCACCGAGAAGATGCTTGCCTCGGACGTGACCGTGGGGATGAGCCTGGCCGGGGCGCTGACGCCCGCGGGGCTGGGCTGCTCGTGCATCGTGCCGCTTATCAAGGCCGGCTTCGTCGACTGGATCGTCGCGACCGGCGCGAACCTCTACCACGACCTGCATTTCGCGTTCAACCTGTCGCTGCACGTCGGCAGCCACCTGGTGGACGACGCCGACTTGCGCCGCAACGACGTGGTGCGGATATACGACGTGCTGCTGGGCTACACCGACTGCCTGATGGCCACCGACGAAATCCTGCGGGGCATACTGGCCGCCCCGGAGTTCCAGAAGGAGATGGGCACGGGCGAGCTGCACTACCTGCTGGGCAAGCACGCCGCCGAGTGGGAGCGGAAGAGCGGCTTGAAGGACGTGTCGGTCCTGGCGGCCGCCTATCGCCACGACGTGCCCGTCTACACCTCATCGCCGGGCGACTCGACCATCGGCATGAACGTCGCCGGCGTGGAGTTGCGCGGCAACAAGCTGCGGGTCAACCCGTCCATCGACGTCAACGAGACCACCAGCTACGTCCTGGCCGCCAAGCGGTCCGGCGGGAAGAGCGCGGTCGTCCTCATGGGCGGCGGCAGCCCGAAGAACTTCATGCTCCAGACCGAGCCGCAGATTCAGGAGGTGCTGCGGATCAAGGAAGTGGGCCAGGACTACTTCTTCCAGGTCACCGACGCCCGCCCGGACACCGGCGGCCTGTCGGGCGCCACGCCGCACGAGGCCGTCAGTTGGGGCAAGGTCGACCCCAACCGCCTGCCGGACGCCGTCGTCTGCTACACCGACACCACTCTCGCCCTGCCGCTGATAACGCACTACGCCCTGGCCAACCACGCCAAGCGCAAGCCCCGCCGGCTCTACAAGCGCCGATCGAAGCTGATGGAGGCCCTCGTGCGGGAGTACTTCGCCCACAACAAGTGACCCGGCCGGGGTTCGCCCCCCCCGCACGGCCCGGCGAATCCGGCGAACAGTGCTCATGCCCGCGGGGCAGGACTACCGAAATACCCACCGTGAGGTCTTGCATCAGGAACCAGGTTGCGATAATGTAGGATCTTGAGATGTGGCGGGCCCACGAGGCCCGGAGGACATGATGAACGAAGTTCTCTTGCCGCCCCCCACCCACCGTTGGCCCAAGAAGGCGTTTTTCAAGCGAATGCTGTGGACAGCGGCTAACTCCTGCGCACTTGGAGGCTTGTATGCCTGGCAGATAGAGCGGAACTGGCTGAGGATAGAACGCCGCGAGATGCCCCTGCCGGACCTGGGCGAGGCGTTCCGCGGGGCGACGCTCGCCCATATCTCGGACCTGCACTGTAGCCCGATCGTCCGCGACCGCTACCTGCGGCAGTTTGTCGAGGCGGTCAATGCCATGGACGTCGATTTCGTGGCGATCACGGGCGACTTCATCACCGGCCCGCGCCCCTACGCCCGCCGGGTCGCCCGCATCCTGCGGGATTTGACCCCCAGAGTGGCTGTGCTGGCCTGCCTGGGCAACCACGACTACGGCATATGTCACCCCCGCGGCCTGGGCGGATCGCGAGTGCTGGCCGAGGTCCTGAGCGACGAGCTCTGCCATGCCGACATCTTCGTGATGATGAACGAGCCGCGGCTCTTCCGCCGCGGAGACGACACGCTCCAGTTCGTCGGCGTGGAAGACCTCTGGACGCCCAGGTACAACCCATACCTGGCCTTCGACATGGCCCACCCACACATGCCGACAGTCGCCCTGTGCCACAACCCCGACGCCGCCGTCGAGCTTGCCAGCTACGGCGCGGACTGGGTGCTGGCCGGGCACACACACGGCACGGCCCGGGCCGAGCACAAGATCTCCCACCTGCTCCTGCCGGGGTCTTACAGGGAGTTCACGGCCGGGGAGTACAGCCTCGGCGAGGGCAAGTACCTCTACGTCAACCGCGGGCTGGGCTACGCACGCCGGCTCAATATCAACTCCAGACCCGAAATCACCCTCTTCACTCTGACCCGCGCCTCACGGTAGAATACCGCCCGTCTCTGCCTGGAACGACGGTCCTGTCTGGTCGCCAACGGGTTGGCTGCGACGTCTCTCCAGCTCCAGCGGCCGGCAGGCGCCGGATGGGCGCGGTTGCGCGTCGCACGCCAGGTCGGGGGCATCGTGGCAGCAGCCTGATGGGAGAGCCGGCACCATGGCTAGTGAGGCCTTCGAGCAACCCGTGCTGTCTGAGAATGCCCTGCTGACGCTCCGGGCCAGGTATCTGATGAAAGACGACGAGGGCAACGTCGTCGAGACGCCGGCGGAGATGTTCCGGCGCGTGGCCAAGTGCGTGGCCGCGGCCGAGGGCCCGCACGGCGGGGACGCAGCCGTCGCGGAGATGACGGACAAGTTCCACGCGGCGATGGCTGGAGGTAAGTTCCTCCCCAACAGCCCCACGCTGATGAACGCCGGCAGGCGGCTAGGCGTGCTCAGTGCCTGCTTCGTGCTGCCCATAGACGACAGCGTCGAGGGCATCTTCGAATCGGTCAAGAGTGCGGCCATCATCCAGAAGGCCGGTGGCGGCACGGGCTTCAGCTTCGATCGTCTTCGGCCGACGGGCGACTATGTCTCGTCGTCCGGCGGCAAGACCTCCGGGCCGATCAGCTTCTGGCGCGTGTTCTGCCAGGCCACGCACGCGATTCAGCAGGGGGCGTTTCGCCGTGGCGCGAACATGGGCATGATGTCCGTGGACCACCCCGACATTCTCAAGTTCATCACGGCCAAGCGCGATCCGGGCCAGTTCGTCAACTTCAACACGTCGGTGAAGGTGACCGACGACTTCATGGTCAATCTGCGGGCGAGCGGCGCCTCGCCGCACGTCGTGGTCAACCCACGGACGGGCAAGCAGTACTACCTGCCGAAGACTCTGGACATCGCCAACTACGATCTCGGCGACCTGATACCCGTCGGCGGCTCGCCCCCGGCGGGCGTCTATGGCCGGGCCAGCATCTGGAACCTTATCGTCGGCGGCGCCTGGGCAACGGGCGAGCCGGGTGTGTGCTTCATCGACCGCGTCAACGCCGACAACCCCACGCCCGCCCTCGGCCGAATCGAGGCCACCAACCCGTGCGGCGAGCAGCCGCTGCTTGACCACGAGGCCTGCAACCTCGGCTCGGTGAACCTGGCTGAGTTCGTCACCGACGGCCGCCTGAACGAGCCCGCCCTCCGCGAGATGATTCGCCTCGCCGTGCGCTTCCTGGACGACGTGATCGACGTCAGCGATTTCGCGCTGCCCCAGGTGGGGGAGCTCTGCCGCGCCAATCGCAAGATCGGCCTGGGCATCATGGGCCTGGCCGACGCGATGTTCCTGCTCGGCATCAAGTACGACAGCGAGGACGGCATCGCCTTCGGCCGGCACGTAGCGACGATATTGACCGAAGAGGCGTTCGCCGCCAGCGAGGCCCTGGCCGAGCAGCGCGGGACGTTTCCCAACTGGGCCGACAGCACCTGGGCCGCCCAAGGCGTGAAGATGCGCAACGCCGCCGTGACCACCGTCGCGCCCACCGGCACGCTGAGCATCCTGGCCGAATGCTCAGGCGGCATCGAGCCGGTCTTCGCGTTGGCCTTCCGCCGCAACGTCATGGACCGCAGGCTCCTGGAGGTCAACGCCCCCTTCAGGCGGCGAGCCCAGCAGCAGGGCTTCTGGAGCGAGACGCTGGCCAATCAGCTCGCCGCCGGCGAGAAGCTCGCCCAGCTTGGCTGCGCCGATCAGACGACGCTCGATCTGTTCGTCACGGCGCACGAGATCGACCCGTCCTGGCACGTCCGTATGCAGGCGGCGTTCCAGGACCGCATCGACGGGGCGATCTCCAAGACCATCAACCTGCCGGCCTCGGCCTCCGCCGGCGACGTGGATCGGATATACCAGATGGCGTTCGACCTGAGGTGCAAGGGCGTGACCGTCTACCGCGACGGGTGCCGCGAGAATCAGCCGATGGAAACCGGCCCGGCGGCGGACAACTGCCCCCATTGCCGCCAGCCCCTCGGCGATTCGCCCGCCTGCGCCAAGTGCCCGCGCTGCGGCAACCCCGTCTGCTCGGTGTGAGGGCCTTTCGCCGGGTCGCCCCGATGCTGCCGCATCCGCCCCCAACACGCCACTGCGCGCCTGACGGCATTTGACTTCCGGCGGCTGGATGATAGACTCATGTCCAGTTTGGCCGCCGCGGCATGGGTGCGAAGAGGCCCCCTGGCGGCACACGATCCAAGGAAGGAGCAGGTCCATGTCGGATCAGGATGGGAAGTTCACCTGGGTAGTCTCGCTGGCGCGGGTGTTGGCGTTCGCCCTGGCCGGCTGGCTTACCGTCGGCATAGCGGTCACCGTCGCGATCGGCATCCCTATTGTCGTCAACGACCCGGTGCTGGGCACGATCGCTCCGTTTATCCTCGCCGTCGTCGGC
>CAYUYH010000074.1:0-11308 GCA_964449175.1 uncultured Planctomycetaceae bacterium
GGCAGCGCCCCTTCCCAAGGGCACTGACGGTTCACCTGGTCCTGCTTGGCGTGCTTGCGATTGTCGTAGCGCGATACGTCCTGACGTTTCCGCAGGATCGCTCCCCGCTGATCACGGTACTCAAGAGCGGCGGCGTGTTCACGTTCAGCCCGTTCCTTGCGATCGTGCTGATCGCCCCGCTGCTGCCGATCGCCGACCAGCCATGGGCGCGCCAGTTCAAATGGCTGCTGCACACGAGCCTGGCCTTTGTCATCGTCATGCCCGTCTTGGCGCCCAACTACGGCGGCATCCGCTACGGCGCGCGATATATCCTGCCGGCCATCGCGATGCTGGCGATACTGGCGGTTGCGGTCTTCCACATGCTGCTTGCCACCCACCGCCGCAAGGCATTCAGCGTGCTTCTAGCCGTCACGCTGGCGCTGTCGCTGGTGATCCAGGCCAGGGGCTACCAGTTGCTGCATCACAAGAAGGCCTTCAGTCGCGACTTCACCGCGGCCATGCTGGCCAGCCCGGCGCCGCGAGCGGGAGTGACTTACTGGTGGATACCGTTTGAGGCGCCGCGGGCTCTCGTGCACAGGAAGGTCCACGCCATTCAGCCAACTGCTGTGGCAGTGGGCTGGCTGATTGACCGGGCACGACAGGCCGGGGATTCGACGATCGACCTGGTGGTCGTCGGCAGGAAGGCCAACCTGCCACCCATGCAGGGGGCGGTCGTGATCGACAGGCACGAAGTGATTCAGCCCTTCGACACGTACTTCAACGTGACGATCTTCACGCTTGCGCTGCGGTAGCGCCGCGCCGCAGCCGGCCGGCTTGACCGGGCAACGCGGGAGGGTCTATAATCCGCTGCTGATCGGCTTGCAGTTGTTTGGAGCCGTACTGTCATGCGAATAACGGTCAATGGCGAGGCGCAGGAACACGACGAGGCGACGACGCTGGCCCAGCTGCTGGAGGCCATGTCGCTCGAGCCGCGCCGCGTGGCGGTGGAGCTGAACCGCCGGATTGTCCCGCGCGCCCGCTACGCCGCGACGCAACTGGCTGATGCGGATTGCCTTGAGATAGTCACCCTCGTAGGCGGAGGGTGAAGACTTGCCCGTGAAGGCCGAGAAATGAGCGCGGACACACTTCGCATCGGGGATTTCGAGATCGCCAGCCGCCTGTTCGTCGGCACGGGCAAGTATGCCACCTTCGAGCTGATGCGGGACGCCCTGGCCGAAAGCGGCTGTCAGGTCGTGACGGTCGCCGTGCGGCGCGAGCGGCTGATGGACTCCGGCGGGCGAAACATCCTGGACTTCCTCGACCAGCGGAAGTACACGCTGCTGCCCAACACGGCCGGCTGTTTCAACGCCGAAGACGCCGTCCGCACCGCTCGCCTGGGGCGCGAGCTGCTGGATGGGCTGGGCAACGCCGGCGCCGCCTGGGTGAAGCTGGAGGTCCTTGGCGACCGCAAGACGCTGCTGCCCGATCCCGTTGGCACGCTGGAGGCGCTGGAGACCCTCAAGGCAGAGGGCTTCACCGTGCTGTGCTACACCAGCGACGATCCGGTGATGGCCTTGCGGCTGAAGCAGGCCGGGGCGGCGTCGGTCATGCCGGCCGGCAGCCCCATCGGCTCCGGGCAGGGCGTGCTGAACCCCTGGAACATCCGCATCATCCTGGAGCAGCTCAAGGCCGGCGACGAGAGCTACCCCGTCATCGTCGACGCCGGCGTCGGCACGGCCAGCGACGTGACGATAGCGATGGAGCTCGGCGCCGACGGCGTGCTGCTGAATACCGGCATCGCCGGCGCCACCGACCCCGTCGCCATGGCGCGGGCGATGAGGCTGGCCGTGGAGAGCGGCCGCCTCGCCCACCAGGCCGGCAGGATACCGCGGAAGCTATACGCCACCGCCTCCTCGCCGATAGAAGGCGTAATTGGCGCGAAGAACGACTAGGCGCACATTTGATCGGCCAACCAGTCAACCAGTTAGCGAGTCAACGAGTTAACCAGGCAACCGGGTGACCGATCGGCCAACTGACCGAGTGACCGCCTGATGGATCGCCGCACGAGAATCTGCATCTGGGTGATTATCCTGGGCCTGGCGAACTTCCTGGCCTACACGGTGCTGTACGTGTTCATCAACGGGGAGTCGGTCAACGGGTGGGTCGAGCTGGCGGGGGGAGTCCGGCACTACTACCTCCAATCGGGGACGGAGGTCAGCCGCGGCGTGTTCATCTACAGCGGCGTGCACTCCATCAGCATCTGGGTCACGGTGGCCGGCGTCATGCTGGCGATGCTCACCCTGGCCAAGGACCGCATCGTATCCTCCATGCACTCCAGCGTCGTCCGCGGCCGAACCTTCATCACCATCCTCGCCACGGTCATCACGCTCATCACAGCCATGGCCACCATCTATTTCGTGCTCAGCTTCAGCCGCGGCCTCGCCAAGCCCAAGCTCCACGCCGGTGGGGAACCATCGACCCAGGTGGTGGCTCAGAAATGGCGCTGAGCGTCGCGGACATTCTTGCCCCAGGCGGTCCCGTCGCACGCGCCCTGCCCGGCTACGAGCGGCGCGACGAGCAGATCGAGATGGCCCGCGCGGTGGACAAGGCCTTCACTGCCGGCGAGCATCTGATCGTCGAGGCGGGCACCGGCGTCGGCAAGAGCTTCGCCTACCTCGTGCCGGCGATCACGCACGCGGCCGGACGCGGCAAGCGCGTCGTCATCTCCACCTACACGATCGCCCTCCAGGAGCAGTTGATCGGCAAGGACCTGCCCTTCCTGCGCGAGCTGCTGCCGTTCGAGTTCACGGCCACGCTCGGCAAGGGCAGGGGCAACTACATCTGCTTCCGCCGCCTGGCCGCCGCGGTCAAGAACGCGGCCAAGCTGTTCGCCTCGCAGAAGCAGATGCGGCAGTTGACCAAGCTCGCCGACTGGGCGACCGCGACGCAGGCCGGCTCGCTACAGGACATCACCTTCAAGACCGACCCAGCCGTGTGGGACCGCGTGCGGAGCGAGTCGTCCGCCTGCCGCTCCAGCCAGTGTCGCCACTACGCCCGCTGCCACCTACAGGCCGCACGCAGGCGAATGCAGAGCAGCGACATCCTGGTGGTCAACCACGCGCTACTGTTCTCCGACCTCGCGCTTCAGTCGACGGCGGCGAACTTGCTGGGCGATTACGACTTGGCCGTGCTGGACGAGGCCCACACCGTCGAGCAGGTGGCCGGCGACCACTTCGGCAGCTCGATCTCGTCGGCGAAGGTCGCCTACCTGCTGCGCGAGCTATACAACGACCGCACCGACCGCGGCGTGCTCGCGCTGCTGGGCGATAGGGACGCGATCGATGCGACCAACCGCGCCGCGACGGCGGCTGAGGGGTTCTTCGCCGCCCTGGCCGGGCACACCGGGCCCGACATCGCGCGCAGCGGGCGGATTCGCTGCGGCGAGGTCGTGCCCAATACGCTATCCCCGGCCCTGCTGGCGCTGGCGGAGGCGCTGCATCAGCTCCGCCGGAGGGTCGAGGACGGCGAGCAGGTGCTGGAGCTCCTCGGCTACGAGCAGCGGGCCGCCGAGTTGGCTGAGGCGGTTGAGGCGCTGATCAGCCAGGCCGACGAGGACCAGGCCTACTGGGTCACCCGCGGGCGGCAGAGGGACCTGGTCACGCTCGCCTCGGCGCCGATCAACGTCGCGCCGATCGTACGCGAGAAGCTCTTCGACGCGATCGGCTCGGTTGTGCTCACCAGCGCCACGCTGGCTACCGCGCGCGGCGGGCAGCACGGCTTCGACTTCATCCGCCGCCGGCTCGGCCTGGAAGACGGCGACGACCTGCTGCTGGCCAGCCCCTTCGACTTCCGCCGGCAGGCCAAGCTGTACGTGGAGACCAAGCTGGGCGACGTGAACGACCTGGCCGGATTCATCGCCCCGGCCTGCCGGGCCATCGAGTACTACATCGCCAAGAGTCGCGGCCGATGCTTCGTGCTGTTCACCAGCTACGCCATGCTGACGGCGGCCGCCGAGCGCCTGGCTGGGTTCTGCGAGGCCAACGGCTATCGCATGCTCGTCCAGGGCGGCGACCTGCCGCAGGGCGCGATGCTGCGGACCTTCCGTGGCCAGGACCGCTGCGTGCTGCTGGGCACGGCGAGCTTCTGGCAGGGGGTGGACGTGGCCGGCGAGGCGCTCTCGAACGTGATCATCGCCAAGCTCCCGTTCGCCGTGCCGGACAGCCCGCTGACCGAGGCGCGCATCGAGGCCATCAAGGCGGCCGGCGGCGAGCCGTTCCGCGACTACCAGCTGCCGGAGGCGATCATTCGCTTCAAGCAGGGCTTCGGCCGGCTCATCCGCTCCCGCAGCGACACGGGGATGGTCGTAGCGCTGGACCATCGCCTGCTCACCCGCCCTTACGGCAGGCAATTCATCGCCGCCCTGCCGGACATCGAGGTCGTTCGCGACGAGTTCAGCCGTCAGCAAAGGACCAGCCGCCGCTAGCTGCTGTCAGCCGGCCGATTGTGTTGACACCGCGCCCCGCGTTTTGGGACATTGGACTCAACCGCCGTCGGAGGGGCGGCCTGGATTCGTATCGGAGCACGCAGCATGGCCCGTCCCAGCCGACCGCCCAGCAAGGTCGAGACGATCGTCAGCGTGGCGGTCCTGCTTGCACTGGCCGGGGTCGCCGCGGCCCTGGTCCTGCGGCAGATCGACTATTCCTCACCATTCCTGGCGACACTGGACGCGTCCACTTCCGCCTCGCCACCCTGGCCCGGGCAGGGAGACGACCTGGCCGACTACGCCGGCAAGGGTCTTTCACCCATGTCGCCGCAGGAGAGCTTCACGGCCGACACGCTGTTCGAGAAGATCGACGGCCGGGCTGAGCTGTACCTCTCCGCCGGCGTCGTGGGCATGCGATGCCGGCGCCTGGCGATGGCTGCCGGCGCCGACGCATGGTTCGAGGTCTTCGTCTACGACATGGCCAGCGGGCCCAACGCCTTCACGGTCTACAGCAAGCAGAGGCGCGAGACCGCCGAGAAGATCGGCGAGCTGGCCTATCGGACGTCCAACGCGCTCTACTTCGTCCACGGGAAGTACTACGTGGAGATCGTCGCCGCCTCGGACAGCGAGGGAGTAGCCCGGGCGATGTCGGACTATCGCGAGCGCTTCATCTCAGCGGTGGCCGTTGGGGACGAGGCGGCGGCTGAGGAGCCGGCGCTGTTCCCCAGGCAACTACTGCGGGCCGGCAGCATCTCGCGGTCGGGCGCGGACGACTTCGGCATCGCCGGCTTCGACGGCGTGTATACGGCTGTGTATGACGTCGGCGGCGTGGGCGTAACGGCCTTCATCAGTCGCCGGGCGTCGCCGGCTGAGGCGAGCGAGCTGGCGAAGGCGTACGCGGACTACTACAGGCCATTTGGCGCCGAGGTCGAGCCGACCTCGCGGATCGCGAACGGCTCGGTAGTCGCCGTGCTCGACACGTACAAGATCGTCTTCTCGCGCGGGGCGACGCTGGCCGGCGTGCACGAGAGCACCGACCGCCAGGCGGCGGAGAAGGTGGCTGAGATGTTGTACGACGCCCTCGGGGAGGCCCACAAGTGACGGGCGAGGCACAAAGCGGAATGGATCGGCGCGAGTTCCTGTCGCGCTGCGTGAAGGCGGCTGCCGCCGTCGGCGCGACCGGCGCGGCGGCGTGGCTGCTGCGTGACGCGCACGGGCCCGCAGCCGTCGAGCGGCGGGAGACCGTCTCGCTGGCCGACTTCTCCGTTCCCGCCCTCACCGGGCGGATGGCCATCGTCACCGGCGCCGACCGCGCCAAGACGGTCGCAGCCGGCATTCAGGCCCTCGGCGGGATCGGCGAGTTCATCAAACCCGGCGACCGCGTGGTGCTGAAGGTCAACGCGGCATTCGCCTCTCCACCGAGCCTGTCCGCCACGGCCAACCCCCAGCTCGTCGCCGAGGTAGCCCGGCTGTGCATCGCCGCCGGCGCCGAGAAGGTGACCGTCACCGACAATCCGATCAACGACTCGGCCAGTTGCTTCACCCTCAGCGGCATCGCCGCCGCGGCCGGGGGCGCCGGGGCGAAGGTCGCCCTGCCGAGGGACGAGGACTTCTCGCCCGCGACCGTCCCCGGCGGGCGACTCATCGCGGACTGGCCCATCCTGTACAAGCCGCTGGCCGGCGCGACCAGGCTGATCGGCATCGCCCCAGTCAAGCACCATGAGCGCAGCGGAGCGTCGATGACCATGAAGAACTGGTACGGCCTGCTTGGCGGGCGGCGGAACATCTTCCACCAGGACATCCACGGCATCATCAAGGAGCTGGCCATGCTCGTCAGCCCGACACTGGTGATACTGGACGGCACGACCACGATGATGCGCAACGGGCCCACCGGCGGCTCGCTGGACGACCTGGCCGCGACCAACACGATGATCGTTTCCACCGACCAGGTCGCCGCCGACGCGTTCGGCGCGACGCTGCTGGGCAAGACGGCCGACGACCTGCCGTACATCAACCTGGCCGCCGTTGCCGGTCGCGGAACGGTTGACCATGAGTCACTGAAACCCGTCAGGCTTCACGTGGACTGAGTGATAGGAAGACGCATGCGAGTCACGACGGCTAGACGAATCTGCCAGGTGTTCTTCCTGCTGCTATTCGTGTGGTTGGCCGTCGTGACGACGCTGGGCCCGGCCTGGTGGCAGATGCGCGGTTGGCCGGTGAACCTGATGCTGGCGATCGACCCGCTGGTGGCGGCGGCTACGGCCCTGGCGACCGGGACGCTGTACGCCGGGCTGGCGCTGGGGGCGGCCACGCTCATGGTGACGATCCTGCTGGGGCGCGTCTTCTGTGGCTGGGTGTGCCCGTTCGGCACGATGCACCAGTTCCTCGGCTGGCTTGGCCGGCGCGGCCGACCTGCCAAGCGAAAGATCGCCGCCAACCGATATCGTCGTGCGCAGTCGATCAAGTACTACATGCTGGCCGCGATGCTGGCGGCTGCGGCCGTTAGGCCGGCGTCATTGCTGACGGGCCTGCTGGATCCCATCCCGCTCGTCCAGCGCTCCGTGACGCTGACGGTGCTGCCCCTGGCCGACGCACACGCGCGGGCGCTCGCCACGACGCAGCGGCTCTACGAGTGGTCGTGGCTGATCGGCGGCATCTTCCTGGCGGCGCTGTTGCTGAACTTCGTCGTGCCGCGATTCTACTGCCGGTTCGTTTGCCCGCTCGGCGCGCTGCTGGGCGTCTGCGGGCGGTTCGCCGTCTTCCGCGTCGGCAAGAGCGCGCCGACTTGCAGCAATTGCCAACTGTGCGAGGCCGACTGCGAGGGCGCCTGCCAACCGGCGACACGGATCCGAACGGCTGAGTGCGTGCTGTGCATGAACTGCCTGCACGTCTGCGGCGAAGGCATGATGCGATACGGCGCGGGCAAGTCCGCCGCCGGCGAGGTTGCCTCGCCGGACGTGTCGCGTCGCGGCGTGCTGCTGTCGCTGATCGGCGGCGTGGCGGCTGTGCCGCTGATCCGCCTGGGCGGAAAGACCGGATCGAACTGGAACCCATCGATCATCCGCCCGCCCGGCGCGCTCGACGAGGAACGCTTTCTCCAGCGCTGCATCCGTTGCGGGCAGTGCATGAAGATCTGCCCCACGAATGTCCTCCAGCCTGGCGGCCTGGCCGGGGGGCTGGAGGGCCTCTGGACGCCCGTGCTGAACAACCGGATCGGCACCAGCGGCTGTCAGCTCAACTGCGTCGCATGCGGCAGCGTCTGCCCGACGGCGGCGATTAGGCCGATCACCCTGGACGAGAAACTCGGCCGCGGCGAGTTCGCCTCGGCCGGCCCCGTCCGCCTGGGCGCCGCCTTCGTAGACCGCAGCCGCTGCCTGCCATGGGCGATGGGCGTCCCCTGCATCGTCTGCCAGGAGAATTGCCCGGTCAGCCCCAAGGCCATCTTCGTCCGCGAGGAGTTCAGCACGATTCGCGGCGGTCGGCTGGTCGTGGCCGCAGTGCGCGGCGCGAGGATCGAGCTTGCCAAGGCGGCGTTTTCCGACGGGCAGCTTGCCGGCGGCGACTACTATTGTCTGTCAGCCGGCCTGCGGCAGCGGATCGAAGCCAACGAGCCCGCGGCTGTCATCCTGGCCGGCGAGCCAGCGCAAGTGCCGTCGCATGGCCAGGTTGCGGAAATCCAGGTGCGCCTGCAGCTCCCCTTTGTGGATGTCCGCGCCTGCATCGGATGCGGCGTGTGCGAGCACGAGTGCCCCGTCAGCGGCAAGCGGGCGATCCGGGTGACCGCCGAGAACGAATCCCGCAGTCGGGAGCGGTCGCTGCTGCTATGATGTCCAGGGCGCCGGCGGCGCGAAGAACAAGATGAGCAGACGCCCGCAATCAGCCCTCGGCCGCAGGCGTTTAGAGAGGCGCCTCGGAGTTGCTTGAAGGAGCCAGAATATGCCTTCCAACACGAACGATCTGTCCCGCAGGGATTTCCTCACCGCCGCCGCCGTCGCCGGCGCCGGCGCGGTGCTGGGCGCAGCCGGCAAGATCGCCGTGGGCCAGACCGCCCCGGCGACCAAGCCCGTCGCCCCGCCTCCGTCAGCCGTCGGCAAGCCCGTGGGCCGACGGGAATTCGGCAAGTCGGGCGTGGAGGTCGCCATGCTGTCGCTTGGCGGCATCTTCGACATCGCCGCAAACCAGCTCATGCTCACCCAGGCGCTGAAGTGGGGCGTCGACTACTGGGACACGGCCGCTGCCTACCCCCGCGGGAGCGAGCGGGGCATCGGCATGTTCCTCGAGGCCAACCCCGCCGAGCGCAAGAGGGTCTTCCTGGTCACCAAGGCCAAGGACGCCGACGCCGCGGAGATGGAGGCCAGCCTCGATGCGTCGCTGGGGAAGTTGAGGACCAACTACGTGGACATGTTCTTCGTGCACGGCGTCGGCGGGCCCGACAGGATCGCCAGCAGGGGCGATGAGTGGAAGGCCCTGGCCGCCAAGCTCAAGGCCGCCGGCAAGATTCGCCTGTTCGGCTTCTCGGCTCACAGCAACATGGCTGAGAGCCTGCAAGCGGCGGCGAAGGCGGGCTTCATCGACGGCATCATGCTGGCCTACAACTTCCGCGTCATGAACGGCGACGCGATGACGGGCGCCGTCGAGGCCGCCCAAAAGGCCGGCATCGGCCTGACGGCGATGAAGACCCAGGGCCGCGGATCACGCAGCCAGCCGAGCGAAGCTGAGATCGCGATGATCGATCGGTTCACCGCCAAGGGCTTCAAGAAGGAGCAGGCAGCCCTGAAGGCCGTCTGGTCCGACGAGCGCATCTCCGCCGTTTGCTCGCAGATGACCAACCTCAGCCAGTTGCAGGACAACTACCTTGCCGCCATCGACAAGACGACGCTGTCCGCAGCCGACCGCGAGGCGATGGTGCGATACGCCGGGGCAAGCTGCTCGCAGTACTGCGCCGGCTGCGCCAACATCTGCGAGTCCGCGACCGCCGGCTCGCCGCCCATTGCGGACGTGATGCGGTACCTGATGTACCACGGCGAGTACGGCTCGGTCGATGAGGCCCGCCGGCTGTTCGCCAAGCTGCCGCCCGCCGCGCGCAGGCTGCTGGCGCGGGCGGACTACTCGCTCGCCGAGCGGCGCTGCCCGCAGCACATGGCCATCGGCGAACTGATGCGACAGGCCGGGCGAATCCTCGCCTGATTCTGGTCTGTGCGGGCGGGATGACGGGCCACCAGTGCCGCGGAGCGGGGCCGCTTGAAGCCCGTCTGGCATTGACGGTTCAGCCTGTGGTAGAATGTCTTGGTGGATTGCTCGTCTGCCTCCGCTGCACTGGGAGTGCGGTCCTGTGAACCGTGCCGTCCCGGTGCCCCGCCACCGCGGGGCCGCCAGGCCGGCAGTGTTTTTTGGGAGCGAAAAGTGCATCGTGTCGTGGCCAGAGAGGCGCTGAGCGAAAACGTCGTGCGGCTCGAAGTCCAGGCCGCCCGGATAGCCGAGGTGCGCCGCCCTGGTCAGTTCGTGATCGTGCGGGCGGCCGACGGCGGCGAGAGAATCCCGCTGACCATCGCCGACACCGACGGCCAGGCCGGCACGATCAGCCTGGTGATCCAGCGCGTCGGCAAGACCACCGCGCTGCTGACCTCGTTGGAAGTCGGCGACGCGATCAGGGACATCGTGGGCCCGCTGGGTCGGCCGACCGAACTGGTGGAGTGCGAGCACGCCGTCTGCGTGGGCGGCGGCGTCGGCACGGCTGTGGTATATCCGATCGCCAAGGCGCTCGCGGATCGCGGCACAGCCGTCACCACGATCATCGGCGGCAGGACGAAGGAGCTGGTGATCCTCGAAAAGCAGATGCAGGCCATCTGCCGCGAAGTCCACGTGACCACCGACGACGGCAGCTACGGCCGGCGGGGTCTGGTCACCGACGCACTGGCCGACGTGCTTGCCTCGGCCAAGCCGGCGGCCGGCGTGGTCTACGCCGTCGGGCCCGTGCCCATGATGAAGGCCGTCTGCGACCTGACGCGGCAGGCGGGCGTCAGGACCATCGTCAGCCTAAACCCGATCATGGTCGACGGAACGGGCATGTGCGGCGGCTGTCGCGTCAGCGTCGGCGGGGAGACCCACTTCGCCTGCGTCGACGGGCCTGAATTCGACGGGCACGAAGTGGACTTCGACGAGCTGGCCGACCGGCTGACCGCCTACCACTCCCAGGAGCGACACTCAGCCGAGCAGTGCAAGCTCTTCCAGCAAACCGACCGGGGGGACTAGAACGGCCGAGCTTCCGCCACCATGACGCCAGCCAAACCGGACAAGATAGCCAACGACCTGACCGCCAAGGAACGCATGGCCATCGCGCGCCAGGAGATGCCCCAGCGCGAGGCGACCGAACGAAACACGGACTTCAAGGAGGTCAACCTCGGCTTCGACGAGAAGCTGGCCATGCTGGAAGCGCGGCGCTGCCTCCAGTGCAAGACTCGCCCGTGCGTGGCCGGCTGCCCTGTCGGCGTGAAGATACCGGAGTTCCTGGACCTTGTCGCTCGCGGCGAGTTCGTCGAGGCGGCGAAGCTGATGTACCTCGACAACGACCTGCCAGCGCTCGCGGGAAGAGTCTGCCCGCAGGAGATCCAGTGCGAGGGCAAGTGCGTCCGCGCGAAGAAGGGGGAGTCCGTCGCGATCGGGCACCTGGAGCGGTTCATCGCCGACTGGCGCCGCGCCCACAAGCAGGCCGGCGGCACGGAGGCGCCCGTTGCGTCGAGCGGCTTCGCGGTGGCGGTCGTCGGCAGCGGACCGGCCGGCCTGACGGCCGCGGGGCAACTGGCGAGGATGGGCCACAAGGTCACGATGTTTGGAGCCTTCCATTTG
>CAYUYH010000075.1:0-11171 GCA_964449175.1 uncultured Planctomycetaceae bacterium
CCTCCAAAGGCAACAAGGAGCCGCCTGATGCATAATCCCCTCACGCACGGGGCTTTCGTCGGCGAGATACCCGCGACACGAATCACTCGCCGTCAGCGAGCTTCTTGCGGATGTTGTCCATGCGGACGCGGACGTCCTTGTAGTTGAAGTCCACCTGGGCCACCTTCGAGAAGTTGTCTCTCGCCCGCTGAAGCTCGCCCATCTGCTCCAGCACGTCGCCGAGGCTGTAGCGAAGCTCCATCTCCTGGTTCTCGGTGAGCTCATGCTCCAGCGCCCGCTCCAGCGTGGCGACGGCCTCGGGCAGCCAGCCCTTGCGGGCGAAGGCCTGCCCGAGGTAGTTCATCGCCCGCAGCGACCGTCGCGGGTCGCGCTGGGCCTGCTGGAACGAGCCGATGGCCTCGTCGTAGTTGCCGGCAAGGAACTGCCGCCTGCCCAGCTCGTACTTCAGCGAGAGGTCGGTGGGGTAGTTGACGACGCGCTCGGCGAATTCCTCCAGCTCAAAGTCAAGCTGCCTGCGAGCCTGGGCCGCGGCGCCCTCCTTGTCGCCGGCCTCGATGAGCTTGCGGTACTCGCGGGTAAGCCGGGCAATCTGTATGTCGCCGATCCGCATCTTGAACTGGTAGGCCCCGAGCTCCTTGTGCGCCTTGGTCAGCACCTCGACGGCCTGGGGCTCGTGGGCTGGGTCCTCGGTCTTCAGCAGCGCGTCCACGTAGGCGTTGATCTTGCCGACCTGCGTCTGGTCTTCCAGGTATTCCGCCCGCGCCTTTTCGATCTGCCGCTCGAGGTACGAGCCGTCCTGCAAGAGCGAGTCCCGCTGGATCAGCTCCTGCTGCTTGTCCATGTCCTTGACGGACTGGGTGAAGTCGCTCTCGCCGTCATACTTGCCCCTCTTTATGGTGTCCTTGGCGGTGAGCTCGGCCAGGGTCTCCTCCACGGCCGGGTCGTCGGGGCTGAGCGACTGGAGTATCCGGCACGCCTCGATGGCGAGGCGAAATTCCTCAACGTTGCTGTAGGCGTCCACCAGCATGCCGAGCACGCGCTTGCTGGGCTTGGCCGGGGGGCGCTGAGCGATGAACAGGATATCGCACGCCCACTTGGTGACAGCCGGCAGGTCGAGCTGCTTGGCGGCCTTGAGGACCGTCTCGGTGTGGCTCAGCGAGCCGGGGTCCTTGGCCAGCAGATACTCGGCGTTGAGCATCTCGTCGAGGGGCGTTTTCCCGCCGCGTCGCTTGAGCTGCTGCATCAGCCCGGCGGGCTTGCCGCCCTTGGTCTTGCGGTTCAGGCCCGCTTCCCACAGCTTCTGATGGCCTCGCTCGACGTTGCCAGGCTCGCGCTTGATGCCCTCGATGTACATCTCGATGGCAAAGTCCCAGTTGCCCATCCTGGCCAGTTCGTCGGCGCGGTCGAAGAAGGCCGAGCCGTCGCCGCCGCTCTCCGCACTGTTGGTGTCCGCCTGTGTCATTTGCCCAGCCTCTTGAAGCCCTAGGATTGAACCCCGCGCCACGAGTTAATGTAACCGACACCCGCCGCAATTGGCAAGTGCGGCTCGCAGGCTGTGGGGCCTTGGCGGCGCGGGCCGACGCGGGCCGGCGAGGGCCCGCCGGCCACCTCAGGCCAGCATGTTGGCCATTGTCAGGTATTGCCACGGCGAGATGGCCTCGCCCCTGCTGCGCGGGTCAACCTCCGCCGCGGAAAGGGCGTTTTCCAGGCGCTCGACGGAGGCCTTTTCGCCGCTGCGGCGGATAATCGCGCCGATCTGCTTACGTCGCTGCCCGAAGGCGAGCGTCAGCAGGTTGCGCAGGGCGTCGAGGCTGGTCAGTCGCCCGGCGGCGGCTGGGTCCAGGTCGATGCGAACGATTCTGCTCGCCACCTTCGGCCTGGGCCAGAACGCCTCCGGCGGCAGGGCTGACCCGAGCTGCACGCTCCCCAGCAGCGCCACCTGCACGCTGACCGGCCCGTAGTCCTTGCCCCCGGGCGCCGCGGCAAGGCGGTCGGCGACCTCCTGCTGCACGGTGACGGTCAGGCGGTCGAACCGCCGCTGCTCGCCCGGCCCGCCGGCCAGCGCTCGCCACGAGCAGGCCAGGCACTCAGCCACCAGCGGCGTGGCAATGTTGAACGGCAGGTTGGCCACGATGTGGGCCGTCGGCGGCAGGGCCGCAAGCACCGTCGGCGACAGGCGGCTCTTGCCGGCCAGCGCGTCGCCTTCTATCAGCGTCACGTTCTCGCGCCCGCCCAGCCGGTCGCGCAGCAGGCGGCACAGCCCGCGGTCTATTTCCACGGCCACCACGCTGCCGGCGCGGTCGCCCAACTCCTCGGTCAGCGAGCCGGTGCCCGCGCCGACCTCCAGGACGGTCTGCTCCGCCGTCACGTCGGCAAGCTCCAGCAGCTTGGCCATCAGGTTCCCGTCAATCAGGAAGCTCTGGCCGAAGCGATGGAGCGGCGACAGGCCGGCCTCCGTGAGCATGTTGCGGATCTCGCTGAGTGTCTGCATTGGCGTAGGCGCCGCTTGCCCGGCCGGCTCAGGCCAGGTCGGCGATCTTACGGAACTCGCCCTTCAGGGCCGGGTATAGCCTGCGGTATTGGGCGTAGAGCCGGCCGTAGCGTCTGGCGGCCGCGGCGTCGGGGCGGATCGTCCGCGTGATCGTGATGCCAGCGCGGCAGGCCTCGGCGACGTTCTTGAACGCCCCCGCTCCCACCGCCGCCAGCAGCGCCGCCCCGTAGGCCGGGCCTTCCTCGGCGCTGATCGTCACGCACGTCGCGCGATAGATGTCGGCCTGCATCCGCCGCCAGAATGCGCTGCGCGCCCCGCCGCCGGACAGGCGCACCTGGCGGATACTCAGCCCCCGGTCGCGCAGGATGGTCACCGCGTCGTTCATGGCGAAGGTCGCGCCCTCCATCACCGAGCGGACCAGCTCGCTGCGCGTGGTGCGGCTGTGGATGCCGATCCAGCAGGCGCGGGCGAACGGGTCGGCGTGCGGCGTCCTCTCCCCGGTGAGGTACGGCAGGAAGAACAGTCCCTCGCAGCCCGCCGGCGCCTTGGCCGCCTGGGCCGTCAGCAGGTCGTAGGGGTCCACGCCGCGGCGCTTGGCGGCGGCGACCTCCGCGTCGCCCAGCATGTTGCGATACCACTGCAAGCTCCCCCCGGCCGCCAGCACGCAGCCGAACATGCAGTACTCGCCCGCCACAGCCGAGCAGAACGTCTGCACTCTCCCGGCGGGGTCGGTCTTGTACCGGCGGGAGTGAGTGTAGACCACGCCGGAAGTGCCCATCGTCGCGCTGGTCAGGCCGTCGCGGACGACGCCGTTGCCGACGGCGCCGGCCGGCTGATCGCCCGCCCCGCCGACCACGACCGTGTCGCCCGACAGGCCCAGTTGGGCGGCGACGGACTTCCTCAGCCTGCCCGTGACCTCGTGCGACTCGACCACCGGCGGCAGGATGTCGCGGTCGATGCCGAACATGGAGATGATCCGCGGCGACCAGTCGCGCTTGCGCTGATCCAGCATGAGCGTGCCGGACATGTCCGACACGTCCCCGACGTACTCGCCCGTCAGCCGCAGGCGGATGTAGTCCTTCGGCAGCAGCAGGTGGCGGATGCGGTCATAGGTCCGCTTCTCGTGGCGGCGGACCCATAGCAGCTTGGTGAGCGTGAACGACGTCATCGCCACGTTGCCGGTCAGCGAGATGAGCTTCCGCTTGCCGCCGGCCTTGCGCTCGATCAGCTCCGCCTCCGCGGCCGAACGCTGGTCGTTCCAGATGATGGCCGGGCGGAGCGGCTTGCCGGCTGAGTCGGTGATCACCAGCCCGTGCATCTGGCCGCTGAAGCCGATGCTCGCCACGGTCTTGCCGCTTGCGCCTGCGGCGGCTAGGACCTTCTTGACCGCCCGGACCGTCGCCCGCCACCAGTTGTCGGGAGCCTGCTCGCTCCAACCGGGCCGGGGGGAGGTTATCTCGTGAGGGGCCGTCGCAGTCGCCAGGACCGCCGCTGAGGCGTCCACCAGGACCGCCTTCGTGCCGGATGTGCCGACGTCGATACCGAGATAGCAGGCCATGACCGTCCTTTCGCAGGCGCCCACGGAAGCCAGCGGCGGCCATTGAACCATCCGCCCTGGTGGCGGGCAAGGCCCGTGTCGCTCGGCCGCGGTTGGGGCGTGCGGCCGGCGGGTCAGAAATCGTCGATATTCGGGCCCCAGGGGCGGTCAATCCGACCCTGGGGGCGTTCACAAATGGATGATATGTGTAGCCATTCTCACCACTTACTGAACCCCGGAGGCCACAAATCGCTGTCCCAGCGGCATTTGCTTGACAACGCCTTTCGCGGCGTGCTATACTGACTGCCGCTATGGCTACTGCTACGCGCTCCAAGGGCACAGGGCGGTCAGTACGACGCAAGGGATCGGTCCGGACCTATGATTCGGCCCTGAGGTACCTCTTCGCGCAGACCGACTACGAGCAGATGCTGCGCGTCCGCTACAACCGGGACACCTTCAGCTTGGACCGTATGCGCCTGTTGCTGAAGAAGTTAGGTAATCCGCACAAGAAAATCCGGGCCGTTCACATCGCCGGTACCAAGGGCAAGGGCTCGACGGCAACCATGCTGGCCGAGATGCTGCGTGCATGCGGCTACAAGGTCGGGTTGTATACCTCTCCACACGTTTGCGACATCCGCGAGAGGATCGTCGTCAATGGCGAGAAGATCACTCAGGCGGCGTTGGCCAGGCACATAACCCGGGCCGAGCCGTCTATCGAGGCGATGTCCAAGGACAAGCCGACGTTCTTCGAGATATTCACTGCCTTGGCGTTCATGCACTTCGCCCAGGAGAAGGTGGACATCGCGGTCGTCGAGACCGGCCTGGGAGGCCGGCTTGACAGCACGAACGTCCTGCGCCCCGCCGTGTGCGGGCTGACGAGCATATCGGTGGACCACACGCAGCAGTTGGGCGCCACGATCCCGCAGATCGCCGCCGAGAAGGCCGGCATCCTCAAGGCCAACGTCCCGGCCATAAGCGTCCAGCAGACCCCCGAAGCCAAGCGGGTGCTCAAGAAGGTCGCCCGGACGACAGGCACGCAGTTGCTGTTCGCCGGGGAGGACATCGAGTTCAGCTACCGCGTGGAGACATCGCGTCAGGCCGGCTGCCACACCCGGATATGCCTGACCACGCCGCGCAGCCGCTTCGAGCACCTGCCCGTGCCGCTGTTCGGCGAGCACCAGGCCATCAACTGCGGGCTGGCGCTGGCGCTGCTGGACCAGCTCAAGTGCCAGGGCATGGAGATCGACGACCAGCTCGCCATCAAGGGCCTGGAGGGCGTCTACCTGCCCGGGCGGATGGAGATACTGGGCGAGGACCCGCGCGTGCTCCTGGACGGGGCGCACAACGCCGCGTCGATCCAGGCGCTCATGCGGGCCATGGGCCAGCACATACACTATGACTCCATGGTGATGATCTTCGGCTGCGCCGCGGACAAGGACATCCACGGCATCATGGCGCAGATCACGACGGGCGCCGACAAGGTCATCTTCACGAAGGCGTCGGGCAACCTGCGCGCCGCCAAGCCCGCCTACCTGGCCGAGGTCTACGCCGAGTGCAGCGGGCGCGAGGCGCAGGTGGCAGAGAACCTCGACGAGGCACTGCGGATAGCCCGCAGCGCCGTCAGCCGGGAAGACATCATCTGCGTGACCGGCTCGTTCTACCTGGTCGGTGAGGCCAAGGCGCTGCTCGCCGCCGAGTGACCCCCCCGGCGAGCAATCCCTTCACGCCAACGGAAGTCGTGTGCGCCGGCGCCGCGCGCTGATACCAGAGATAGTCTCATAACCCATTCTGGAGCGCGGTGGGGGCTCCTGCCCCACCGCGCAGCACATGAGCTTTCAAGGTGTCGCAGGTGGCGGGGCGGATTTCAGTGAGCCTGTCGAACCAGAGCACTGCCGCCCTTGAAGGAGGCTCTGCAACCGCTTCTGGGGTGCGCAGCAGAGCGGCGGGCCCTCGTCAGACCCGCCGCGAGTAATTCCGCCTACGCATTGCGGTGGTTTCTACGTGGATTCTTCTTCCTTGTTCTCGTCGGACGTGTCAGCCTCGTCGGCGGGCTCAGCCGGCGCGGCCTCCGAGGCTGGGAGGTCCTGGTCGGCGGGGGCTTCCTCGACGTAGACGTCGTCGAGGTCGGTGGCGTCCACCTTCCGCCTCAGCAGGTAGTAGATCACCGTCGTGGCGCTGGCCGCGTAGCTCAACGCGAACGCCACCACGCTGGCGGCGACCAGGTACACCCACACGCCCATGACCCACGCGGCGATCTTCTCGCTGCCGGACATCGCCGCCCAGTTCCATTGCCCGTGGAGGTCGTGGAAGGTGGGCGCCGACCAGAGCACGTCCAGTCGGCTTGCCGCCGCGGAGAGGCTCTCGCCGCCGGTGAAGACGCCCCAGTTGATGAAGTAGTGCGTCGCCGCCAGCGCCAGGAACACGAACAGGCGGACGAACAGGTAGCAGATGCTCCCATGGAACAGCGCCACCAGCCCGTAGAGAAGCGCCCGCCAGGGGCGAGCGAATACGTAGGAGAAGCTGCGGCTGATGGCGTCGAAGCTGTCGGACCCCTCGACGGCGACGGTCGGGAACATCAGCGCCAGCCCGCCGCCCAGGCCGACCAGCAGGAACGCGATCAGCAGCCCCAGCAGGATGGCCGCGAACAGCAGCAGCGCCACCACGATCGCGCCCACGCCCCAGAGGTTCACCAGCAGCCCGCCCAGCGCCAGCAGCAGCCCCAGCACCAGGATGATCGCCAGCGGTATCAGCGGCGCCGTGAAGAAACTTATGAACTTGCCGATGGAGAACTTCAGCGCCTGAACGGCGGAGATTTTCTCTTCCCTGGCTGCGTGGAGGGCGGCGATGCGGTGCACTGCCCCGCCGAACACGGCCCACGCGCCCAGCGCCAGTACCAGCAAGACGATCGCGAACACCCAGTGTTCGGTGAACAGCCAGGCGACGCCCTGTATCGCCATCAACACATGGTAGAGGAAGCCCATCGGCCTGCCGACCGAGGCCGCGGCGCCGGTGGCGTAGACGTCCAGCCCGCCGGATATGTCGCCCCGCCAGACGGCTGATATGGCCCGGCCGAGGCACTCGTGCTCGTAGTCCAGCACGCTGACGAATATGCCCTTGCCCCTGATCATCGCATCGGCCTCGGCGAACTGCCGTTTCCTGGCGGCGAGGGTTTGACGCGACTTGGCGTAGTCGGCCTTGAGTTGGCGAGCGGCTTTGTCCTCTTCATCGCGGCTCAGGCTGCCGATGGCGTCCTTGGCGCGATTCTTGGCCTTGCTCAGAAGGGCGTCTATGCGGTCGGTCTCACGGCCGAACTGGTTGGCGGCCTCGCCAAGAACGTCCCGCCAGTCTTTCTCGGCGTCGGATCGGTACTGCTCGGCCGTCTTGAGCTTGTAGGGCTCACCCTTCTCCATGTCCGCGTTGGCCTTCGCAAGCTCCTCGGCGAACACAGCCGCCAGGCGTCCGGACGGCATCGTGGCGGTGTAGGCGGTGAGGTAGTGCGCCTGGTTGGCGGAGTCTGCCATCATTTGCGCCGCCCTGGCGGGGCGAGATTCCTCCCAGGCCGACTTGACCGCGTCGAACTGGCCGCCGCGGCTATCGGCGTACGTCTGGATCTCGTTCATCATCACGTACCGGCCCCCGGTCCGCCATACGCCGTCCATCACGCGCCCGCCGACGTATATGACCACTATCGCCGCCAGCATCAGCAGGATCTTGCTGGGGTGGATGGCCATGCGGAAGCTCTTGAAGATGTGGGTGAAGGCGAAGACTTCGTTCCAGTTGACTCGCCGCAACTCGTGTTGCTCATCAGCCATGGCCTTGTCCTTTCCTTCAGGCGGGCGCCGCACCCCGGCAGCTGGTCGGGCCGGCCTTGCCGATCAGTTGTATGTTCGGGCTCTTGCGTCCCCGGAGTAAGTGTAAGTAAAGCGGTTTCGACGTGGCGCAGCCGCCGCGCCGCCGTGTTCAAGCCAACAGCGCGGAATTATACGCCCCCCGTTGGCCATTGCCAGTCAATTTCGGCCCGCGGGACACGGCGTCGCTCCCCTGCGCCCGGACGAGAGGCGGATCAATTGCCGATTGCGGACCCGTCCGCCGTGGCTTGGAGCAAAGCGACAAGCGAAGGAGGATTGCCGCTTGACCGCTTGACTGATCGACCGACTGACTGCCCGGCCTACTCGCCGTTGCCCTTCGGCTTGCCCTTGGTCCAGCTGGCCTTGGCGTCCGAGGAGGGCTTCTTGTCGCCGGAAGGTTTCTTATCGCCGGCGGCGTCGCCCGCGGATGAGGGCTTGTCCTTCTCGGCGGCCTTGCGATAGGAATCGCTGCGGTAGTCGGTCTGGTAGAACCCGCTGCCCTTGAAGATGACCCCTCCCCCCGTGCCGATCAGCCGGCGGGGCTTGTTCGCGCCGCAATGCGGGCACTTGCGGACGGGCCTGGCCTTGATCGACTGGAACAGCTCGAACCGCTCGCCACACGCGCTGCACTCGTAGTCATATGTCGGCATGCAAACTCATCTCCTGCCGCAATGTCGGCGGCGGCCTTGCGGACGTCCCCGCGCCGGCGCGCGGGGCTACTCATTCACTCCTCGACGTCTTCCGCCTCGTCGCCTTCATCCGGCTGGGTGTCGGCGGCTTCCTCGTCGGCGGCGCCTTGGGCGACGGCTACCGAGGCCGGGCGGATCGTCCTGCCCTTCAGTTGGTAGCCTTTCTGCAGCTCGGCCAGCACCGTGCCGGGCGGGTGGTCCTCGCTGGGCTGCTGCAACAGCGCCTGGTGCTTGTGCGGGTCGAACCGCTCGCCGACGGCCTGGATCGCCTCGACCCCGAACTTGGCCAGCGTCGCCAGCGCCTTCTCGTACACCAGCCGGGCGCCGACCAGCAGCGAGTCGCTGCCGCTGTGATTGGCCTTGGCCGCCTCCAGCACGCGCTCCATGTCGTCCAGCACGTCGAGCAGCCCCTTGACCAGCTCGACGTTGGCGAACTCGCGGGCCTCTTCGGTGTCGCGCTGGACGCGCTTCTGATAGTTCAGGTAGTCGGCTGAGACCCGCTGAAGCCGCCCCAGCAGCTCGTCGCGCTCCGTCCGCAGGCTCTCCAGCGTCTCGTCCCCCGCTTCGCGGGTGGACTCGACCTGGCTGTCGTCGGCGGTCTTGTCCGGCGGGGTGTCTTTCTTGCTGCCTCGCTTCATCTTGCCGTGCCTCGCTGCGGCGATGTCGCCTCACTCTATGTCTTGGGCGCGAAGTATTCCTTCACCTTGTCAAGGAAGCCCTTGCGCTTCGGCGTGACGTTGGCGTCCTCGGTCTCGGCGTAGGCCTCCAGGAGCCGGCGCTGGGCGGCGGTGAGCTTCCTGGGCACCTCTATGAGCACCTGGACGTGCTGGTCGCCCGCCCGGCCTGCTCGCGCCGACGGCAGCCCGCGCTTCTTGATCGTGAAGATGTCGCCGTTCTGCGTGCCAAGCGGCACCTCGATCTGTTCCGTGCCGGCCAGGGTGGGAACCTCGATCGTCCCGCCGAGCGCCGCCTGTGAGAACGTTATCGGCACCTGGCAGATGAGGTCGTTGCCCTGCCGCGCCAGGAAGGGGTGCGGGCGAATGCGGACGTAGCAGTGCAGGTCGCCCCTGGCCTCGCCGGTTGGCCCGGGCTCGCCCTCGCCGCGGACGCGGACGACCTGCCCGTCGTGGATGCCCGCCGGCACGTGCACGCTGAGGATGCGCTTCTTTTTCCGTCGGCCCGTGCCGCGGCAGTCGCCGCACGGGTCGGTCACGACCGTGCCCTTGCCATGGCAGTGCGGACAGGCCATCACGCGCACCGACACGCCGAAGAACCCCTGCACCTGCTGCTGCACCTGGCCATAGCCGCCGCACGTGCCGCACTTGTCGGGCGTCGTGCCGGCCTTGGCGCCGCTGCCGCCGCATGTGTCGCAGAAGTCCATCCGCTGAAACTCCAGCGTCTGCTCGCTGCCGGCGGCTACCTGCTCCAGCGTCAGCTCCACCTCCGTCTCCAGGTCGTAACCTCTCCCGCGGCGGAGATCGACCATGAAGCCGCCGCCGAGCCCGCCGAATATGTCCTGGAACATCGAGAAGATGTCGCCGAAGCCCATCGACGAGAAATCGTGCACGCCCGAGCCTCGCAGCCCGGCGTGCCCGTAGCGGTCGTAGGTCTTCCGCTTGGCCGGATCGGACAGCACCTCGTAGGCCTCGGCCAATTCCTTGAAGTGGCGTTCCCCCTCGCCCTTGTCGCCCTTGTAGTTGTCGGGGTGATACTTCAGCGCCCCTCGGCGGTACGCGCGCTTGATGTCGTCGGGCGAGGCGCCCTTCGCCACGCCAAGCACTTCATAGTAGTCGCGCTTTTCTGCCATTGCCCGCCTACTCTACCACGCGCCGCCGCCAAGTCACAGGGGCGCCGCGGACAGCCAGCGCCCCTGACCTATCACACCCACGCGCCTGCCGAGCACCATCCCCGCCGCCGCTAGTGGACGGCGGCTGTGACGGGCTGGTCCTCGGACTTCTCGTCGTACTCCGTGACCATCAGGTCGGTGGTCAGCAGCACCGATGCGACGGACGCGGCGTTCTGAAGCGCCGTCCGCGAGACCTTGGCCGGGTCTATGATGCCGGCGGAGATCATGTCGACGTACTTGCCGGTGGCTGCGTCGTAGCCGATGTTGGCGCCCTTCTCGAGGATCTCGGCGATCACGACGTCGCCGTCCTCGCCGGTGTTGGCCACGATCTGCTTCGTCGGGCCGGCCAGTGCCCGCGCGACGATGTCCACGCCGATCTTCTCCTCGCCGGCGGCCTTTGCGCGGGCCTTGTTGACCGCCTCGATGGCGTGCAGGAACACCACTCCGCCGCCGGGGACCACGCCTTCGGCGCTGGCGGCGCGGGTGGCGTGCACGGCGTCGTCGATCAGGTCCTTGCGTTCCTTCATCTCGGTCTCGGTGGCCGCTCCGGCGTTTATGACGGCTACGCCGCCGGTGAGCTTGGCCAGCCGCTCGGTGAGCTTCTCGCGGTCGTAGTCGCTGGTGGTCTTGGCGATCTGGCTGCGGATGGTGGCGCAGCGGGCCTGGATGTCTTTTTTGGCCCCGGCGCCTTCGATGATTGTTGTATGTTCCTTGTCCATCACGATCCGCTTGGCCCGGCCCAGCATGCTCAACTCTACGC
>CAYUYH010000076.1:0-10944 GCA_964449175.1 uncultured Planctomycetaceae bacterium
ACCCCGGACAGCTTCTCCGACGGCGGGCAATACCTCCCGGCCGACCGGGCCGTCGCCCGCGCACGGCAAATGGCGGCCGAGGGGGCCGACGTGATCGACGTCGGCGCCGAGTCCACCCGGCCCGGCAGCGACCGCGTGAGCCCCGCACAGCAGCTCGACCGCCTGGGTGAGATCCTGCCCGCCCTGGCCGAGCTGGACGTCGTCGTCAGCATCGACACCACCAGCGCCGAGGTGGCCGCCGAGGCGATCGACCGCGGCGCGAAGATCGTCAACGACATCTCCGCCGGCAGGGACGACCCTGGGATGTTCCCGCTGGCCGCCGCGCGGGGCGTCGGCTTGGTGTTGATGCACATGGCCGGCGACCCCAAGACCATGCAGGCCGACCCGCACTATGACGACGTGGTCGCCGAGGTGCGGAATTTCCTTGCCGAGCGGCTGGCCGCGGCGACGGCGGCGGGCATCGCCCAGGAGCGGCTGATCATCGATCCGGGCATCGGCTTCGGCAAGCGGAGAGACGACAACCTGGCCCTGCTGGCCGCGGTCGACCGGCTGTGCGAGCTGGGCCGTCCCGTGCTGGTCGGTGTGTCGCGCAAGCGGTTCATCGGCGAGTTGACCGGCCTGGCCGAGCCCGCCGACAGGCTGGGCGGCAGCATCGCGGCGTGCCTGGCCGCCTGGCGGGGAGGCGCGAGCATCTTCCGCGTTCATGACGTGAAGGACACCGCCGCGGCACTGGCCGTGGCAGCCGCCGTGGAGACGGCCTGCAAATGCGGCCCGCGGCAGCGGTAAGCCTATAGTCCAAGTGCCCCGTCGGACGATGAATAGCCTGGGCGCGCCCGCGACCGCTATGCGCGCAGAGTTTGACGTATGAGCGAGATCTTCAAGGCAATACTGGTGTACCTGCGACGGATCCAGACCTACGACCCCGTGGTGGTCGTCGTGGAGATGCTGCTCATCGGCGTGGTCGTCTGGTGGGTCATGCGGTTCCTGCGGGGCACGCGCGGCGCGAGGCTGATCAAGGGCGCGGCGCTGCTGTTCGGCACGGTCTACATCGTCATCCTCCTGCTGCCCGAGCGGATGGGGTGGCAGCGGATACAGTTCCTCTACGGCAACTTCCTGCTTTTCGCGTTCGTGGCCGTGGTGGTGGCGTTCCAGCCCGAGCTGCGCCAGGCGTTCATCCAGATCGGCCAGGCGAGGTTCTTCCGCAGCACGCTGGGCCGGATCGAGCAGATGATCGACGCGATCGTGGATAGCTGCTCGTACATGTCGCGGAACAAGATCGGGGCGATCATCGCCATCGAGCGGTCGGTCGGGCTGGGCTCGTTCATCCAGGCGGGCACCGTGCTGGACGCCAACGTCACCACGGGCCTGCTCAACACGATCTTCTACCCCGGCAGTGCGCTGCACGACATGGGCGTGATCATACGCGAGGGGCGAATCGCCGCGGCAGGCTGTCAGTTCCCGCTGGCCGAGAGCGAGGAGGTGGACCCCTCCCTGGGCAGCAGGCACCGCGCCGCGCTGGGCCTGGCCAAGGAGTGCGACGCGGTCGTGCTGGTCGTCTCCGAGGAGACCGGGCGCGTATCCATAGCGCACGAAGGCCAATTGTACCTGGGCATCGGCATCGACAACCTCCGCGACGTGTTGCTCACCCTATTGGCCGGGCCGAAGCCCCTTCAACGCCGCAAGGCCGCGGGCAAGACCACATAGACATGATCACAACAGGCCTTCAAAAGTCCCAGCCGAAGCCGTTCTCGCGGCGGTGGTGGCTCAGCGCGGCGAGGAATCTCGCCTGGGTGGTCGTGGTGACAGTGCTGGTGTGGGTCTATGCGGACATGCGCTTCACCGATCGGCGGACCGTCCAGGTGACTGTCAGGGTGACGACCAAGGCGGGCGGCGCGATAACGCTACTGAAGGGCCAGACGCCCGTTGAGGCCATCGACAAGCCGATCCAAGTCGAGCTTGAGGGCAGCCGCGAGACGCTCGACCGCGTGCAGGGCCAATTCGCCGAGCCGGTCGAGTGGGACGCCGCAGCCGCGGGGCTGGGCGTCGGCGAGCACCCCGTGGACACGCGCGACATCATCGCCTCGCAGATCGCCAGGAGCGGCCTGAGGATCATATCCGCCGGTCCGTCGTCGATCGCGGTGAGGATCGGCCGGCTGGTCCGGCAGAGCGTTCCGGTGCAGGTGTCCGTCACGGGAGCCGAGCTGGCCCGGGACCCGAAGGTCCCGCCGATGGGCATTACCATCACCGCCCAGCAGTGGGAACAGATCACCCAGGCCAATCCGTCGCCCGTGCTGAAGACCAACGAGGTGAACCTGGCCAACATGGAGCCGGGCAAGGTCATCTCGGTCGAGTTCGAGGTGTTCCCGGAGATCGACGGCGTGCCCGTCAAGCTGGACGACAGCTCCGTCACCGTGCCCATCGAGATCATGCGGCGCACGGTGAAGAAGAGCTTCAAGGTGACCATCAGGACGCTCGTGGCATCGGATTGGGCCGACATGGCGAGCTACAAGCTGGTGAAGCGGGACGCACTGGAGTGGCGGCCCGAGATCGTCGTCTCCGGCTCACAGACCGACCTGGACAAGCTGGAGGCCAAGGACATCGACGCCTACGTCGTGATCACGGAGGACGACAAGCGCCCGATGGAGACGTGGACCACGCGCGCGGTGACGATCCGCTTCCCGCCGAGCCTGCGGGTGGAGCTGCCGGGCGACCCGCCGCAGGTGGGTTTTCGGCTGGACAAGCTGCCGGACACGCCGACCATGATGCCCTAGGGCGCCGCGGCGCCCGCACCCGCCGCTTGCCATCCGCGAGGGGATGGCTTAGCCTTACGCAATGCCCCATGTCTCGATTGGGGAGGAATGATATGGACGCGGTGGAATATGTGAAGAAACTTGCCGGCGGCGCCAAGTCGGCGGCGGCAGTCCTGGCCGGCAGCAGCGGCGCGGCGCGAAACGCAGCCCTGCTGGCCGCGGCGGCGGGCATCCGCGACGCCAAGGCCGACCTGCAACAGGCCAACGCCAAGGACATCTCCGCCGGCGAGACCGCCGGGGCGAGCGACGCGATGATCGACCGCTTGCGCCTGACCGACGCGCGGGTGGAGGGCATGGCCGCCGCGATGGAGCAGATCGCCGCGCAGAGCGACCCCGTGGGCGCGACGATCGCCGCGTACAATCGTCCCAACGGCCTGCGCGTGGAGAAACGCCGCGTGCCGATCGGCGTGATCGGGATCATCTACGAGTCGCGCCCGAACGTCACGGCCGACGCGGCCGGCCTGTGCCTCAAGAGCGGCAACGCGTGCATCCTGCGCGGCGGCAAGGAGGCGCTGCAGTCCAACCTCGCCATCGCGGGCGCGCTGCGGCAGGCGGTGGCCGGAGCGGGCCTGCCCGCTGATGCCGTCGCCGTCGTGGACAACACCGACCGGGCCGTCGTCCCGGCTATGTGCCGGGCGGAGGGACTGATCGACCTGATCATCCCGCGCGGGGGCGAGCAGCTCATCCGCGCCGTCGTCGAGGCCGCCACCATCCCCGTCATCAAGCACTTCACGGGCAACTGCCACGTCTACGTCCACGCCGCAGCGGACCTGGACATGGCCGAGGCCATCGTTATCAACGCCAAGTGCCAGCGCCCGGGCGTGTGCAACGCGATGGAGACGCTGCTGGTCGACGCAGCGGTGGCCGACGCCTTCCTGCCTCGCGTCGCCAAGAAGTTGAGCGAAAAGGGCGTCGAGCTGCGCGGGTGCAAACGGAGCTGCAAGCTCGCAGAGGGCATGAAGCCGGCGAGCGAGGACGACTGGCACACGGAGTACCTCGACCTGATCCTGGCCGTGCGAGTGGTGGACGGGCTGGAAGAGGCCATCGACCACATCAACGCCCACGGCAGCAAGCACACCGACGCGATAGTGACCGAGTCCGTCGCGGCCGCCGAGCGGTTCGTGACGGCCGTCGACTCGTCCAGCGTGATGGTCAACGCCTCCACGCGCTTCAGCGACGGCGGCGAGTACGGCCTGGGCGCCGAGGTCGGCATCAGCACCGACAAGCTGCATGCCCGCGGGCCGATGGGCGCCGAGGACCTGACCACATACAAGTGGATCGTCACCGGTAGAGGCCACCTGAGAACCTAGGGCCTCGCGGCCAATGCTCAATGCCTAATGCTGAATGCTTAGTGCCAGATGTCGGGCCTGCCCACGTGCGATTGCCTGATACCTTTGCCCTGATGCCAAATACCTGCTGGCTGGTCCCTAGTCCCTGGTCTTTCGGCATGAACGACGAGCTCACACTGCTGTGTCATCGTTGCGGCTGCCGGCTGGCGCCGGGGACGGGTGACTTCTACGTCGTCAGGATCGAGGCCTTCGCCGACCCGACCCCGCCCAACCTGCCCGGCGGCGTGGACGCGGCCGAGCTGGACGAGGCTATCAATCGCCTGATCGAGCAGATGCGCGGCATGAGCGAGCGGGAATTGATGGACCAGGTGTACCGCCGGCTGACCATTCACCTCTGCGGGGCGTGCTATCGCCAGTGGATCGAGGACCCGGCCGGCTAGCTACCCGCCTCGGCCGGCCTTTTCGGCGGCGGCGATCGCCTGCCGCGTCTTGGCCAGCGCGGCCGCCAGCTCGGCCGGCGTGAGCAGCTCGATCACCCCGTTCAGCCGCAGCACCGAACACTTTCCCTTGTGGAACGGCTCGGCCTCGTACACCAGCACATTGTCCGGCGGCATGGACTGGGTCTGGCCGGGCACGTACTTATAGGCCGGGCCGCCGCGAACCGGGCAGTGCAACTCACCGGGCGGGTACAGCTCCTCCAGTCTGTCCGGAAGTCGCCCGTCGTTGGCGGTCGTCGCGATGCGGATGGACTTGTATATGCTGTCCAACTGCAACGCGCAGGCGACCTCGCCGCTCTTGGCCTCGGCGCCGCCGAGGGCCTTGCCGTATTCCTCGCCCGTCTTGGCCAGGCCCTTGATCACGAAGTACGCCCCGGTCATCAGTCCCGCGAACAGCAGCACGGCCACCGCGATCGTCACCCACTTGCCGCCCCCGGCGCTGAAGGCGGGACGGTAGCTCGCCGGTCGGCACGTCGGGCAGGCCTGGCCTTGGGGGTAGCTCGCCCCGCAGACGACGCAGGTGTTCATGGCGGGGGCGGACTCGCCCTGCCGCGGGGCTGGGGCAGCCGGCGGCTCGTCCAGATGCAGTGGGGCCGCAGGTGGCCGCGGGGCGACCGGCTCGGGCGCGGCGGGGATCGTCTGAACCTGCCCGCACGCCGGGCAGCGGGCACGCTTACCCGCGGTCTCGTCGGGCGACTTCATCGTCTTGCGACAACCGGGATTGATGCAGTTGAACCTGATCGTCATGGCGGCAGTGCGGCGCTGGGGGTCATCGCGAACCGCTCAGGTGCGACTCTACCTCCGCCGGCTGGTCGAATCAAGCGACTACGCGCCCCCCTGCGAGGCGACGCCCCCCGCATAGAGGTACGCGATCACCAGGAGCACCGTGATGCATGCGATGACCACCACAGCCGTCACCGCCCCGGGGCAGGTGATGGGCGTGGCCTGGAGCACAGGCGGGCGGAACCGCCCGAGCAGCCCGACGCAGCGGAACATCCCGCAGACCAGCAGGAAGGCCGGCACGGCGGCGATCATCGCGGCGAAGAAGCCCGCCACGGCATCGACCACCTCGCCCTCGATGCCGGCGAACAGCCCGGCGAAGCCGGCCAGCAGCCAGTCGAGGACGTGAAGGAGCCCGAACCAGGCCAGCAAGGCGGCGGCGACGCCCGGCACCAGCACCAGCCAGAGGATCGCGAAGCCCTCGCCGTAGCGGAAGGCCGCCCGGATGTGCCAGCCGATGTCGAACGCCCGCCCGTGCCTCGTCACACTCAGCGTCAGCAGCGCCAGCGGCAGCAAGGGCAGCGTGACGACGGGCAACACGAAGATGACCGCGATGGATGCCCCCATGACGCCCTCGCGGAGAACCTGGCCGGCGCTGCGGCGAACGCCGGCTGACAGCCTGCTCCCCCCGGCCAGGGCGGCGCTCGTCAGCGTCAGGCACACCGACAGGCAGTAGCCGCCGAGCACGATGGCGCCTAGCAGACCCACCGCGACCGAAAGCCCCCTGCTCCAGCCGCCGGCCGGCATTTCATTCAAGCGGGTCAGCATTTGCCGCCGGTATGTCTCCAAGATGGCCAGGAAGAACGCCGCGGTAAGCACGTGGCCGATGTCCGGGCCGGGATGCCGCATGGCCCGCAGGCAGTGGCGAAGGAAGCTGCCCGACAGCGGCACGATCTGCCTCCAGCCGGCGGCCGTGGCGACCCGGTCACCGGCTGGCGGGACGGAGGCCGTGGTGGCGACCTCCAGGCCCGATAGGTCGCTGAAGCCGTCTTCGTGTTCATCCTTGCCGCCGGCAGGCGCCTGTGGCCCAGCGGCCGGCGCGGCAGGGGCCTGGGCGGTCTGCCGGCCGTCGTCCTGTATGGTGCTAAGGAACTGCTGGTAGGGCGTGGGGGCGGCCTGGTCATTGCCGCCGGCCTGCTGAGCCGCGGGCACGGGGATGGACTGGCGGCACGACGGGCAAACCACTGTCTTGCCCGCCATATTGTCGCCCGCCTGTATGAACCTGCCGCACTTGGGATTGGGGCATGTGAAGTGTATCGGCACCGTCCGCCCTTTCTGCCGCGCCGCCGGCGCGTCCCACGAGATCAATACCCCCGAGCCCGCCGCCAACGCAAGCGAAAAGGCCCCGAGCGTGTGGAGCATCCGCCGATGCGGTTGAATCCACCGGGCGATCGTGTACACTGTGGCACCCCCGTGGCGGGCCGTGCGACGGCCCGGCGGCCCGTCCAACGCAAGAGCGAGAACATGGCATTACCAAGCGACGAAGTCCTCAAGCGGACGCACATGTGCGGACGGCTCCGCCCGTCCGACGTCGGCGCCGCCGTGCGCCTATGCGGCTGGGTCCGCAGCTACCGTGACCACGGCGGGGTCGTCTTCATCGACCTGCGGGACCGCGACGGCATTACGCAGGTCGTCTTCGACACGCCGGAGAACCCCAACGACCCCGCCCAGGCCGACATGTACGCCCTGGCCCGCTCGCTGCGGAACGAGTGGGTGATATCCATCGCCGGGATGGTTCGCCCGCGCGGCCCGCAGCGCGAGAATCCCAAGCTGCCGACGGGTCAGATCGAAGTGCTGGGCAGCTCGCTGACCGTCCTGAACCGCTCCGACACCGTGCCGTTCGAGCCGGACGAGTTCACGGAAGTCTCCGAGGAGCTGCGCCTGCGATACCGCTACATCGACCTGCGGCGCCCGGAGATGGCCGCTGCGCTGGTGCTCCGCCACAAGATATGCACTGCCATGCGCCGCGTGCTGGACGCCGATGGCTTCGTCGAGGTGGAGACGCCGTTCCTTACAAAGTCCACGCCGGAAGGCGCCCGGGACTTCCTGGTGCCCAGCCGGCTCCAGCAGGCGGCCTTCTACGCGCTGCCTCAGAGCCCTCAGCTGTTCAAGCAGATCCTGATGGTCGCCGGCATGGACCGCTACTACCAGATCGTCCGCTGCTTCCGCGACGAGGACCTGCGGGCCGACCGCCAGCCGGAGTTCACGCAGCTTGACCTGGAGATGAGCTTCTGCACCGAGGCGGACGTGATGAACGTGACCAACAAGGTGCTGCGGGCGGTCTGCGAGGTCGCCGGCAAGTGCTTCCCCGCGGACGTGCCGGTCATAAGCTACGCCGAGGCGATGGCCCGCTACGGCTGCGACAGGCCGGACACGCGCTTCGGCCTGGAGCTGCACGACGTCAGCGAGATCGTGCGGGCCAGCGAGTTCAAGGTGTTCGCGGACTCACTGGCCGGCGGTGGGGCGGTCAAGGCCATCTGCCCGCCGGGCGGCGGCAAGTTCACGCGCAAGGAGATCGACGGGTACACCGCTTTCATCGGCGAGTTTGGCGCGAAGGGCCTGGCATGGTGCAAGGTCGAGGGCGGCGCGCTCGTGGCCGGGGCGGCCAAGTTCCTCTCTGCCGACGTTCAGGCCAGGCTCATCGCCGATCTGGCGGCGGCCGACGGCGACATACTGATGTTCGTCGCCGACACGCCGGCCGTCGTCAACCGCTGCCTGTCGGCACTGCGGATCAGGCTCGGCGACGAGCTGAAGCTCTATAAGGATGACGACTTCGCCTGGTGCTGGGTGACGGACTTCCCGCTGCTGGAGTGGAGCGAGCAGGAGAAGCGATGGATGTCGATGCACCATCCGTTCACCTCGCCGGCGGCCGACGACCTGGACAAGCTGACCAGCGACCCAGGCGCCGTCCGGGCGCGGGCCTACGACGTCGTCTGCAACGGCGTGGAGCTTGGCGGCGGGTCGGTCCGTATCCACTCGCCCGAAGTGCAGAAGGAAGTGTTCACGGTACTCGGCATTGGCGAGCAGGAGGCGCACGAGAAGTTCAGCTTCCTGCTGGACGCGTTGCGGTTCGGCGCGCCTCCGCACGGCGGGCTGGCGCTGGGGCTGGACCGCGTGGCGATGATCATGGCCGGCGGGCAGTCGCTGCGCGACGTGATCGCGTTTCCCAAGACGCAGCGCGGCATCTGCCCGCTGACCGGCGCCCCCGCCGGCGTGGACGACAAGCAACTGGCCGAGCTGGACCTCAAGATCCTCACACCACCCAAGAAACCTTAGCCGGTGGAAACGATCTCATGACCCATTCTGAAGCGCGATGGGGCTCCGGCCCCGCCGCGCAACGCATGAGCCTTAGTGGCATCGCAGGCACCGGGGCGGGTCAGGCGCGCTGGGGGGCCAACTCTTCCTGTCGCCAGGGCCGCAGCACGCCCTTGGAGTCCAGGTACGCCTCGCAGCGGGTCATCATGCCGGCGTCGTTGCTGTGCCCGTCGAACTGGAGGGACAGGAACGGCTTGCCGGATGCCCGGCGGATGAAGTGCTTGATGAACGAGTCCGGCCCGCACTTGAAGTTGGTGACGTGGATGATGTGCAGGTTGGGGTGCTCGCCGACGACGCGAGCCGCGGCGAGAACCCGCCGGCCCAGGTCCCAGAACATATTCTCGTTGATGTCGCGGATGTCGATGTGATCGATGTCCAAGAAGTCCAGCGGGATGACGTTCACGCCGTAGTAGTCGCGCAGCTTGCCCGCCAGCGAGATGTTGATGCCCGCATCGTGGACGTTGTATGGCCTGCCGACCAGGACGATGCCGGTCTGGCCGGTGCGGTGCAACGTGGCCAGCGCCTCCCGGCCGGCGGCCAGGACTTTCTGGCGGAAGGCGTCCTGCGCCTGGTAGGCCGACCGCACCGCCCGCTCGACCGTCTTGCCGGCCACGCCGTACTTGGCCAGACACGCTTTTAGCTCGCGCGTGATGAACTTCGGCCCCTCGCGGAAGTGCACCGTGGGCGACATGAACCGCTCGGCCGCCGGAGCGATCGCCGGGGCGCGGCGGCAGACGAACGGCAGCGTCTGGTGCCACGGGCAGAGGTGGCTTTCGTTTTCCATCCACGGGGTCGGCATCGATACGATGTTCGGCAGCAGAATGTGATCGACGCCCTTGTTTACGAGGTCCAGCACGTGGCCGTGGGCGGCGATGATGGGGAAGCACGGCTCGGCCACCACGCTGTCGAGGCCGGCCTGGATGATCCGCTTGTTCGTCGGCTCGGACAGGACCGTGGCGAACCCGCACTCGGCCAACAGCGTCCGCCAGAACGGCAGCCACTCCAGGCCGAACATCGTCAGCGGGATGCCGACGGTCGCCGCGCCCGCGCGGGCGAGCGGCAGGTGCGAGTCGTCCAGCAGCCACTTCATCCGCATTGCCGGTAGGTCCTCGACGACGGCCTTGGTGTCCGACTTGGCCGCCTTGCGGAAGCGGTCGCTGCACTTGTCGCCCCAGTAGGTCTTGTTGCCCTCGACCTGGAACTCCTGTACCTGACAGGCGTTAGAGCAGCCCTTGCAGGTGAACTCCCGCAGCGTGTAGTCAACTTGGGCGAGGTCATACCCGCGGAAGCCAGATGCGGATCGCGCGTTCTGCTGGGCATGGTCCAGTTCGGAAACGTACTCGCCGAGCCGCCTGCCGGCATCCTGCTCCTCGCCATCGCCGTTGTTGCTTTCCAATCGGCAACCGGCGGCTTGACTGGGCTCGCCGAAATCAATCGGCAATCGGCGATCAGCCGTCATCTTCTCGCGCGCGAGCAGGGCCGCGCCGATCGCGCCGATCACGCCGTTGTACGGCGGGACGATGATCTCCTTGCCCAGCACGCCGGCGAACGCCGCGGCCACCGAGTCGTTGTAGGCCGTGCCGCCCTGGAAGAAGATGCAGTCGCCGATCTTCCGCCCGCGGACCACGCGGTTGATGTAGTTGTAGACCACCGAGTACGCCAGCCCCGCGACCAGGTCGGCCTTGTCCGCGCCGCGCTGCATGTAGCTGTTCACGTCGCGCTCCATGAACACGGTGCAGCGCTCGCCCAGGCGGATGGGGGCCTCGCTCGACAGGGCAAGCTCGGCGAACTGGCCGACGATGGAGATGTCCAGCTCCTCGGCGCGCTCTTCCAGGAAGCTGCCCGTCCCGGCGGCGCACGCGTCGTTCATCGTGAAGTCCACGACGATACCGTCCTGGAGCGAGATGTACTTGGAGTCCTGCCCGCCGATCTCGAAGATCGTGTCCGGCACGCGCCCGGCGAGCATCTTCCGCCCGACGAACGTCGCGCCGGTCTTGTGCGCGGTGATCTCGTCGTTGATGGTGTCGGCCCCGATCAGCTCGCCGATCAGCTCCCTGCCCGAACCGGTCGTGCCGACGCCGCGGACGGAAAGCCGGTCGCCCCATTGGCGCTGAATCTGCGCCAGCGCGTCGGAGACCACCTCGATGGGCCGGCCCTTCGTGGGAGTGTATATCTCCACGACCACGCGGGCCTCGTCGTCGATGGCTACCACGTTCGTCGAGACGCTGCCGATGTCCACGCCCAGGTACACGT
>CAYUYH010000077.1:0-10892 GCA_964449175.1 uncultured Planctomycetaceae bacterium
GTATAACCCCTCCTGGCACTTCAATCTCGCGCTTACCCTGGAGGCGTTGGGCGACTACGGGAGGGCGTCGGACGCGTTCCGCGAGGCGCTTCATCTGGACGGCGACGACGTGGAGACGCTGAACTGCCTGGCCGTGAACCTCACCCGCGTCGGCCGCTACGCCGAGGCGCTGGAGCAGTTCGCCCGCATCGACGATCTCAAGCCGGACTGGGAGCCGGCCTACTGCAATCGCATCACCACCTACGCGGAGATGGGCGAGCACGACAAGGCCGAGCTGATGTTCTACCGCGCCCGCCAGATCACCGACGAGTGCGCCCTGTGCTACTACAACATCGCCGACAGCCTGTACGCCCGCGGGCAGTACGACCGGGCGATCTACTGCTGGCGGCAGACGCTGCGGATCGAGCCGTCGCACCCGTACGCCAACGTCCGGATCGCCGAGGCCTGCTGGGCCAAGGGCGACCTCGCCAAGGCCCAAGAGCACTACGAGATCGCCGGCAAGTCGCCCAAGGGGCTGGACGTGGAGGTGCTGCTGGACCTCGGCGAGCTGCTGATGGAAAGGGGCAAGCTCCGCGAGGCGGGCGAGGTCTTCCGCAAGGCGCTGGCGCGCCGCGAAGACGACGCGTCGGCGAACTTCTGCATGGGCGAGTTCATGCTGCGGTCGGGCCGGTTGGCAGACGCCGAGAAGCACTTCGCCAACGTCGTCCGGGGCGACGATCGCTACCCCGGCGCGCACCTGAAGCTGGCCGACGTGCTCATCCGCCGCGGCAAGATACAGGAAGGCGCCAAGCACCTGATCAGCGAGCTGAAGATCTCCGGCGACGACTGCCAGACGCTGAAGGAAGTCGCCCGACTGCTGCTGGAGGCGCGTCGCAGCCGCCAGGCCAACATCGTGCTGCAACAGTTGGCCCGCGTGCAGCCCGACGACGCCAACGTCCAGCACAACCTCGCCGTCAGCTACTTCATGATGCAGCGCCTAGCGGACGGCATCCGCCACTGCCGCAGGGCGCTGAAGCTCCGCCCGGACTACCCGCTGGCCTTGTACAACCTCGCGTTGGCGCACATGCGGCTGGGCAGGCTCGACCGCGCCAGGCGATACGCCGCCAAGGCGTTGACGATGGCCCCGGAGGACGAGAACGTCCGGCGGCTGTCGCATCGGCTGGGGACGACGAGTTTCTGGAAGACCCTGCGCAGCCGACTAACCCGTCCCGGTCGCAATGCCGGCCGTTGACCCGCCCGCAAGCCAGCGGAGCGCGGGAGGGACGCCAGTGAACACGGACGCCGCTCCGCTCATCATCGTCGCCGAGCCCCTCAGTGAGCGCGCCTTGGCGTATCTCGCCGAGCACGGCCAGGTCCGCCGCGTGACGGCGGAGTCGCTGGACAGCGAGATCGCCCAGGCCGACGCACTGGTCGTGCGGACCTACACGCAGGTTACGCCTGAGCTGCTGGCCAAGGCCCCGCGGCTGAAGGTCGTCGGCAGGGCGGGCGTGGCGCTGGACAACATCGACATCCCGGCCTGCCGCGCTCGCGGCGTGCGGGTCGTCCACACGCCCGCGGCCAACACGCTCGCCGTCGTGGACTACACGGTCCGGATGATCATCGAGATGAACCGGCGGTTCTGGCCGATGGCCGGGCCGATGGCGGCCGACGACTTCCACGCGACACGCAAGCAGACCTTCGGACGGTTTTTGTCCGGCGCGACGTTGGGGATCGTCGGCTGCGGCCGGATCGGTTCGCGCGTCGGCAGGGCTGCCGTCGGACTGGGCATGAGGGTGCTGTACAACGACATCATCCCGATCGAGCTGGACTACCCAGCCGAGGCGGTCGCCAAGGCCGACCTGTACGCCCGCAGCGACATCGTGACGATCCACGTGCCGCTGACTCGCCTGACCCGCGGCCTGATCAACGCCGAGTCGCTGCGACAGTTCAAGCGGGGCGCCCAGTTCATCAACGCCGCCCGCGGCCCGTGCGTCAATTACCGCGACTTGGCGGCAGCCGTCCGCGGCGGGCACATCTCAGCCGCGGCGATCGACTGCCACGACCCCGAGCCGCCGCCGCCGGACTACCCGCTGTTCGGCCTGGACAACGTGATCCTCACGCCGCACATCGCCGCCCGCGTGCCGGCGGCCGTCGAGGCCATGTGCGACGTCGTCCACGACATCGCTGCCGTGCTGGCCGGACGCGAGCCTGCCTATCCCGCGCAAGACGAGGCGGACGGGTGATCGAGCGGGCGGGGGCAATTGCGGCCTTGTCGCTGGGTCGCAGCGCCGGTAGACTCCTTGCCTTGCCGCTGGCAGCAGGAGTCGAATGACCGTGATCGCCGGGACAACTCCGTCGCGTTTCCGCTGGTTGCCTCTGGCCGCGGCGATTGCGCTGGCCGGCTGCGGCGCCGAGACCATCCCGCCGCCAGAGGCCGCCTCCCAATACGCCGACATGCAGGCGGGGCGGCGCCCCAACTATCCCAGGCAGACCATCCTGCTGCACAACCTCCAGCGAGTGCTCGACCGCGACCAGCGCACCTCGGCCAGGATCGCCTCGCTGAAGCTGACCGTGCAACTGGGCGGCGAGGACCCGCTCGTGCTGGAGCAGCTCGCCGCCGTGCTGAGCGACCCGCGGACGCCGAGTCAACTGCGGGACGAGGTGCTGAGTTTCCTGCTGAGCAAGGACTACCCGGAGCTGGCGAAGTACGTGGTGAAGGTCTTGCCGCACGTCAGGACTTCCCAGCCGCTGCGGGGCATGCTGCTGGAGTGGCTGACCAGGCACCCCTCGCCGGGGCTGCTGTCGGAGGTGGTCAAGACCTGGGGCGATGCCCAGCCGACCAGCCAGGCGGACGAGGCATATTTCCGCATGATCGTCGAGCGAGTGGCGGCCAAGCCGTGGGACAAGGCCCTGCTGGAGGCGATCAACTCGGCGGACTTCTCGGCCCGCGGCTCGGCGATGGACGTGCTGGGCGGGCGGATGCCCCTCGAGACGCTGAAGGGCGAGATGATGGGGATGACGGCCCGGACGGAGGCGGTCGTGGCGATCCAGGCGTTCATACGCCGCTTCGACTACATGCCGACGACAGGCGCGGAGCTGCTGGCGGCGGCGTCCGTGCACCTGACCAAAGCGCAGGAGCTGGCTGATGCGGCCGAGCTGTGCGACAGGTGGCGGCGCGACTATGGTTACAGATTCAACATCCGCGACTTTCACCTCGCCAGCCGACTGGCCGCCAGCCCGTCATTGGTGCCGGTCAGCCGCGGCGAGCTGATCTCCGAGCTGTCGGCCGTACTGCTGCGACGAAGGCACATCCGCCACTGGATCGTGCCCGCCAGCAAGCCGGACCTGTCGGCGAGGTTCGACAAACAGGTGGACTACCTGACGGTGGCCGACCTGTGGAACCTGCGCCTGCTCAACGAGATGCTCAGCCGGCCGTCGATCCAGGCCGCACTGGCGGTGATGGCCGACCAGGACCGCGCCGACCGCCGACGGGCCTGGGGCGGGCTGGTGTTCCTCCAGGACGGCAAGGCGCAGGCCAAGCTGTATCCCGGCGACCCCACGGCCGAGAGCGGAGACCTGACCTATTCGCCAAGCAGCAGGTGCCTGGCCGACGGACGCGACGCGCTGTGCCGCTTCCAGGCGCACTTCGAGACCGTCCACAACGCCCTGCGGGCCGGGCCGGGGGTCGACGAGATCGCCGACGCCAAGCGGGGCAACTACCACCTCCTGATCTTGACGAGCCTGAGCGACTCGGCCTTCTGCGCGCACTATTGCAGCGCCGACGGCGTGGTGGTGTCCTTGGGCCAGTTCCCCTTCGTCAGGTGACCCGCCTGGTGGGCTACTCGATCTCGCGGAGGGCGCGGTCGATCTCCTCGTACTCGTACTTCATCGTCGCCAGTTGCCGGCGGTGCTCCCGGAGCGTCTCGGGCGTGGAGTTGGCCAGGAACTCGGCATCCTCGAGCTGCTGGGAGAGGTGGTTGATCTGCTCGGCCAGCACTGCCAGCCGCTGGCGGAGGATTTCGATGCGGTCCCGGCCCTCGCGCACCTGCTCGAGTACGTTCTCGGCCACGAATATCGGCGTATCGAAGGCCGCGCCCAGCGCGATCGCGTCGGACGGACGGGAGTCCACCTCCACGACGCGGTTGTCCTGGCGGATGTGCAGCGTGGCAATGAACGTGCCCCAGCCGTCCTCGACGTCGTAGCGAATCTCGCCGATGACTATTCTTTCCAGCCGACCTCCCAGCGACTCGATGACGCTGGCCAGAAGCTCGTGCGTCAGCGGGCGGCGAAACGACTTGCCCTCACGCCGGCGCTTGATGGCGAAGGCCTCGGCCAGACCGATCACGATCTGGAATGTCCGCCCCTGGCCGCCTCGCTCGCGGAGGAATATCTTCTGCGAACTGCCCGAGGACGTATCGATCACGATCCGCGACAACTCCATCGGCACTTCCATAGCCCACCTCTCAGGGGAATCCAGGCCGACTATCACATCGGCCTTCGGACAATTATATGGCCGGGAGGCTGGCGGACAAGGGGGGCACTTGGGCGTCAGGCCGGGGGGAGGGAGACCTCGCCGCGGTTGCTGTCGCTGTCCTCCGTGGTCTAGGTCTCTACTTCAGCGCCGACAGGGAGGCTTCCACGGCGGCCAGGTCGGCCTGGAGCTGGGCGAGGCGCTCGCGCTCGCGTTCGACGACGGCGGGCGGAGCCTTGGCCACGAAGTTGTCGTTGCCCAGCTTGGCCTGGATGCCTTCCACGCCGCGGCGGAGCGTTTCTGCCTGCTTTGTCAGGCGGGCCAGCTCGGCGTCGCGGTCGATGATGCCCGAGACGAACAGCTTCACGCCGCCTGCGGTGACGGCAGCGGCGTCGGCGGGGGGGGCGGGCAGTTGCTCGACGACGGTCACCTCGCTCAGGCCGGCCTGCGATCCCAGCAGCTCGATGTTGTCGGCCACCATGTCCGCCGCCGGCCCGGTCCCTTCCACCGTGACGGCCAGCTTGCTCGCCGGCGGGACGTTGTGCTGACTGCGGGCGTTGCGGATCTGGCGGATCATCTCGGCCAGCGTGGCGAAGTCGCGTTCGGCCTGGGCGTTGACGGCGCCGGCGTCTGCGCGCGGCCACTGGGCCCTGGCCAGCAGCGGCTCGGCCTGCTCGTCGCCCGGGCCGCGGACGGGGGCGATCTCGTTCAGCCGCGCCCAGACGGCCTCGGTTATGTACGGCGTGATCGGGTGCAGCAGCCGCAGCAGCACATCCAGGCAGTGGGCCAGGATCGCCTTGGGGGCCGACTGGCCAGCGTTGATCCGCGACTTGGCGATCTCCAGGTACCAGTCGCAGAACTCGTCCCACATGAAGTGGTACAGCCGCTCGGCCAGATCGTTGAACCGGAAGGCCTCGACCGCGGCCGTCGCGTCGCGGATCGCGCAGTTCAGCCGGCTGAGAATCCATTTGTCGGATAGGCGGGCAGCCGGGTGGATGTCCTCCCACGACGGGCAGCCTTCAAGGTTCATCATTGCGAAGCGGGCGGCGTTCCACAGCTTGTTGCAGAAGTTCCGCCCCATGTCGAACTTCGGCGACGTTCGGCAGACGCGCCCGTCGGGCAGCGTCATCTCCGAAACGGGCATGCGGACGTCCTGGGTCTGCGTGGTCATGCTGGCCAGGGTGAAGCGCATCGCGTCGGCGCCGTGGCTGTCGATGATGTCCAGCGGGTCGATGCCGTTGCCGAGGCTCTTGGACATCTTGCGGCCTTCGCCGTCTTGTATCATCGCGTGGATAAACACGTCGGTGAACGGGATGTCGCCGATGCAGTACTGGCCCATCATGACCATGCGGCTGACCCACAGCGTGATGATCTCGCGCGCGGTGCAGAGCACGTCGCCGGGATAGTATTTCTTCAGCTCCGGCGTTTGCTCCGGCCAGCCCATCGTGCTGAACGGCCAAAGTGCGGAGCTGAACCAGGTGTCCAGTACGTCCGGGTCGCGCTTCCAGCCGGCCCGCTCGATCAGTTTGATCGCGTCGGGCTCGTCGCGGTCCAGGCAGATCCACGTGCGGATCCAGCCGCTCTGCTCGGGATGGTCCTCCACATGCAGCATGTAGCGGACCTTGTGCTTGCTCAACCGCTTGCTGAACGGCCCGCCGATGGCCTTGTCCAATGCGGCGACGGCCTCGGGGCTTGGCCCGCGGTTTTCGTGCTCTGGGCCGGCGGGGACGTTCAGCTCCAGGTCCTGCGACCAGATCGGTATGCGATGTCCCCACCAAAGCTGGCGCGAGATGGGCCAGTCGCGGAGATTCTCCAGCCAGCTACGATATGTGCTTGCGTAGCGAGGAGGCGTGAACTTCAGCCGCCCGTCCAGCAGCGGCGCGAGCGCCAACCCCGCCAGCGATGTGGCAGGCACGTCGGTGTCTTGCAGCAGGCCTTGCCCGTCCACCAATCCGCAATCCGCATTTCGCAATTCACAATCGGGCATTGGCTGCTTGACCGCGATGTACCACTGGTCTGACAGGTACGGCTCGATGGGCACGTGGCTGCGGTAGCTGTGCCCGACCTGGTGGGTGTAGGGGCGGACCTCTTGGAGCAGATCCTCTGTGCGGAACCACTCGACGATGGCCTCGCGGGCCTCGAAGCGGTCCATGCCGAGCAGGAACTGGGCGTCCTCGGAGCAGTCGTCCCAGCCGTGGCGGTCGCTGATCGTCCCGTCCGGGGCCATCACGTTGACCATCGCCAGCCCCTGGCGTTGGCCTATGGCGTAGTCGTCCGGGTCGTGGGCGGGCGTGACCTTCAGAAACCCGGTGGAATAGCGGGCCTTCTCGTCGTCGCTGTCCGGGGCGGGCAGGACGACGTGCTCGTCGGCGATGATCGGGATGATCCGCCCGACGATGGGCAGGCGGACTTCCTTGCCGACGAGGTGCTTCGCCCGCGGGTCGGCGGGGTTCATGGCCACCGCTGTGTCGCCCAGCATCGTCTCCGGGCGGGTCGTGGCGACTGTGACGTGCTCGATGCGCTTGCCGCCTACGCTGACCGGCTCGACGAGCGGGTAGCGGAGGTACCAGAAGTGGCCCTCGATCTCTTCGTGCTCGACCTCGTCGTCGGCAAGGACGGTCTGCGTGGCCGGGTCCCAGTTGACCAGCCGCTTGCCGCGGTAGATCAGCCCGTCGCAGAACAGCTTGAAGAACGCCGCCCGCACGGCCGCGGCGCAGACCTCGTCCATCGTGAACCGCGTCCGCCGCCAGTCGCACGAGCAGCCCATGGTCTTAAGCTGGCCGAGGATGCGGGCCTCGTACTCGTCCTTCCACGCCCGCACGCGCTCGATGAACTCGTCGCGCTCGAAATCCGTCCGCCGCTTGCCCTCCTCGGCGAGGATGCGCTTCTCCACGACGGTCTGCGTGGCGATGCCGGCGTGGTCCGTGCCGGGCATCCACAGCGTGTCGAACTGGCACATCCGCTTGAAGCGTATCAACACGTCCTGGAGCGTGTTGTTCAGCGCGTGGCCGAGGTGCAGTGCGTCGGTGACGTTGGGCGGTGGGATGACGATGCAGTACTTCGCCCGCTCGTCGGCCGGGTCGGCGTCAAAGGCCCCGGCCGCCCGCCAGCGCTCGGCGACCTCCGCCTCGACGGTCTTGGGCTCGTATACCTTTGCCAGTTCCTTCGCCATCGACCTCGAACCTTCCGCGCTTCGCTCACGGCGTCTTGTCGAATTCCTTCAGCAGCTTGTACTCAACGGCGTCGGCCAGTGCCAGCCAGGACGCGTCTATGATGTTCTCGCTGACGCCGACCGAGCCGAAGTACGCCTCGCCGCTGGCGTCGTGCCAGTCGATCACAACGCGGACCTTGGCGGCCGTCTCGGCGGCGGTGTCCACCACGCGTACCTTGTAGTCCACCAGGTGCAGGTCGTCAACGCGCGGGTATTTCGCCCGCAGCGCAGCCCGCAGCGCCTCATACAGCGAGTCGACCGGGCCGTCGCCCTCGGCCACCGTGTGGACGACTTCGCCGTCGACGTTCAGCTTGACGATCGCCTCGGTGCTGGCCTCGGCGGCGTCGGCCTTGTAGATCACGCAGCGGTAGTGGTCCAGCTCCCACAGGCGCCGATACCACGCACCGCCCAGCGTCTTGCGGATGAGCACCTCAAAGCTGGCCTCGGCCGCCTCGAACTGATAGCCCTGGTTCTCCAGGGCCATCAGCGCGGCCAGGACCTTCCGCTGGGCGGCTTTGTCCGAGCCGATCTTGAACTTCTCCGGCGCGTTGGCGGCGATGTTGCTCGCCCCGGCCAGCTCGCTGACGAGAATGCGCCGGCTGTTGCCGACGGCTGAGGGATCCAGGTGTTCGTAGGTGGTCACGTTCTTGGCGACGGCGTGGGCGTGCATGCCGCCCTTGTGCGCGAACGCGGCCGAGCCGACGAACGGCTGATACTCGCGCAGGTTGAGGTTGGCCACCTCGTAGACGAAGCGGCTGACCTCGGTGAGGTTGGCCAGCGTGCCGGGGCGCAGGCAGTCGTAGCCGTACTTGACGACGAGGTTTGGCACGATGGCCGTCAGGTCGGCATTGCCGCATCGCTCGCCCAGGCCGTTCATCGTGCCCTGGATTTGCGTGACGCCGGCCCGCACGGCTGCCAGCGTGTTGGCCGTGCCCAGGCCGCCGTCGTTGTGGCAGTGCACCGCCAGGCGGACGTCCTCGCCGAGCTCGGCCCGGACGGCCTGGACGCACTCGGCGACCTGCTCGGGCATGGACCCGCCGTTCGTGTCGCACAGGACCAGGCGGCTCGCCCCGGCCTCGCGTGCGGCCCGCAGGCTGCCCAGGGCGTACTTCGGGTTCGCCCGCCAGCCGTCGAAGAAGTGCTCGGCGTCGAAGAAGACCTCCCTGCCCGCCCCGGCGAGCAGCTCGACCGACTCGGCGATCATGGCCAGGTTCTCCTCGTCGCTGGCCTGGAGCACTTCGCGGACGTGCAGGTCCCAGCTCTTGCCGACGATGGTGACGACGGGCGCGGCGCTGGCGAGCAGCGCCTTCATGCCGTCATCGGCCTCGGCCGTCACGCCGCGCCGGCGAGTCATGCCGAACGCCGCGAGGGTCGCGTTCGCCAGCGGCCTGTCGCGCATGGCCTCGAAGAAGGCCTGGTCCTTGGGATTGCTCAGCGGGTAGCCGCCCTCGACGTAGTCCACGCCCAGGCAGTCCAGTGCTTCGGCGATCAGCAGCTTGTCGTCCAGCGACAGGCTGACGCCCTGTGCCTGCGCGCCGTCGCGCAGCGTCGTGTCGTATACCTCGATGCGGGTGCGTTTGTCGTTCATGGTGTTCGTCCGTCTCATATTGCCGGTCAGGGCAGTTATCGGCATCGTCGCGGCCGAGCCTTGCGGGCGGCCAGGCCGCAGCCGCCGACAGCTCAACCCATCCGCCGCGAAGATGCCACAAAGAAAAGGCCCCGAAGCAGGCGTGAGCCTCAGGGCCTGGTGTTTGACGCAGTACTGCGCCTTGCCCTAAGGCACGCAGGATACGGTAATAATGGCGATAATGCCAGCGCGGACGAAGAGGGTGCTTCCCTCCTGACCGCTGCAGTCAGCCAGCTTTGTCGTCTTCGTCCGCATGTGAAGCTCGTATCCGCGTACCGCTGTGGGCAGTTGCCACAAGTAATTATAGGGCATGAGTGCATATCGTCAACACGCCGGCGGGCAATAAACTTACGCGGCGGTTGGATTGCCCGCGGTGTCGCTTATAATGCCTGTCTTTGTTGGGCGGCGCTGACGTTTGCGGCGTGGCCGGGCGAGATAGACAATGCCAATGGAGAAACAAGGTTTGAGCGCGACGTGTGTGAAGTGCGGGGCGAAGTGCTGCCGATACTTCTGCCTCGAGATCGACTCACCGGACAGCTTCGAGGAGTTCGAGCACATCCGATGGTACCTGATGCACGAGGGCGTCACCGTCCACATCGACGGCGGCGACTGGTTCCTCGGCATCGACAACCGCTGCAAGATGCTCGACAAGGACAATCGCTGCACCGACTATGACAACAGGCCCAGTATCTGTCGCGAGTATCCCGACGACGACTGCGACCACAGCGACGGCGAATACGGCTACGACGCCCTGTTCACGACCCCGGACGAGCTGGTAGCCTATGCCCGCAAGACATTGGGCAAGAAGGCCTACGATCGGGCGAGGGCCAAGGCCTACGGCGCGGGCAAGCAGAAGAAATCGGCGCATGTGCCCAAGAAGTGACAGCCGGGCCGGGCAGCCTGTGAGAGGATGCGAAGGCGTGAGTTTCCAGGCGGTAAAAGGCACCAGAGACTTCTATCCCGACGCGATGCGGGTCCGCAACTGGATCGTCGACGCATGGCGGCGGGTATCGGTGCGCAACGGCTTTGAGGAGTACGACGCGCCGATCTTCGAGTACCTCGACCTGTTCACGGCCAAGAGCGGCCCGGAGATCGCCGAGCAGCTCTACAGCCTGACCGACCGCGGCGGCAGGCAGTTGGCCATCCTGCCGGAGATCACGCCGTCGCTGGCCCGCATGGTCAACGCGAAGATCAACTCGCTGCCGCGGCCGATCAAGTGGTTCTCCGTGCCGCGCCTGTGCCGGGCGGAAAACCCCCAGAAGGGCAGGGGCAGGGAGTTTTTCCAGTGGAACATCGACATCATCGGCGAGCCGTCGGTCCAGGCGGACGCCGAGTGCGTGCTGACGGCCGTCGACGCCCTGCGCGAGTTGGGGCTAAGCAGCGGCGACGTGAAGGTGCGCTACTCAAGCCGCTCGCTGCTGGGACTTGTCTTGCGCAACTTCTCTGTCCCAGACAGCAACGTCCCGCAGGTAATGACAGTCCTCGACAAGCGAGCGAAAGTGCCTGATGAGGCCTTTGATGAGATGCTCAAGAAGGTCCTTCCTGACGGCACGGCTGCAGCAGGCGTCCTTCGATTCATGAACATGCGAGGGGCGGGGTTTGAC
>CAYUYH010000078.1:0-10736 GCA_964449175.1 uncultured Planctomycetaceae bacterium
CATATGGTATGGCGCAAGCTTATATTCAGAAAATAGTTATGAAATAGACTCTAGGTGACTATGGGCAATGACACTACAAGCCAGGCGCCCTTGCGCGTCGTGCAGGTGACGCTGTCCAACCAGGCCGGCACGGGCGGCCCGGCGGGCTCCATCGCCGCACAGTGCCACGCGCTCGCCCGCCTCGGGGCCGACGTGCGAATCTGCACGGTCGACTGGGGGCCTGGGTTCGGTGAGTCCGTGCCGATGGACGAGTCGTTGCTGGCAGTCCACACCGTTCGCGGCTACGTCTGGCCGCGGCCTCGGGCTTGGCTGGCGCCGACGTTTGCGGGCATGCTCCGCCGGGCGGCCGTCGGGGCCGACCTGATGCACGTGCAGGGCTTCTGGCTGGGCATTGCCAACAGCGCCTGCAAGCTGGCCCGGCGAATGGGCATACCATACGTGATCAGTCTGCGGGGCCAACTGGCCGCGCCGGCCCTGGCAACGTCGGCCTGGAAGAAGGCGATCACTCGGCGGCTCTACGCGGACCGCAACTTCCGCCACGCCGCCTGCCTGCACGCCACGGCCGACCACGAGCTGGCCGACTGCCGCGCGTTCGGATTGGCCAATCCCGTCGCGGTGATCCCAAACAGCTTGGACATAACGGCCTATGCCGGCGTGGACGTCGCCGCGGCCAGGCGGCGCGTCGCTGACCGCTGGCCGGAGACGGACGGCAAGAAGCTGATCCTGTTCCTCGCCCGTGTCGTGCCACACAAGAACCCGCTGGCACTGGTCCGGGCGTGGTCGCGGCTGGCCGAGAAGTCCCCCGACTGGCACCTCGTGATCGCCGGGCCGGACGAGATGAGCCACGTCGCCGACCTCCAGGCCGCCGCCGCGCAGGCCGGCGTCGCGGCGCGAGTGACCTTTGCCGGCGGCGTATACAAACAGGGCAAGCTGGACATGGTGGCCGCGTGCAGCCTGATGGTCCTGCCGTCGGATAGCGAGAACTTCGGCATGTCCGTGGCTGAGGCCCTGGCCGCCGGCAAGCCCGCGATCTCCACGGTGACCACGCCGTGGCAGGACCTGGTGGCGCACCGCTGCGGGTGGCTGATCGAACTTGGCGAGCAGCCGCTGGCGGAGGCGCTGGCTGAGGCGATGGCCACCGACGAGCGGTCGATGGCTGAGATGGGCCAGCGAGGCCGGCGGCTGATACGCGAGAAGTACTCGCTGGAGCCGGTGGCCCGGCGATTCCTGGAGTTGTACACTTGGCTGGTCGGACGGGCCGGCAGGCCGGCCTTCGTCAACTGCGATCAGGAGACGCCCAGTGAACGCTGACGGCGAGACGCAATCCCCCACCCCGGCGGGCGAGCAGCTTCGCCCGGAATCCCTGGCTAGCCGACTGCCCCGGCTGATCTGGCAGATCGTCTGGGCGGTGCTGTTCCGCCCCAGCCCGCGCGTGCTGCACGGCTGGCGGCGACTGCTGCTGCGGGCGTTCGGCGCGCGGATGGGCAAGGGCGCGAGGGTCTATCCGACCTGCCGCATCTGGGCGCCGTGGAACCTTCAGATGGGCGCCGGCAGCATCATCGGCCCGCGGGTCGACTGCTACTGCGTGGCGGCGATCCGGCTCGGCGAGCGAGCGATCGTCTCCCAATACAGCTACCTCTGCACCGCCAGCCATGACTACACGCTGAAGAGCATGCCGACGACCGCCGGGCCCATTACCATCGGCGACGACGCCTGGGTGTGCGCCGACGTGTTCGTCGCCCCCGGCGTGACGGTTGGCCAGGGCGCGGTCGTGGGGGCGAGGTCCTCGGTGTTCGCCGACGTCGAGCCGTGGGCGGTGGCGGCCGGCAACCCGGCAAAGGTCATCAAGAAGCGCATCCTGCGCGACGGTTAGGCGGCGAGGGGCGATGACATGGACGACGTGGAGGTGACGGCCGCCGGTCCGCAGCATCTGGAGGGCATGGCCCGCTGTCACATCGCGTGCTTCCCGGATCAGTTCACCAGCCGCATGGGCCCGGCCTACGCGGCGGCCTTCTACGAGGCGCACATCCGGGGTGATGGCGGGATAGCCCTGGTGGCTGCGGACGGCAACGGCGAGGTGCTCGGCGTGGCGATTGGCGGCCGGCCCGGAATCCGCGAGGAGTTTGTCGCCTCGGCCAAGCGAAGGTTCCTCGGCGCGCTGATTGCGCGGACGCTTACCGACCGGGTCGTGCTGTCGGCATTGCTTGCCCGTGCGGGGCGGCGATTAGGCATCGGCAGGCGCGCCGCCGACCCGGGCATATCAGCCGTTGTCGGCGACGAGCATTGCTGGGCGCTGCTGCAAGTGATCGCCGTGGTCCCCCGCGCCCGCGGCTCGGGCCTGGCCGACCGGCTCATGGACGCCTTCCGCTCGGCGTGCCTTGCAGCCGGCTACGAGAGCATGTATCTTCCCGTCTTCACCAGCAATTCCCGAGCCATCACGTTCTACAGGAAGCACGGTTGGCAGGTGGTCAAGGAAGTCGCCGGGAGCACATACATGCGTTGCCCGACGGCCCAGCCGGCGTGATGCTCCCGCAAGTGCCAGATGACTGACCGACCCATCCATGTGGTGCACAGCAGCCCATGCATACAGACCGGCCTGGGCGGGCCGTCGCTGACGGTAACGGCTACTTGCCAGGCGCTGGCACGTCTGGGCTGCGAGGTGGACTTCTCGGCCGTGACGTGGGGCAATAGGTTCGGCGAGCGCGTGCCCATCGACGCGTCGCTGGTGAATGTGCACACGTCGCAGGCGCTGGCGTTGCGCAGGCTGTGGGTCACGCCCGGCTATCGCCGCCGGCTTGCCCGCCTCGCAGCCGACGCCGACCTGATCCACAGCCACGGCGTCTGGTTGAACATGGACGCCGCGGCCTCAGCCGTCGCGCGGAAGCGCGGAATCCCGCACGTCGTCTCGCCGCGTGGGCAGCTCTCGCCGACGGCGCTGAAGATGGCTGCCTGGAAGAAGGCGATCGCCAAGAGGCTCTACGTGGACCGCAGCCTTCGGCGCGCGGGCGCGATCCACGCACTGACCGCCGCCGAGTGCCAGTACGCCAGGGACTTTGGCCTGACGAACTCGGTGGCTGTGATACCCAACGGCATCGACCCGACGGACTACCAGCCCACGCCGCCCGCAGACGCAGCCGGCGCCCGGAGGAACGAGCTGCGCGGCAAGAGGCTCGCACTGTTCATCGGCAGGATTCACCCCAGCAAGGGCCTGGCGCACCTCGTCCAGGCGTGGTGCGGCATCAGCGGCGAGTTCGGCGATTGGCAGTTGGTGATTGCTGGCCCGGACGAGGTGGGGCAGTTGGCCCAGCTGCGAGCGACCCTCGAAGATCGCGGCTGCGCGGGATCGGTGACCTTCACGGGCCCTGTCCACGGCCAGGATAAGCTGGAGCTGCTGGCCGCGGCCGAGCTGTTCGTCCTGCCCAGCTTCACCGAGGGCTTCAGCATGTCGCTGCTGGAGGCGATGTTCTGCGGCGTGCCGATCCTGATGACACCTCGCTGCAACTTTCCCGAGGCCATCGAGGCCGGCGCGGGCCTATGCGTCGAGCCCACGGCAGCCGCTACCGAGCGAGGCCTGCGAGAGCTGATGGGCAAGACGGACGAGCAGCGGCGCGAGATGGGCCGGCTTGGCAAGGAGCTGATCCTCAAGGATTACACGTGGGACCGCGTGGCCGAGCAACTGCTGAGCGTGTATCGCTGGCTGCTCGGCGCTGGCGAGCGGCCTGCGTGCGTGCGACCATGACGGCAGGGGGCACGACGCAACCGTGGTGGCGAACTGGCCCAACCGATATACTATGCCTAGCCTTTGGCGGTCCCTGCGAATGGCGGATCGCCAAAGAAAGGTCTCTCCATGATCGTAGTCATCGGCGCTTCCGGTTTCATTGGCACGTACCTGACAGACGAGTTAATTGTCCAGGGTCGGGAAGTCTTCGCCACGGGCAAGAGCAATCTGGCCACGGACTATTACACCGCCCGCGGCGTGGGCTGCGCCAAGCTGGACCTGACCAAGGAAGACGATTTCCGGCAGCTGCCCCAGGAAGACGTCGAGGCCGTCATTCTATTGGCCGGCATCGTTCCCGCCAATGTGACGGATTATGATCCCAGACTGTATGTGGACGTCAACATCAACGGCACGCTGTACGCCCTGGAGTATTGTCGACGGGTCAAGGGCAAGAAGATGATCTTCGCCAGTTCGCACTCCGATGTAGCTGGGCTGTGGGATTGCGGCCGGGCGATTACGGAGGAGGACCCGCGATCGATTACCCTCACCGGCGACCATGCCGTATACATCATTACCAAGATCGCCGGGGTGGATCTGGTCGAGCACTACCACCAGGAGCACGGCATTCAAGGCGTCTCGATGCGTTTGCCGGCCGTGTATGGCTATGGCCCGCACACCGAGATCTACATCGACGGCAAGCGTGTCGTCACGGGCTTCAAGATCTTCATTGAGAAGGCGCTGGCTGGCGAACCGATCGAGATTTGGGGGGATCCCAGCATTGGGAGGGACCTGGTCTACGTCAAGGATGTGGTATCGGCCTTTATCGGGGCGGTGGACAGCACCACGGCCCACGGCATCTACAACATCGCTACTGGCGTTCGCACGACGCTAGAGGAGCAGGTCCAGGGCGCGATCGACGTTTTCTCGCCGCCGGGCAGGCGGTCCCCGATCGTCTACCGGCCGGAGAAGCCCAACAACATGCATGCGTATCTGTACGATATCAGCAAGGCCAAACGCGACCTTGGCTACGTCGTACGGTACCCGTTCCGGAAGATGCTCGAGGACTACAAACTGGAGATGGAAGACAAACGATTTGAGCATCTCATTCGGCGCGAGAAAAAGCCCTGACCGCGCCGCAACTCTCAAAGGAGCCGTGTACGTGCGAGTCCTGCTGGTGTGCACCGTGTATCCCCCGGAGATAGCCCCGGCCGGAGTAATGACGCAAGAGTTGGCCGCGGACCTGACCGCCCAGGGCCATGATGTAACTGTGCTAACGGGTTGGCCTAGTTACCCGAAGGGGGAGCTGTTCCCCGGCTACCGGCGGAGACTTCGCAGCGTCCAGCGGGCCAACGGCTATCGTGTGATCCGCGTCTGGCACACGCTGCTCAAGAGAAAGCGGGTCGTGTCGCGCATCTTGTGGTTCTTCACCTTCGCTGTTTCCTCCTTCTTCAACATCCTGCTCTGTGGGCGATTGGACGTCGTGTACGCGCATTCTACGCCGACCTTCGGCCCGCCGCTGACCTGGCTGGCCTGCTGGCTCAAGCGGGCCAAGTACGTCTATGGCATTTACGACATCTATCCCGAAGCGGCCGCCGAGGTAGGGGTGGTCCGTCAGGGGCTGGTCTATCGCGCCTGTCGCTGCCTGGATACTTGCATCTGCCATCGGGCGGCCAGCATTCCTACGCTCAGCGAGGGTCTGCGCCGTACGCTGATGTCGCGCGGGCTGCCGGAGGAGAAGATCCCTGTCATTCCTTTCTGGCTGGACGCCGAACAGATCAAACCGTTGGCCCGAGACAGCGATTGGCGGCGTGAGAATGGCATCGAGCCCGGTGCGTTCGTCGTGCTGTATGCCGGGACGATCGGCCAAATCAGCGGCGCGGGCATGATGGCGGACGTTGCAGCCGCCATGTCAGACCAGCCGGGATTGCTGTTTCTGTTCGTGGGAGAGGGCGTGGCCAAGGACAGAATCCAGCAGCGCAGCCAAGAACTGGGCCTGACAAACATGCGATTCTTCCCATTCCAGCCGGCTGATCGCCTGTCCGAAGTGCAGGCCACCGCTGACGTGGGTGTCGTTACGCTGCTGCCCGGTTCCGGCCGCAATAGCATCCCCAGCAAGATGCTGGGCTACATGGCCGCCGGCCGGGGCGTGGTGGCCAGCGTGGATCCGGAGAGTGATACCGCTACGGCGATCCAGCAGGCCGGCTGCGGGCTGGCCGTGCCCTGCCAGGACGTGCAGGGCATGGTCCAGGCGATCCGCCGGGCCATGGAGCCCGGCGTGGCCCGGCAGTGGGGCCAGGCCGCTCGAAAACAGTTCCTTGCGAGGTATTCCCGGTCGGCCAATACCGCAAAGTACATCGAGTTGCTCGAACAGGTTTGCCGCACACGCACCTGAGCGCCGGTTAGCCCCCATGGCAGAAAGAACCTATACGACCCCTCTGGGCCGGAACATCACGCCGACCCGCGCTTCGCCGGTCAAGCGAGCCTTCGATTTCACTGTGGCGCTGATCGGCTTGATCGTCATATCGCCCGTGCTGGTCATTGTGGCTGTGCTGGTCAAGCTCACCAGCCGTGGGCCGGTCTTCTATCGTGACGACCGCTTTGGTCTGGGTGGTACGACCCATAAGATGCTCAAGTTTCGCTCGATGAAGGTCGGCGCCCCGCCGGCCATCACGTCCGACGGTAAATTGATCGTAACGAAGCGCGACCCTCGGCTGACGCCTGTTGGCCGGTATCTGCGGGCGCTGCATCTGGACGAGATTCCGCAATTGATCAACGTGCTGAAGGGCGACATGTCTCTGGTGGGTCCGCGTTCGGGCCAGCCTGCCTACGAGGGCCAGTACGACGATCTCGCCTATGAGCGTCTGCGCGTCCGGCCGGGGGTGACCGGGCTGGGCGCGGTCGTGGGCGGCAGGCATCTGACCAACGAGAGCCTCTACGCGGTGGAAGCTCGCTACGTTCAGCGGCAGTGTCTGTGGCTGGACCTGCTGATCATCCTGGCCACGCCTGTGTACATCTTCCTGGGCGCTGCGGCTTCCCGAGGTTTGTTGCGGCGCTATCTGGACGGGCTGGAACTTCGAGAGCTAGGGGACACGTCTGAAACCTGATGCCCTGCCCAAGGCGGCGATAGTCTTTCTTTCCGCTGCGGCGAAGAGCGAGGGGGTCCAGTCTCAATGTTGACCGACTGTCGGCTTGCGGCCAGCGCCCTGACGTGCCCCTTCGCCCGGACGCACTTGGCCAACTTGGCGATGTGTGCGATAATGTAGCCATGGAACTTTGACGATAACGTGCTTGCCCCCTGACGTGCAGAGGTTGCAGAGAGGTCTGGATAGATGCCAACGTTGCTGGTATTGGCCGCTGGACAGTTGCAGATGCCGGCCATCACGACGGCCAAACGCATGGGCCTGCGCGTGGTGGCCGCCGACGGCAGCGCCAACGCGCCGGGACTGGCGCTTGCTGACCAGGCCCACGTGGTCAATATCACCGACCCGCAGGCCTGCCTCGCAGTCGCGCGGGCCGAGAAAATCGACGGCGTGATCCACATCTGCTCGGAAGTCTCGATGCTGCCCATGGGGCTGATCAACCAGGAGCTCGGGCTGAAGGGTATTGACGTCGCGACGGCCATCCGGTCTACCAACAAGGAAAAGATGCGGCGGGCGTTCGAGGCCGGCGGCGCCCCTTCACCGCGGTCTGTGGGAGCGGCCACGGAGCAAGAAGCCTTGGCCGCAGCCGAGGAAATCGGTTGGCCGCTGATCGTCAAACCGTCCCGCAACAGCGGTAGCCGAGGCGTGACCAGCTTCATCGACGACGTGGGTAGCGTGGAACTTCTGCAGGCCTTCCGACTTGCCGTCCGCGAGAGCCGCGACGACTCGGCAGTGATCGAGGAGTTCGTCGACGGCGCGGAGTTCAGCGTGGAGATCCTCGTCTGGGATGGCCAGCCGCACGTGCTCCAGGTTACCGATAAGCTCACGACCGACGCGCCGCACTTCGTCGAGGCCGGCCACAACCAACCCACGCTCCAGGACGCCCGCGCGAGGAAGATGATCGAGGAGGCGGCGGTCGCGGGCGTCCGTGCGCTGGGCATCGACTGGGCAGCCGCCCATGCCGAGTTGCGGCTGGGCTCGCGCGGAGCGATGCTGATCGAGATCGGCGCGCGGCTGGGAGGGGACTTCATCACAACCGAGCTGACTCCGCGCTCGACCGGGATCGACATGGTCGAAGGGGCCATAGACCTGGCCTTGGGGCGCGTGCCGGACCTGACGCCCAAGCACGGCCCACGTGGCTCGGCCATCCGATACTTGGCGCCGCCGCCGGGAACTGTACGGGCCATTGATGGCGTCGAGCACGCCCGCTCCATGCCGGGTGTCAAGATCGTCCACGTCGACGTCGCCGTCGGCGGCACGGTCCCGGAATTGGTGTCCAGCCTGACTCGCGTGGGATACGTGATCACCGAGGCCGACACCGCGGGCCAGGCCATTGCCCGCGCCGAGGCCGCCCGAGACGCCATCAAGATTGCCACCGGGCCGGATTGACATGGCCAAGCGAGTCTTCGACATCGTGTTCAGTCTACTAGGGCTGGCGATTCTCGGCCTGCCTATGCTGGTTATCGCTGCTGTCGTTAGACTGACTGACCCAGGCCCGGCCCTCTACCGCCAGGTCCGCGCGGGCAAGGCTGGCCTGGAGTTCGGCATCCTGAAGTTCCGCACGATGGTCGTAGACGCCGACAAACTCGGCGCGCAGATCACCGTCGGGCGCGACCCGAGGATCACACCGGTGGGGCGCCTGCTGCGGCGGACCAAGCTGGACGAGCTGCCGCAGTTGCTGAACGTGCTCGCCGGATCGATGAGTTTCGTCGGCCCGCGGCCAGAGGTTCCCAAGTACGTAGCCCTGTACGACGACGAGCAGCGCAAGGTGCTCTCCGTCAAGCCCGGCATCACGGACCTAGCCTCGATTAAGTACCACCGTGAGAGCGAGATACTCTCGCGGGCGGGGGACGACTGGGAGAAGGTCTACCTCGAGCAGGTGATGCCCGACAAGCTGCGGCTGAACCTGGAGTACGTCCGCAGGCGGTCGCTGTTACTGGACATCCGGCTGATTATCCAGACGCTGCTGAGGATTTCATCCTAGCGGGCTTGCGCGGGAGCGTCATCGGCGCTTGGCTGCGATGTCGGAGATGGCCTTTCGCAGCGCCTGGGCGACCGTCTCGACTTGCTGGGCGGTCAGTCCCGAGAAGAACGGCAGGGCGATCGTCCGCGCGGAGACACGCTCGGTGACGGGGAAGTCCCCCTCGCGCGTGCCGAGAAGGTCCGTGATGAACGGCTGGGTGTGAATGGGCACGAAGTACGGGTTGCAGCCGATGCCCTCGGCCTTCAGCTCGGCCATCACCGTGTTGCGGTCGATGCGGCTAAAGTCATCGGACAGGCGGATGACGTAGACGAACCAGCTCGCCCGATCGCGGTCGTTCATCGGCGGCAGGTGGATGCCGTCGATCTCGCCGAGGGCCTGGTCGTATAGCTTGGCCGCCTGCTGGCGCCGCTTGAGAATCTCGTCCAGCCTGGTCATCTGCACTTCGCCGATGGCGGCGTTGATGTCGCTCAGGCGGTAGTTGAAGCCAAGTCGCGCGTGCGACAGCCAGGCTGCGCTGTCGCGTCCCTGGTTGCGCATGGATCGGCACAGTTCGGCCAGCGAATCGTCGTCGGTGACAATCACGCCGCCCTCGCCGGTGGTGATCTGCTTGTTGGGGTAGAAGGCGAACACGCCGCAGTCGCCGAAGCTGCCGGCTTGCCTGTCGCCCGCTGACCCGCCCAGCGCCTCGCAGCAGTCCTCGATCATCGCCAACCCGCGGTCGCGGGCGACGGCCTCGTATTGGTCGAAGTGCGCGGTGTTGCCGAAGGCCTCCACCGGCAGGATGGCCTTGGTGCGGTCCGTGACGGCGGCGGCCAGGGCGCCCGGGTCCATGTTGTAGCTGGCCTCGTCGATGTCCACGAAGACGGGCTTGGCGCGCTCGAACAGGATGCAGTTGGTGGTGGCGATGAAGGAGAACGGCGTGGTGACGACCTCGTCGCCGTCGCTGATTCCCAGCGCCCGGACGCACAGGTGCAGGCCGCTGGTGCCGCTATTGACGCCGATGCCGTGCTTTCGTCCGGCCCGGGCGGCCACCGCCGCCTCGAAGGCCTCGATCCGCGGGCCTATGCTCAGCCGCCCGCCGCGCAGCACCGACGCGACTGCCTCGATCTCCTGCTCGGTTATGTCCGGCCCTGACAACGGCACGGGTTTGCGGCTCATTGGTCGTCTCCTGTGGAGGCGCTTCCGGTGGCCGGCGTCTCGCTTGGCCTGACTGCGCCCCTGCGGCGGTCCATGATACGGTCCGGCCGCCGCGAGGGTTCGGCGACATGGGTGGGCTAGCCGTCGGCGCCCGGCGATGCCTCAGGCGCGGCGGCTGGCTCGTCGGCCTCCTTGGCGGTCGCCTCGCCGGGCGGATTGCGAGGCTCGTACTCCGGAACCAGCTTGCGGATCGCCTCGATGATTCTCTCGCGGTCCGGGGAGTTCCTGAGCGCGGCAAGCTCGTCCATTACGGCATTGATCTCGTCGAGGCTGCGGGGCTCGCTCCGCCAGACCAGGACCTTGGGGTGGACGGTGGGCTCGATGCCCTCGCCGGCGGTGCGCAGCTCCTCGAAGAGCTTCTCGCCCGGGCGGATGCCGGTGAACACGATGTCGATGTCCTCGCCAGGCCTGAAGCCGCTGAGCGTGATCATCTGCCGCGCAAGGTCGACGATCTTGACCGGCTCGCCCATGTCCAACAGGCATATCTGCCCGCCCGTGCCGGTCGCCGCCGCCTGGAGGACCAATTGCGAGGCCTCGGGGATGGTCATGAAGTATCGCGTCATCTCGGGGTGGGTCACGCGGACCGGCCCGCCGGAGGCTATCTGCTTGCGGAACGCCGGCACGACCGAGCCGGCGGAGTCCAGCACCGCCTTCAGATTGTCAACCTCGAGGCGCCGGTAGAGCTGTGCTACCAACC